>JAZNOQ010000147.1:0-6577 GCA_045589215.1 Eubacteriales bacterium
CAGTGCGCAGACGGTGACACCGACGGCCGCTGCGATATCTGCGGCGAGGCAATGGGCGGACAGACACCCCCTCACACCTGCGCGGACACCGATCCGAAGGATCACAAGTGCGACACCTGCGACGAGACTCTCTCGCAGTGCGCAGACGGTGACACCGACGGCCGTTGCGATATCTGCGGCGAGGCGATGATTCCTGCGCACACCTGCGAGGACAGTTATCCGAAGGATCACAAGTGTGACGTTTGCGACAAAAAGCTCTCCGAGCATACCGACCAAAACAACGATCACAGATGCGATCACTGCTATAACCGCGCCACCTACTGTGCGGATGCGGACAACGACCACGCCTGCGATATCTGCACCGAGGTCAAGACCTCCTGTATGGACGGCGACAATAACGGTGTGTGCGATATCTGCGGTGAGGCGGTAACAGTCACCGAGGGAGCGGACGGCTCTGCACTCAGAACCGAAAACCTTCCCTTCGCGGGCTGCTACGGCGTCGCCGCCACCAACACGGCGACCGATTTCTCGGGATCGACGCTCTACTTCCTTCCCGGCCTTGACTCCTACCGCTTCTACCTTTACTTTTCCTTTGAGCTGGACGATCTCGTCTTCACCGACGGCGCAGAGTACGGCAGCTTCGTTGCCGAGGAGGGCTATATCAAGGACGGCCGCTTCATCGTGCCGGTGACCTATACGCCAAACGGCACCCAGCTTTGCACCGAGATCGGCGTACAGTATATGCAGTTTACGAAGCGCGCGACCGGACAAACGAACTATCTGACCAGAGGCGTACACCTGCGCTTCGTTCTGAACTGCGTTGTGCCGAGCTTCCTCGGCGTGAGCGCGGACGGCAACTACGCGAACGCCTCCGACACCGTGACGATCAACTTCACCGACATCGTCAACGCACCTGCAGAGGGCTTCTACATCTATCTGCACTTCGACAACCAGGTCGGCGGCGGCCGCATCCACGGCAACAACTTTAACAACTACCGCAACTACGCCCTCTACGAGGACGGCATCTACACCCTGAAGTGCGAGCTCAACGCCGCACAGATCGGCTCGCATAAGCCGATCATCACCTTTTCCTATATTCCCGCCAGCATCGGTCTTGCGGGAATCGTGGATCTCTACAACACCTTCACTCTCGTGGTCGAGCCCGGCACGCCCTGCGCCGAATGCTCGGAGAACAAGCAGTACCCCGACGGGCATTGCGACACCTGCGGCAATCCCCTGCCGCCCTGCGACCATACCGATACCGACAAGGACCACAAGTGCGATCTCTGCACCGAAACGATCTCTCAGTGCGCGGATGAAGACGGAGATCACTTCTGCGATCTTTGTGAGGAAAGAAGGACCTATTGCTACGACAGAACGGGTGATCACCTTTGCGATCTTTGCAACGAGAGGCTCGCCTGCAACGATGCCAACCGTGACCATAAGTGCGATATTTGTGAAGAAAAGTTGTCAGATTGCTTCGATAATGCGGGGGACGGCATCTGCGATTGGTGCGAAGCGCCTATCGAAAGTGCCAATACCTACGAACAGATCCTTGCAGAGCTTTCCTACGATGATTCCGCACTTCCCGTATGGAGAGTCGCCATCTCCTGCGACTACGCGCCCTATACCTTCGTAAACCGCGGCCTGAAGAAGGGCGAGTGGTTCGTCGGCTCGGAGGTCCTGCTTGCAAAATATCTTGCGCGCGAGCTTGGCTACAGGATCGAATTCGTGCCGATGACGCACGAGGGCAGTATGCTCTGTGCCCAGAACGGCGCGGTCGACTGCGCGATCAACGCCCTGCATAACGGATTTGCGTACAACGTTCTGAAATCCGAGATCTACCACTCCGCCAAGAATCCCAGCAACGAATCCACCGATCATTACGTCGTATTCCTCGCTCCCACGAAAGAAGACGATCTCGCGAAGATCAATGCGGCGATCGAAAAGCTCGTTGCCGACGGGCTCTACGAGCAGTGGTTTGCCGCCGCAGAGGCGTATGCCGATGCAATGCACCCCCAGCTCCTTGATATTCAGGGCTATGAGGATAACGGCAAAAAGATCGGCGGTGACGAGGATCTTATCTGCATTCATAAGAATGAAAACGAGGATCACCACTGCGATCTTTGCGGTGATAGGCTGACGTGGTGCACCGATGAGAACGCGGACGGCACCTGCGATATCTGCGGCAACCCGACAAAGTCCGTCTACGAGCAGTATCTGAAGGATTATACCTTTAACGACGATAACTGCCCCGTGCTGCGCGTTGCCGTTTGCACCGACTATGCGCCCTACCTCTTCGTCAACCGCGGCCTTGGGAGAGACGAGTGGTTCTGCGGTGCGGACGCGCTGATGATCCGCTATCTTGCCAAGTCGCTCGGCTATAAGATCGAATACGTTCCGCTCAGCCGCGAGGCGTGCATCACCGCGATACGAAACGGCGAGGTAGACTGTGCGATCGGCGCTCTGCGCGACGCTCTTGTCTACGAATTCAGAGTATCCCTCTCTTACCACTATGCAGAAAACCCGATCACCGGCTATCAGGAATATTTCCATATCTACTGCTCGGAAGAGACTATGCAGGATCTCGTCTACGACATCAACGAGCTGATCCTTCCCTTCAGAGAAGATGAAAACAGCCTTTACAAGTCCTGGATCGCCGCGGCGGAGGCATATATCGACACCCTGCCTCCTCTGCACTTCGACGACAAGGGCTACGATGCAAACGGCAATAAGATCGGCGGCAACGAGGATCGCGTTTGCCCGCATATCGACGCCGTCATCGATCACTACTGCGACACCTGCCATACGCTTCTGAATTACTACGTGGACGTTATCGGCCACAACGGCATCTGCGATATCTGCAACGAGCCGCTTGACTCGCATTCCAAGGATACGGTCGGCCCGAGCTTCGTCGGCCTTTCCTATACGCCCGACGGCACCTACAACTATAACGGAAGGATCTTCTTCCGTTCGAAGGAGACCACCACCGTCTACCTCAAATTCACCAAGCCCGTAACGATGCAGCCGCTGACGCTCATCAACCATGCCATCACTTTCGCGGAATACAGCCGCACGGAGGACGAATATATCGTCAGCGCTACCTTCACGATCAACACCTTCGGCGTTGACAGCACGCAGCCCTTCTTCGAGTGGAAGGATTTCTTCGGAAAGAAGTATTCCAAATCGATCGGCGTGGACCGTCTCCCCGAGTTTGCGGGCGCGGCAGAGAACGGCACTATCATCAGCGGACCGCTGACCTTCACCGAGGGCTCGTCCTTCGTCGTACAGTTTGCCACCGGCGGACAGGCAGAGATCACCGCTCTGTATATCGGTGACACCGAGCTGGCCTTCAGTCTCGGCAACGTGCAGTCCATCCAGGTATCGATCCCGAACTACGGCTACAATTACGGCAACCTTTACACCCTGACCGTCACCGACGGCGCTCACGTCCCCTACGGCGAGAGCGAGATCACCGTTCGCTATAAGGTTGCGGGCACTCCGAGCGGCGACGGCGCACCCTTCTCCGACTTCAAGATCACCGTAAACAAGAAAAAGGCCGTCTCGGAGGAGGCGACCAAGGACACCTACCTTTCGCTTCTTGAGGCGCTGCAGCAGGCAAACAACGCAACCGCCGAATGGAGAGTTGCGATCGCGCCCGAGCTGGCTCCCTATCTCTTCTCGGATCTTTCGCTTGCAACCGACGATTGGTTCGTCGGCGCGGAGATCCTCTTCATCCACCGCTTGGCCTATGAAATGAACTACCGCGTGGTGCTCGTTCCCCTCTCCAAGGAGGGCTGCATCACCGCACTGAAGAACGGTATGGCGGACGCCGCGATCGGCTGCTTCACCGCGGAGGAAAAGAATGCGCTCGGCGTGCTTTCCTCGCAGGCGTACACCGCGATCATCGATCCCGCCGCGATCGCACCGACGGAGCTTTTCGTTCTCGTTGCCGCGAATAGAGAAAACGATCTCTCTATGATCGACAAGGCGATCGACTTCATTCAGAGCGAGGGCGTGTACGATACCTGGCTTGCCGCCGCACAGAGCTACGTAGAGGCGAGCGAGGCCGAGGATATCGACGAATACGGCTACTACGCCGACGGCAAGAAGATCGACGCGAGCGGCGCATGCGTGCACGAGGATGAGAACGGCGACCACCTCTGTGACAACTGCGGCTTCGAGGGTATGTTCTGCGAGGACGGTGACTATAACGGCTACTGTGACTCCTGCTACCTGCCCATTGCAGGCGCAGATCTGCTTATGAACCCCTCTCTGGTGGGCTACAGCACCGATCCGACCGAAGGCTTCTTCGAGGCGCTCGGTATGATCGAGCTGAAGCACGGCGTTGCCACCACGCTTTACCTGAAGTTCAACTGCGAGGTGAAGGACTTCTCCGTTCTCTTCCCCTCGGGCGAGGCCGCATCCGCGCTCTATTATTCCGATCTGACCGGCGCGGTCTATAGGATCGAGATCCCTGCCTTTGACCATATCTTCCCGCAGGGCGAAACCGATTTTTCGTTCGCCACGGATTACGCGGAGAACAGCGCCATCATCTCCTACTGCTGCCTGCCCGATCCTATGCCCGAGTATCTCGGCGCGATGGTGAACGGCGCGCTCAACTACGACACCGTCTCCGTCAAGGAGGGCGAGAGCGCTACCGTGCAGTTCGCGATGAACGTGGCGGTCAACCTGGATTATCTTTCTCTCGACGGCCATTACTTAGAGATCTCCGAGTGGTCCGTCGAGCCCGTCGAAGACGGCGGCGAGACCTATTATCTCTACACCGTGACCTTCTCGCTTCGGGACATCTCTGCCGACGAGTTCGAGCTCGGGATCAAGTATTCCTACCTTGGCGCAAGCTCCGAGGGCTTCGACGGTATGCTTCCTATGTTCACCGTACGTGTATCGGTCTCCCGCTACAACCTTCTTGGCGCGACCGTCAACGGCTTCGATGTGCTAAGCGGTATGGTACAGATCCCCTATAGCGAGGTCTACGAGATCCTTCTTTCGGTCAACCAGAGCGCGGACGCGATCCGTCTGGCAACCGAGGTGGGCGTCCTTGAGGGCGATCTGATCTCGGATCAAGGCCTATTCGTTTACCGCTTTACGGTCACCGAATTTCCTATGAGCTACGTTACCGCGCAGGTTCTTGCCGTCAGCGGCAATACCGAGCTCCACTTCGGCGCGCTCTCCTTTGAGATCCTCGCGCAGACCGGAGGTGAGGGCGGCGAAGGTGGCGGCGGTATGACCGAGGTGCAGATCCCCAATATCGACGCGATCTACGACTGTGTGAACGGAATTTCCGTTCAGGAGAAGGACGTATTCCACGTATGGGCAGACGGTAAGCTTTCCATCCAAATCACCTTTAATATTCCCGTGGCAGAGTCCTACATAAAATGGAACGACATGACCTACGCGGCCGAGATCGCCCCCGGAGAAAACAGCTATTACTACACCGTTGCGATGCCAATGAGCGCATCGAAGGAGGAGGGCACGTTCAGGCTCTGCTTCTACGAAAACGAGATCTGGTCTGAGCCTTACGAATTCTCTTATAAAAAAGAGGCTGCCGCGTTCTACGGCATCTATACCGAGCCGTTTGTGCCCGATACCAATAACCCCTCCTTCTCGGTTTACTTGCCCGAGGGGCAGCCGGCGACCGTATATCTGGCAATGACCGCCGCCGTTGAGCCTATGGAGCTTTCTATCGCAGGCATCGATTACCCGATTGAGCCGCTTTACAGCCCCTGGCAGGACGGCGGGATGACCTTCACGGACGACGACGGCGATCCCATCCATATCTGGTTCTACACGGTGGAGCTCCCTGCCGAGGTGATGAGCAGCGAATACGAAACGATCAAGCTCGCCTTCCTGCAGGCCGATCCCGATCCCGCAGGTTATTATGACAATATCTATGCAACCTACTCCATAAATATCGTGCCCGCCGTCTAAACGAAAGCGAGAAAGCCATGCAAACAAAAGCCTTGCAAGGAAAAACCGTGGCACTGACCGGTGCATCCGGCGGCCTCGGAAACGCTCTTTGTAAACAAATCTTGTCAAATGGCGGCGATCTGATCGTCATTGACCGCAATCCGAAAAAGCAGGCGGCGCTCATCGAGGAGCTGCGCGCCGCCTACAAGGAAAGCAAGATCGAGGGCTTGCTTGCCGATATGGAGGATATGGAGAGCGTGAAGGCGCTTTGCGCCGCGCTCAGCGCGCGAAGGATCGACCATCTGATCCTGAACGCGGGTGCCTACAGCATCCCAAGGAAAAAGACCGCCCTCGGGCTGGATAACGTTTTCTGCATCAACTTCGTCTCACCCTATTATATGGCACGCACGCTCGCGCCCGCGCTGACGGCGCGCGGCGGCAGCGTGGTCGCGGTCGGCTCGATCGCGCACAACTATGCAAAAAGCGACGAAGCGGACGAGGATTTCTCCACGCGCACCCGCGCATCCCTCGTCTACGGCAACGCAAAGCGCCATCTGATGGCGGCGTTCTTCGCGCTTGCAGAGAAGGGCGAGCGCGTCTCGGTCACGCATCCGGGCATCGCCTTCACGGGCATCACCGCGCATTA
>JAZNOQ010000148.1:0-2880 GCA_045589215.1 Eubacteriales bacterium
AGGTCGGCTTTAGCTGACCTGCTTTTTTGTGGGCAGAAAAGCCTCCCTCTGAGAGGGAGGGGGACCACGAAGTGGTGGAAGGAGCCTGCGTGGCGATGGGGTGAATGAGATTGCATCATTGCGCTTGCGCCGCTTCGCGTCCTCCCGGAGGGAGCCTTATGATAGCCAAGCCCCGAAGCCGTTTCGCTTGTGCGGAAAAATTTTCCGCTTCCGCTTGAAAATGATATGGTTTTGTGCTATAATACACAGGGAGGGTTATCCCTCCTCGCAAAAGCACAAAGGGGAAGGGCTATGAACGAAAAAAACAGACGTTACATACAGCGGCTCACGCTATCTGCGATGCTTCTCGCCCTCGGTATGATCCTGCCCTTTCTCACGATGCAGCTGCAGAGCATCGGTAATATGCTTCTGCCGATGCATTTTTGTGTGCTGCTTTGCGGCTTGATCTGCGGATGGAGATACGGCGCGCTCGTCGGGTTTATCCTGCCGCTTTTCCGTTCTCTCGTCTTCGGAATGCCCCCGATGTACCCCACGGCACTCGCGATGGCGTTTGAGCTTGCGGCGTACGGCCTCACCGTCGCGCTCGTTTATGCGGCACTCGGACGGAAACGGCTGTGGCAGGTCTATGCTGCGCTGCTGTCGGCAATGCTTCTCGGACGCGCGGTGTGGGGAATTGTGACTGCCGTCCTTTTCGGGGTGTCGGGTGATGCTTTTACGGTTCAAATGTTTTTTGCGTCGGCGTTCCTGAATGCGATCCCCGGGATCGTATTACAGCTCGTCCTCATTCCCGCGATCATGGCACTTCTCAAAAAAATGAAAAAGGAGATAGATCCGTAATATGAAAAAAGTGGTTTTCCCTTACGGCAAAGAAAATATGGAATACGAGTTCGGTGACGAGCTTGTCGGCGTTCTGACGTCGTCGATCGAATCCTACGTTCCCGAGGCGGACGAAAGTGCCCTTGTCAGAGCGGCGATGGCATCCCCCGTCGGAAGCGAGCCTCTTTCGGTGCTTGCGCGCGGAAAGAAGAAGGTCGTGATCATTGCGAGCGACCACACGCGTCCCGTTCCGAGCAAGGTCATCA
Source organism: Eubacteriales bacterium (assembly GCA_045589215.1). GTDB lineage: Bacteria > Bacillota > Clostridia > Oscillospirales > CAG-272 > JAZNOQ01. Next base: position 1,083 of record JAZNOQ010000148.1, read on the forward strand.
TGCCCGAGATGCTGCGCGAGATCCGCGAGGGCAATCCTGATGCGGACATCACGATCCTGATCGCGACGGGCTGTCACAGAGGCACGACGCGGGACGAGCTTGTGTCGAAGTTCGGCGAGGAGATCGTCGAGAACGAAAAGATCTATATTCACGACTGCGACGAGCGCGATATGCTCGTAAATCTCGGCGTTTTGCCGTCGGGCGGTGACTGCGAGGTCAACAGGCTTGCGGTCGAGTGTGATCTGCTCGTAGCCGAGGGCTTCATCGAGCCGCATTTTTTCGCGGGCTTTTCGGGTGGACGTAAGAGCGTTCTCCCCGGCATTGCGGGGCGTGTCACGGTGCTGTCGAACCACTGCTCGGAGTTCATCGCGCACGACTGTGCGCGGACGGGCATTCTCGAAAACAATCCGATCCACAGAGATATGCTGTGGGCGGCGAAGCGTGCGGGGCTCACGTATATCGTGAACGTCGTACTTGACGCCGAGAAGAAGGTGATCTACGCGGTCGCGGGTGACGTGGAGGCGGCGCACAAGAAGGGAACCGATTTCCTCTCGAAGCTGTGCGGCGCGAAGGCAGTTCCCGCAGATATCGCGATCTCGACGAACGGCGGCTATCCGCTTGACCAGAACGTCTATCAGGCGGTGAAGGGAATGACGGCGGCAGAGGCGACGGTCAAAAAGGGCGGTGTGATCGTGATGCTTGCAAGCTCGTCGGACGGCACGGGCGGCGATCACTTCTATCATCAGCTTGCGGACGAAAGGGACATTTCGAAAACGATGGCGGAATTCCTGTCGCGCGGCAGGAAGGAAACTCTGCCCGATCAGTGGCAGTCGCAGATCTTACTCCGCATTCTGTCGAAGGCGGCGGTGATCTACGTGTCCGAGATGCCCGACGACGAGGTGCGCGCGATGCATATGATCCCCGCGCATTCGATCGGAGAGGCACTGAAGGAGGCGCGCCGCATCCTTGGACGGGACGACGCGACGGTCGTGGCGATCCCCGACGGCATTGCCGTGATGGTGACCGAGTAAAAATGCACAAGGCTCTCCCTTTGGGAGAGCTCCCGCAAAGCGGGTGACAGGGTAAACGCAGGAGTTTGTCTGTGGGGCCCCTCTCCGTCTCGGATTTTGTAAATCCTCGACACCTCCCCCCGGAGTGGGAGGCTATGATTAAGCAAAAAATAAAGGCTGTCTCATTGAGACAGCCTTTTTGGACAGAGAAAAAATCCCCCGCGGCTTGTCCGCGGGGGAGAGGGGGATTACTTGTTTACGGTTTCCTTCAGAGCCTTGCCTGCCTTGAAAGCGGGAACCTTGCAAGCTGCGATCTGAACCTTTTCCTTGGTCTGGGGGTTCAGGCCCTCGCGTGCTGCGCGCTCGCGAGCCTCGAAGGTGCCAAAGCCGATGAGCTGTACCTTGTCGCCTGCTGCGATAGCCTTAGCGATTGCGTCGAAGGTAGCGTCTACGACTGCAGCGGCGTCCTTCTTGGATACGCCTGCTTCTGCTGCAACTGCAGCAATGAGTTCGGTCTTGTTCATTGAGAGATCCTCCTTAAAAAATATAAATTAAACTGATGTAAATAGTATAGCATATATTTTTCCGTTTGTCAAATGGAAAATGGCGTTTTTTTGCGATTTTTAATGATTTTTTTGGGAATTCTCAAGAAAATCTGTGAGATTTGTATGGAATTTTATGGAAAGGGGGGAAAGGGGGGGAGGCGCGGCGTTATAGGTCAGAAAATGCATGAGGTTTTGCTCCTTGTAGGGGCGATTCACGCCGAGCTTTGCTCGGATATCGCCCGT
>JAZNOQ010000149.1:0-2961 GCA_045589215.1 Eubacteriales bacterium
AGCGGCATGTGCCGAAAAATTCCGTCGCGAGGGTGTTTCGATCACCCTTTCCGTAACCCCCTGCTGGTGCTACGGCTCCGAAACGATGGATATGGATCCGCACACGATCAAGGGAGTTTGGGGCTTCAACGGCACCGAACGCCCGGGCGCGGTCTATCTTGCCGCAGTGCTCGCAGCACACGCACAGAAGGGACTCCCTGCGTTCGGCATCTATGGTCACGATGTGCAGGATGCAGATGACACTACGATCCCCGAGGACGTAAAAGAAAAGCTCCTGCGCTTCGGCCGTGCCGCCGTCGCCGCGGCGACGATGCGCGGTAAATCTTATCTCCAGATCGGCTCTATCTGTATGGGTATCGCAGGCTCGCAGATCGACGTCGATTTCATTGAAGATTACCTCGGTATGCGCGTCGAATCGGTCGACGAGGTCGAGATCATCCGACGTATGACTGAAAAGATCTACGATGAGAAGGAATATGAACGTGCACTGAAATGGGCGAGGGAGACCTGCAGGATCGGCTTTGACAAGAATCCCCCCGAGGTTCGGAAAAGCGATGAGCAAAAGAAAAAGGATTTCGAATTCTGCGTACTAATGGCAATCATCATCAAGGATTTGATGAACGGCAACAAGAATCTGCCCGCAGGGTGCGAGGAGGAGATGGTGGGTCATAACGCGATCGCCGCAGGCTTCCAGGGACAACGACAGTGGACAGATTTCTACCCCAACTGTGACTTCGGTGAAGCCATCCTCAACACCTCGTTCGATTGGAACGGCGCACGCGAGCCTTATATTCTCGCAACCGAGAACGATACGTTGAACGGCATCGGTATGCTGTTTATGAAGCTCCTCACAAACCGCGCACAGATCTTTGCAGACGTCCGCACCTATTGGTCGAGTGATGCGGTCAAGCACGCCACGGGCTACGAGCTTTCGGGCAAAGCAAAGGAAGCGGACGGCTTTATTCACCTCATCAACTCGGGAGCTGCCTGCCTCGACGCAAGTTGTAAAATAAGAGACGAGAACGGCAATCCCGTGATGAAACAGTGGTTTGACGTTACCGAGGATGATCGGGCGGCGATCATGGCGGCGACCGAATGGGCACCCGCTGACAACGGTTATTTCCGTGGTGGTGGCTTTTCCTCTCGCTTTGTAACAAAGGCTGAAATTCCATGTACGATGATCCGACTGAATCTCATCAAGGGACCCGGTCCGGTCCTTCAAATCGCGGAGGGATACACAGTCGCGCTACCTGACGAGGTCACCGACACACTTTGGAAGCGTACCGACTACACCTGGCCCTGCACGTGGTTTGTTCCACGTTGCGACGGAAGAAGCGGCTCGCCGTTTGAGAACGCGTATGAGGTTATGAATCATTGGGGCGCAAATCACGGCGCGATCAGCTACGGTCACGTTGGTGCGGATCTCATTACGCTTGCTTCAATGCTTCGCATTCCCGTCTGTATGCACAATGTTCCCGAAAAGGATATCTTCCGCCCCGCAGTATGGAACGCCTTCGGTAGCGACAAGGAAGGACAGGACTACCGCGCTTGTTCCGCCTATGGACCACTTTTTAAGAAATAATATGAAAAGAGGTATATTGCTATGTTTTCAGGTATTCACAATTCTTTAGACACCTTACATCTGCTCTCGAACGCGAAATCCCGTTCGATCTGTGCCGAAAATCCTACGGGAGAAAAAGGAAAGGGCGGCATGGCGACCGAGGGCACGGGAGCCCGTGCTGCAACAGGACTCGGACAGAAGTGGAAGGTCAGTCCGTCGTATCACGTTGCTCCCGGTGAGACGCTTACGCTCGCCGACATCGAGGGACCCGGTGCGATCCAACACATCTGGATGACGATCGGAAGATATAAAGGCAGAGATTTTTGGAGGAATATGATCCTCCGCATCTATTGGGACGATCAGGACTATCCCTCGGTCGAGGTTCCTGTTGGTGACTTTTTTGCAAACGGTTGGAATGAATATGCTCACGTGAGTTCTCTTCCCGTTTGCGTCAATCCCGCGCGGGGCTTCAACTGCTATTGGACGATGCCCTTCCGTAAGCGCGCAAGGGTAACGATTGAAAACCGCTTCTTCGAAACACTGACCGTTTACTATCAGATCGACTACGTTGAAGCCGAGGTCGAGGAGCACAGCGCATACTTCTGTGCATCCTTCCGTCGCGAAAATCCTGTAGCTTATATGCAGGATTACACGATCATCGACGGCATCAAGGGCAAGGGTCAGTACGTCGGCACCTATCTCGCGTGGCAGGTCAACAACTGCGGATGGTGGGGCGAAGGCGAGATCAAGTTCTTTATGGACGGTGACACCGAGTTCCCGACGATCTGCGGTACGGGTACCGAGGACTATATCTGCGGTGCGTACAACTTCGACGTTCCGGGGCAAGGCTACACCGAATTTTCCACGCCGTATAGCGGACTTCCGCAGGTCATTCGTCCCGACGGACTTTACCGTTCGCAAATGCGCTTCGGTATGTACCGTTGGCACATCACCGACCCGATCCGCTTTGAGTCCGATCTCCGCGTGACGATTCAGGATCTCGGTTGGCGCGCGGATAAGCGCTATCTCTCACAGCAAAGTGACATAGCCTCGGTGGCGTATTGGTATCAGACGCTTCCGACCTCCCCGCTGAAGCCGCTCGGCTCGGTGGAAGCGCTCGAAATTATATAAAAACAACATTGGACCAAACGCATCGACTGCGTTTGGTCCCTCTTTTTATAACAAAAAAAGAAGTCATCCAAAGAGGATGACTTCAGCGAAGTAGGCCACGACCTATCTTCCCGGCCCGTCGCCAGGCGAGTATTGTCGGCACTGCAGAGCTTAACTACCGTGTTCGGAATGGGAACGGGTGGACCCTCTGCGTCAAAGAGACCTACTAAAAAAGTTGGCAACAGCCTATCTTCCCGGCCCGTCGCCAGGCGAGTATTGTCGGCACCTCA
>JAZNOQ010000150.1:0-4710 GCA_045589215.1 Eubacteriales bacterium
CCAAACAATAAACTGTCTTTTGATAAAATTGAAATTTGCCTTGGCAAATTTCTTCCTTAACATTCCGCTTTAGCGGAATATTTCACTCACGCGAAGCGTGAATTTCACTTTTGCGAAGCAAAAATTTCACATTTCTCCGTAGGAGAAATATTTCACGCAAGGCATCAGCCTTGCCCCCAGGCTTCTCCTGGGAGAAGCTCCCACCGTCGGGTTCCCGGAAACGCGCTTGCGCGTTTTTGGGGTTCTGACGTAGCGGGTGATGAGGGGACACCGTTTGCACCCAATTATCCCAAGTGAGCCTTAACTAATTAATAAAATGACAATCAGAAAAATTACAAAAAACGACAAACCTATCTACACCGAAATGGCGAAGGATTTTTATTCCTCGCCCGCGGTGTTTGAGAACATTCCCGAAGAAAATATAACCTCATCCTTCGATCTTTTCCTCGCCGGCACACCTTACGGTGATGCCTTCATCTTCGAGTCGGAGGGGCAGATCGTCGGATACGGCGTTCTTGCCTACACTCACTCGCAAGAGGCGGGTGGCAGGGTCGTTTGGATCGAGGAAATATACGTCAGAAAAGAATGCCGAGGACGAGGACTCGGTTCGGAATTTTTGGAGTTCGTCAAGGATAATATTCCCGCGCGGCGCTACCGCCTTGAGACCGAGCCCGAAAACACTCGCGCCGCCGAGCTTTACCGTCGCCACGGATTTGAACATTTTGAATATGTAAACTATAGATTGGACAGGTGAAAAAATGAATCTCAACGTCAAATTTTCAGAAACGATCGGCAAGATCAAACCGATGCACGCCGTAAACAATGCCCCCGTGCGCCCGATGAAGTCGCAGTGGCGCAGCAATTTTGACACCTTCAAGGCGCTCAAAATTCCCTACGCGCGCACCCACGACGCCTCCCTCTCCGAGATCTACGGCGCACAGCACGTAATGGACGTCCATTGCATCTTCGCCGATTTCTCGCGCGACCCCGACGATCCCACGGCTTACGATTTCCGCAACACCGACCAATACGTCACCACCTGCTTTGATGCAGATTGCGAAATTTATTACCGCCTCGGCACATCGATCGAGCATTTGCCCGGCAAATCCGGCTCGATCAAGCCCGCAGACCCGCACAAATGGGCAAAGATCTGCGAGCACATCATCCTGCACTACACCGAGGGCTGGGCAAACGGATACCACTACCCCATCAAGTATTGGGAGATCTGGAACGAGGCTGACCTTGACGTCAACGAAACCGAAAACAAGCGTTGCTGGAGCGGCACGGCAGAGGAATTCTTTGAATTCTTCAAGATCGCCTTCCTCTATCTCCGCAAGAGATTCCCGAACATCAAGCTCGGCGGCCCCGCGCTTGCAAACAATCTGCCCTGGGCACGCCAATTCCTTGAAAAAATGACCGAAGGCGAGCGCGCCGAACTCGACTTGTTCCCCTGGCACATCTACACGATCCACGCCGAAAAGATGCTTGACCGCGCAAAGAAGGTCGCCGACCTGCTCGACGAATTCGGATACGGTCATATCGAAAAGCACCTCAACGAGTGGAACTACATAGAAAACTGGACCACGCAGTTCATCGACAGCGTCCGCGTCATCAAGGGACTCAAGGGCGCGGCATACGACTTCGCCTTTATGGCAGTAGGTCAGAATTCGCCCTACATCGATATGATGATGTACTACGACGCGCGCCCCGACAAGGAATACAACGGCCTTTGGGACAGCCACTTCATTCTTCCCCTCAAGGGCTACTACGCCTTTGACTTCTTCTCCGCCCTCTATCAGCTCGGCACACAGGCAAAGCTTGAATGCGAGGACGGTGATCTCTACGCTCTCGCGGCAACCGACGGCGAGGACGGTGCGGTGGTTGTTTCCTACTACACCAACGACCCCGAGGCAACCGACAAGACCTTCACCGTCACCCTCGACCGCACGGGCGATTACAAGCTCTATGCGATCGATGAGACTCACGACGGCGAGAAGATCGGTGCATTCTCGGGCACCGCTATCGAAATTACTATGAAACCCAATACACTTATTAAAATCGGAGGAAAGATCAAATGATTCAGATAGGTACATACGTTCACGGCGGCGGAAATATTGAGGAAAAGATCATCGCCGTCAAAAATGCAGGATTTGATTTCGTCGCGATCGGAATGAGCGCGTTTTCGGATGATAATCTTGAATATCAGGTCGAGCTTTGCGAAAAGTACGGCCTCCCCATCGACAACATCCACCTCACCGGAGGCAAAACGACCGAGATATGGTTCGAGGGCGAGCTCGGCGACAAGGTCTGTGCGCGCTACTGCCGCGAGATCAAGCGTGCCGCCGCAGCGGGCATCAAAAAGGGCGTTGCACACATCACCTGGGGACACAAGGATCCCGGTGAGGTCAACGAGTACGGCATCTCCCGTCTGACCAAGATGGCTGACTGCGCGCTCGAGAACGGCTTCCTTCTCTGCCTTGAAAACTCCGTCTTCATCGAGCACCTTTACGCGACTATGGAAAAGCTCAAGGATCACCCCGCGGTCCGCTTCACCTACGACAGCGGCCACCGAAATGCCTTCGCGCACGATCTCGACCTTCTCGGCTCATTCGGTGACAAGCTCGCGGCGCTCCACATCGACGACAACGACGCCGCGCACGACCTGCACCTGATGCCCTTCGACGGCAACATCGACTGGGAACGCGACGCGCGCGCCCTTGCAAAGACCGAGTTCGCACGCACCCGCATCTGCGCCGAGACCTCCTACGGCTCGGAAAAGAAGATCAAGGACATGAGCGACGAGGAGATCGCCGCAATGGTCGATGCACTCCCGATCGCAAAGAACCCCGAGCTATTCATAATCGAGGACGGCATTATGAAGTCCTACACATCGCTTTCCTACGCGGATTATATGGTAAGACTCCACGCAAGACTCAAGAGACTTGCCGATCTGATCGAGGCGAATATATAGTTTATTGAATCTAAATGCACAAAAGAGGAAAATATGAGTAACATTATCAAGAACGACAATAATTTTTCGGATATCATCTCCATAATTGAATCCGCCAAGACGCGCGCTATGAAAGCGGTCAACGCTGAGCTTATCAATATGTATTGGGAGGTCGGTAAATATTTGTCTTCTCTTGTATCCGATTCCTCTTTTGGAGACAAGGTTATTGACGAGGTTGCCGCTTATATAGCCAAGAGCAATCCCACAATTAAAGGATTTAACCGTCGCGGGCTCTACAGAATGAAGCAGTTTTACGAAACCTATAAGGACGATGAATTTGTGACACCGCTGGTGACACAAATCAGTTGGACAAATCATTTGCTCATTATGTCCGGGGCTAAATCTGCAGAGGAACGCCGTTTTACATCGAACTTTCTATCAAAAACAACTATTCCAAACGCGAACTCGAGCGTCAGATCGACAGTGCGTATTATCAGCGTTATATGCTCTCCGCTAAAAAAGCGTTACCCGAAAGCGTGCCGGGCATAGTCAGAGGAAATATTTTGGATTCTTACGTTCTGGAATTTCTCGATCTTCCCGAGCAGTATACCGAAAACGGCTTAAAAAAAGCCATTATCGGAAATCTGAAAAATTTTATTCTTGAATTCGGCAAGGATTTTTCCTTTATCGGTCAGGAATACAGAATACAGGTAGGAGGTCAGGACTTCTATATTGATCTGCTTTTCTATAACCGCGCGCTATCCTGCCTCGTTCCGGTCGAACTGAAGATCGGAAAATTCAAGCCGGAGCATATCGGTCAGATCAATTTCTATCTGGAGGCTCTTGACCGAGACGTCAAAAAACCGAATGAGAACCCGAGCGTGGGCGTTATTCTTTGCGCAACAAAGGATGATGCCGTTGTGGAATACGCGCTGAGCCGCAGTATGTCGCCCACAATGGTTGCAGATTATACACTGCAATTACCCGACAAGAAAATACTCGAAGATAAGCTGCGTGAAATCACAATGCTTGCGGGAGAGTCGGGAAGCGATTCTTAAAAGACTTTTCAACACATTAAGGAACAGCCAATGACCAACGAGATCATCAACCTCTTACCGTCCAAGCAGCTGAAGGACAAGATCCGCGAGTGCGGGCATATTTTCTCCGAAACGGATCTTCTCTACATCATATCCCTCTATGCGCCGAATTTCGATAAAAAGCTCGAAATGCTCTCGCGTTTTGCAGGCATCGCATCCCCCGAGGTTGCGGATGCCGCTCGCAAATTCATCGATTTTTTCAAAGCGCAACACGATGCATTTTTCACAAAAACCGACGGTGCTGTTTTCAAGGTAAAGATATGGCAGGACACCATTCCCGGTCAATTCGAGCCGGACTTCGACTTCATCGCCGCTTCCTTTGAATCGGCTCTTATCGGAATCGACAGATACTACCGCGAATACGAGGAGACGGAAACCGATAAAGCAAGGTATAAAATAATCAAAACCCATCTTTTCACGGGTGATGAAAACGAGGACGACGAGTTCCCCGACTATCTCGGAGAGTGCCTGCTCGGCGCAGGAAAGGTCTTGCTTGAAGTCGAGGACGAAAGCGTTCCGTATGATTTTCCCGATGACGACGAGGCGATAGCTCCGTACAACGCATACTTCAACCTCGCCGTACCGGATATCCTTCACAATCGCGTCGTCGTGCTTTACGAAGCGGGAATCAAGGCACTCGGGTACGGCGTCGTACTCGAACAC
>JAZNOQ010000151.1:0-3809 GCA_045589215.1 Eubacteriales bacterium
GCCCGCTTGGCCTCCGACTTAGGATTCTCCTTAAAATCATTATGAAATTGCAGACGTTCCGCAGAAGGATCTCTGCGGAAGTCTACATTTTATTATAATATAATATTACTTGTCTTCGAGGCAAGCAATGCCGGGAAGCTCACAGCCCTCGAGGAACTCGAGAGAAGCGCCGCCACCGGTGGAGATGTGGGTGATCTTCGATGCAAAGCCGAGAGTCTCGCAAGCTGCTGCGGAGTCGCCGCCGCCGACGATCGTGGTCGCGGAGGAATCAGCGAGAGCCTGTGCAACAGCCTTGGTGCCTGCTGCGAGGGTGGGGTTCTCGAATACGCCCATCGGGCCGTTCCATACGACCGTCTTTGCATTCAGAACTGCCTCTGCGAAGAGTGCGCGGGTCTTCGGACCGATGTCAAGTCCCATTCTGTCTGCGGGGATACCTGCTTCAGCGTCAACGACATCGGTGTCAACGGGAGCGTCGATCGGATCCGGGAAGGAAGCCGCGGTAACGGTATCGATGGGGAGAAGGAGGTTCACGCCGTTTGCCTTTGCCTTTGCGATCATTTCCTTGCAGTAGTCGATCTTGGTGTCGTCTACGAGCGAGGTGCCGATCTCATAGCCCTTTGCCTTTGCGAAGGTATATGCCATACCGCCGCCGATGATGAGGGTGTCAACCTTCGTCAGGAGGTTGTTGATAACGTTCAGCTTGTCAGCAACCTTTGCGCCGCCGAGGATTGCAACGAACGGACGGTCGGGATCAGCAAGAGCCTTACCCATCACGCCGATCTCCTTCTGGATGAGGTAGCCACAAACTGCGGGAAGACCTGCATACATCGAAACACCTGCGGTGGACGCGTGTGCGCGGTGAGCTGCACCGAACGCATCGTTAACGAAGATCTCAGCCATCGAGCCGAGCTCCTTTGCGAATTCGGGGTCGTTCTTCTCCTCGCGTGCGTCAAAACGGGTGTTTTCAAGCAGGATCGCTTCGCCGTTCTTGAGAGCCGCAGCCTTTGCCTTTGCATCGGGACCGATGGTGTCAGCGCAAAGCGGGACCTCCTTGCCGAGAAGCTCGGTGAGACGAGCCGCAACGGGAGCAAGGGTATATTTCATATTGACTTCGCCCTTCGGCTTGCCCATATGGGAGCAAAGAATGACCTTTGCGCCATGCTCCATCAGATACTTGATGGTGGGGAGAGCTTCGACAATACGCTTGTCACTCGTGATCACGCCGTCCTTCAGCGGTACGTTGAAATCGCAACGAACCAGAACGGACTTACCGGATACTTCAATATCCTCAATGCTTTTCTTGTTGTAGGTCATAGTTTTATGAACCGCCTTTCAAAATTTTTATCTTACTATGGTATTGTAGCATACTACGCGAAATTTATCAAGAGATTTTTGTGATTTTTTTATCGAAATTTTCAAATAAATCCGTAAAAAGACGCGTGAAGCGCCATTTTTACACTTCACGCGAAGATAATTCCGTCAAAACCAGCCCGAATGATCCAGAACCGAGAGGATCTCCCGTCCCTTCGGGGTAAAAAACGCGATTGCCGTTACCCGCCCCGTTCCCTCGTCGATCACCGAAAAGCGCAGGGACCGTTCCTGTGTGATCTCTGCCGACACCATCGCTTCACGCGGCAGTCGGAATGCGAAATGAGGACGACGGTCTCTTGAAAAGAAATACATTGCGCGTTCGGTCACACAAAGATAACCGCCGCGGCCGCTTTGCGGAAAGGAGAAGCTGATCTGTTCCTTTAGTAGGATCTCCTCGGGGATATCGTCCTCGATGTCGCGGTAACGCCGATCGGAGTTCCACTCGAAAAACGGAATAAGGAGCCCGACGATGAGGCTTGTCCCGAAACCGCAAAGGAGTGCGACCGAAAAGTCACCAGTAAAAATTGCAACGAGCAGGAGGACAGCCGCGCCCGCGATCAGGCTGACAGCACAAACGGCAAAGGAAAAATACTGTTTTCCCTTCATAGAACGCCCTCCTTTCGCTTTCGACGAGAAAATCCCGCACACTTTTCATATCATTATACACGATTTTCCCTTTTCTGTCAAGTACCTACTTTCTGTGGCAGAATTGCAAAACTCTAATATTTACTTGTGTGACCAAAGACACAGGCAAAGGAAAAAGCCGACGAGAAATCTCCCTTCGGCTTTTACCACATTTTTAATTTTCTTCCGCACAATACTTCCCCTGCCAGAGATCGTTCTCGTAGAGGTATTTGTCGATATCGTTCAGCACGGTCGTTTTTCTGACGCTCCACATCGGAGCGAGAAGCGTTTCAAGCATCCCGTCCCCCGTCAGTCTGCCGATCACGGTCTGTTTCGGAAGGAGGCAAAGCGCTTTTGCAACAAGCGATATATATCGTTCTCTCTCAAGCGGGCAGTAATCGCCCCTTTCGTATTCCTCCGCAAGTGCCGTCCCCTTGATCACGTGCAGGAGATGAAGCTTGACCTCGTCGGGTCGAAGCCTTGCGACCGCACGAACGGTTTCGAGCATCGTTTCGTCGTCCTCCCCCGGAAGCCCGAGGATGATATGTACGCCGATCCGAATTTTCCCGCCTGTCCTTCGAAGTCTTTCATACCCTTCGAGAAAGGCTTCAAAATCGTGCCCGCGATTGATGCGTCGCGCAGTCTCGTCGTTTGACGATTGAAGCCCAAGCTCCACGGTGAGGACGGTGCGCTCCGAGATCTCCGAAAGATACTGCGCGGTGTCTTCCTCGATCGCATCGGCGCGCGTTCCGATGTTCATTCCGACCACTCCGGGAAATGACAACGCCTCCTCATACTTTTCCCGCAAAACAGGAAGAGGCGCATAGGTATTCGTATGCGCCTGAAAATATGGGATGCACCGTTCGGTACTCCATTTTTGACCGAGCTTCTCTCTCGTGATACGATACTGCTCCGAGAGCGGAAGGGTCGGACTTTCTGCGAAGTCTCCGCTTCCGCGTCCCGAGCAATAGGTACAGCCACCAACACCGCACGTTCCGTCGATATTCGGGCAGGTAAAGCCCGCATCCAGGGGGATCTTGGCACATTTACCGCCGAAGGTCTGCTTCAAATAATAATCGTAGGAATAGTAACGCTTATTGCTGTCGCTGTACGGAAAGGGATTGTTGTCCTTTTGCCTTACCTTTTTCATCACTTTGCTTCGAGGAGCTTCTCGACCGCGGCGAGCTTCACGCACGCGGTAAGAATGCACATCGCGGTGCGGAGGTCTCCGTCGGAGGGATAGGTCGGAGCAATACGGATGTTCGAGTCGTGGGGATCGAGTCCGTAGGGGTAGGTCGCGCCGACCGTGGTCAGCGTTACGCCTGCTTCCTTTGCGAGCTGATAGGTGCGCTTTGCACAGCCGTCAAGGGTATAGAGGCTGACGAAGTATCCGCCGCGCGGCTTTGTCCAATGCGCCGCACCCGTTCCCGAAAGCTCGGACTCAAGCACCTCGAGGACGATGTCGAACTTCGGACGGATCACGTCAGCGAGATCGCGCATATGGTTACGGATATTCTCCGCACTGCCCTTGAAGTAGCGGACGTGACGGATCTGATTCAGCTTATCGTAGCTGATGCACTGCGCCGCAAGGATCGGACGGATCTGATCGAGATTCTTTTCGGATGCCGCGAAGATCGCAACGCCCGAGCCAGGGAAGGTGATCTTTGAGGTCGAGGCAAAGAAGAAGATACGATCCTCCGTGCCGTACTTCTGACAAAGCTCATAGACGTTTGCAAGATGGTCGACTCCTTCGGGGTAGAAGAGATCATGTACGCAGTATGCATTGTCCCAGAAAATACGGAAATCTGGAGCAG
>JAZNOQ010000152.1:0-2146 GCA_045589215.1 Eubacteriales bacterium
ACAGTTTTGTCCTTCCAAGGCATTTCAATAACCTCCTTTGTGGTCATTTTCTTGCCTTTATTATATCACAAAACTGTATACAATCATCTTGCACTACCTGTATACTATCATACTACACTGTACACTCCCGGACGGTCCGCACAAATGCCTCCCCCGTGGGGGGGGTGTCACCGAAGGTGACGGAGAGGGCTTCCACCGAGGAACAGACCGTCGAGGACGCCGGTCCCTGCAAGAGATATGAATTTCTCCTCCCTCTATAACACTCCAACACCCATTCAAAAATAAACACAAACATAACGAGGTTTCAAATGAAAAAAATCCTGCTTCGCACGCTTCTCCTTCTCACTGCCGCCGTCCTCTGCCTCTCGGCGGTCTCCTGCCAAAATAAGGTCGACGTCCCCGACGGAATGCAGCTCTGCTCCGAGGACCATCTCGAGTATTACTTTTTTGTCCCGACAAGCTGGGTTGACAACACCGTGAGCGGCTCGACGAGCGCCTTCGTTACGAGCAACGGAAAGCACGTCGTCAGCGTTCTCGTCACGTCTTACGTTCCCGAGGAAGCGCTCGACATCGCAGGATATTGGGATATCTGTGAGGAAGAATACGTAAAGGTATTCGATAATTTCGTCCTAATCTCCCCCGCCGAGGGAACCGAGACGACGGTCTCCGATATGAACGCGACCGAGTTCGTCTATACCGCCGACCTCGCGGGCGAGTCGTATAAGTACAATCAGACCATCTTCGTGCACAACGGCAGATTTTACACGATCACCTACACGGCAACCCCCGACAGCTACGACACCTACCTCTCGGATCTCGCCGCGATGAAGGCAAACTTCACCTTCCGCTGATCCAAAGAAAGCAAAAGAAAAATGACCGACCACGAAATTTATTTTGACAACAGCGCGACGACAGCACTCTCCTGCGCCGCAAAAGAAAAAATGCTCGAGGCGATGGACTGCTACGGCAATCCGTCGTCTCTTCATACGCGCGGCGTTTCTGCGGACAGGCTTCTGCGCGAGGCGCGGGAGAATGTCCTCACAGCACTCGGCGTGCGGCATTCGACGGGCGGGGCGCTCGTCTTTACCGCCTCGGGGACCGAAGCGACGAACCTCGCACTTCTCGGCACGGCACACGCGAAAAGCCGCAGAACAGCGAATAGGATCGTCATCACCGACTCCGAGCATCCGTCGGTCGAAAACACCGCCCGCGTCCTCGAAAAGGAAGGCTTCGAGATCGTGCGCGTTCCGACCGCAAAGGGCGTACTCGACACGGAATTTCTCGACAAGGCACTTGACCGCAACGTTTTCCTCGTTTCCCTTATGATGGTGAACAACGAAACGGGCGCACGGTATGACGTCGAGCGCGCGTTCCGACTCGCGAAGGCGCGAAATCCCGAGGCGATCACGCATTGCGACGCCGTTCAGGGCTTCCTCAAGTGCCGCTTTACCGTACAGTCGCTCGGCGCGGATCTCGTCACCGTGTCTGCACACAAGATCCACGGCCCGAAGGGCGTGGGGGCGCTTTATATCGACAAAAGAATCCTGACGCGCCGCGCGATCGTACCGACCGTGACGGGCGGCGGGCAGGAGAACGGTCTCCGCTCGGGCACCGAAAACGTGATCGGGATCGCGGGCTTCGGAGAGGCGGCAAGGTCGGGCTTTTCGACGCTCGACGCGGATATCTCCCACCTTCGTGCGCTCCGTGACTATGCAGTCGAGCGGCTTTCTCCGCTCGAGCTCCGTCTCAATCTCCCGATCGGGGAGACCGCACCGCACATTCTGAACCTGACGCTCCCCGACATCCGCAGCGAGACGATGCTGCACTTTCTCTCGTCGAAGGGGATCTACGTTTCGGCAGGCTCGGCTTGCTCGTCCCACGCCGCGCATCCGTCCTCCTCCCTCCTCGCGTTCGGTGTTTCCCCCGAGGAAGCGGGGCATTCGATCCGCATAAGCTTCGCGAAAGCGAACACGAAGGACGAGATCGACGCGTTCACGGAAGCCCTCGACGAGGGCATCGGGACGCTCGTCAGGGTACATCGAAGGCGGTGAAAAAAGCCTTCCTCCGGGAGGGGGGACCACGAAGTGGTGGAAGGAGCCTGCGTGTTTTTGATCTTTCATATTCTTCTTCATTGTAACGCGCTCTC
>JAZNOQ010000153.1:0-7137 GCA_045589215.1 Eubacteriales bacterium
CATCATAAAAACAAAGCACCCCAAGTGGGGTGCTTCGTTTTTATGGAGACATGGGGGCTCGACAAATTTGGAATCCTTCGGATTCCAAACTCGCGAGTTTTCTTGTCGGCTGAACGCCGTCATTTCGCGAGCGAAACCGAAAACGTCGCGACCTACGGGTTCTCGCTCCCCATCATAAAAACAAAGCACCCCGAGTGGGGTGCTTCGCTTTTTATGGAGACATGGGGGCTCGAACCCTAGACCTCTCGGATGTGAACCGAACGCTCTAACCAACTGAGCTATGCCTCCGTTTTATGGCACATATAGTATAGCACGTTTCTTGGAAAAAAGCAAGGACTTTTTTGAAATATCTTCAAAATATTTACACCGCAAATAAAAGGGGCTGAGCAAATAGCTGAGCCCCTTTCGGACAAGAAAGCAGGGAATATTTTTAATTGTTCTCCTTCACAAACCGCCGAAGCGCATTCGCAAAGCTCCTGCCGAAGACGCGCAGTCGCTCCTGCGAGACCTTGTTTTCTTCGAGCCCCGCGTAGGTGCATTCCATCGTGAACGCAAGCACGTTCTCGGGACGGTGATTCATATAAGAGTTAAAGGTCGAACCGACTACCTCGCCCGGCTTTGCGGGCTGATTCCATTGCGGGCTGTAATGCATCCCACCCTCAATGTATTCTTCAACAAGAATTTCGGAGAAACGGTCCATTTTCTCCGCCTTGTAGCTCCGCATCACGTAAATGTGGTCGTGCTCCTTCGTCCAGTGGCTCGGGGAATGGAAGTCAAAGGCGTAGTGCGCACCGTACTGCTCGGCGTATGCGATGATCGCCTGCGTTTCGGGGTAGACCGCACCCGTATCGGGATGGTATTCGCCGTTGTAGCCGATCTGCGGACCGCGATGCTTACCGTGGTCGCCGTCCACGACGCCGTCGAGGTCAACGAAGGGAACGACGAGCACGCGCGTGTTCTCGATGGGATTCGAGGTGAGCTCGTCGGCAATGCCCTCAAGCACATAAGATCCCGTGGATTCACAGGAATGGTGGCGCGAGGTCAGGATGATGCTTGTCTCGCCATCACCGAAGCGGAGGCAGGGAACGGAGTTGCCCTTGCGGCTCTTCGAGAACTCCTCGACGGTGAGATTTTTCCGCCGAGCGAATTCGAAGAAATGCTGCGGATGATAGAGGGGGTGGTGCGCGAAGTAAACGCAGTCCTCGTTGTCTCCGAAACGATAGGTGAAGGTGTTTTCTTCTCTTTGATCGAGCCAATGCCAATCCTTGAGATCGTGGCTGACCGCAGGTCCCCAGAAGCCGAGACGTGCATAGTGTCCTTTTTCTGCACGCACAAGGTGGAAGGTCAATTCACGTCCCGCGGCACCTTCGACGCAAAACGCAAAGTAGAACCAATTCTTCGTTGAATCGCGCTGCTCATTTTTGAGATAAACGTGATCGCCTTCGATGCGGTCGACGAAAATGTTACCGCCGACGAATTTATTGTGGATGATCATAGATCTTGGTCGTCCTTTCGAATTCTGGATTTTGATATCATGCGCTCTTATATCAGCGAGGTGATGAAATTACAGTATTCCGTCTGCGCGTTCGGATGGCTTTTGACGTCGCAGTGCTTCATGCCCGGCTGTATCATCAGCCGATACGGAAGCCCGTACTGCTCGAATTTTTCTAAGAGCGGCGGCATATGTATTTCGGTAAAATACGGATCGCTTTCGCCAAAAAGAAGGAAATACGGAATTTTTGGGAGCCGCTGTGCAAAATGCACCGGAGAATACTGCTTCATAATATCCTCAAGCGCAGCGTCCTCCTCGATATGCGCAGAAAGAATTGCCCGACGGAAATCGCGCTTGTCAATAAAAACCCGGTTCATATCGGTGACGGGACAGTTCAGCGCACACCCGATGGATTTTCTTTTGCCGTAGATCAGATAATTCAGCGCCGTAAGGCCGCCCATACTGCCCCCGCTTACGATGAGGGGGACGGCTTCGTCCGCCTGCAGTCGCTCATATACGGCATCGATGACCTGCTCGTTGAAGGCTTGAGAGCTGCGGCTCATCCACGCCCAAACGCTGTAATACGGAAAGACGAAGGCGATTCCTTGCCTCCCGAGGGCGCTTGCGATCTCATCGCTGCTTTTGTACATCGTCGCGTCGGTGTATCCGTGAAAGGAAACGCAGATGCCGCGCAGGGGATGGACGAGGGTATCCTCGTTGATAAAAGCGTAATCCAAAAGGTTCTCAGAGCGAATGTACTTCATAGTTCCTCCAAAAAGAGTGCTACGCTGATTATATCACACCGCCCGAGCTTTGTCAATAAGACTTCCGAAAAATACGAAGGGGTGAGTATCAAGCGCGTGTTGCACTTGACTCACCCCCGCTTCTTTTGTATCTACGGGAAAATTTTAATCCACCGACTTACTTTTTCAGCTCCTCGAAGTACAGCTCCATCTGTCTTTCGGTTGGTTTGTAATCGGGATTCGAGCAGCAGGGAAGCGTCGGCTCGCTTCCGTCGTCTCCCCAAAAGGGTGTGAGGTAATCGTTCTCGTAAAGCTTCCGATCCTCCTCCTTACGGAAATCGGGAATGTCATAGGGCTTTCCGCCTTCAAGGACCGAGCGGTGACCGAGGATCGCAACCGACGACATCACGATCGCCGAATAAAGATCGAACGGATGAGGCGGCTGCTTGCCTTCCTTGACGCAATCGACGAACATACGTGCGGTGAGATAATCGCCGCCGCCGTGCCCGGAGGTCTTGATGAGCTCCTCGTCCTTATCGTTCCACGAGGGCGTATACAGCTGCGTCGCCTCAGCCCCCTCGGGTTTGTCCCATTCATTGTAGCGGAGCATCACTTGATTGCCCATACCGCGCAGGTTCTCGATCTGTCCCTTCGTTCCGCAGATGCGGTAGGAATTGCCGTGTGCACCAAAGTGTGCGCATCCGGTCACGCGGAAGACCGAGCCGTCGTCATTCAGCGTGGTAACGATCGCTGCACTATCCGCATTGTGGGATGCCGTCGGAACCTCTGCCTGTGTGGGCGCGTACGCAGCAAATGCGGTTACTTTTTTGGGTGTAGCACCCGTAATATGCATCACGGGACCGAGCGAATGCGTGATATAATAGGTTGCCGGCAGGAAGTGACGCCAATGATTCGGATAAAATTTAAACTTTTTGGTAAATGCTGTATCCCACGCGCTGACAGGGTGATTGTATTCTCCCTCCGCAAAGAGGATCTTTCCGAGGGTCCCCGTGTCGGCTACGCGCTTCATCTCGCGGTTAAAGAGCATCTGCGGATAATTTTCCGCAAGCATATAGATGCTCTTGCTTCTCTCAAAGGCGCGCACGAGCTCAACGCCCTCGCCCATCGTTCCGTTTGCCGTGCATTCGCAGAAAACGTGAAGATCGCGCTTAAAGCACTCGATCGCGTAGGGTGCGTGCTGATAAAAATTGTTTGCAAGAATGACGGCATCCATCGGGTGCTCGATAAAATCGTCGAAGCTTTCGTAAGTCGCAACGTCACCGCCCAGCTTCTTGAGCCCCGCCTCACGGCGCTCCTTGTGATTGTCGCAAAGCGCCACGATCTCTGCGTCGAGAAGCATAAAGCCCTTTGCGAGCGATACGCCGCGTCCTGCGCCGAATACTCCAATTCTTAATTTTTCCATGACCTTCTCCTTCACAGATGTATTAAATTTTCCTTTTTATCAAAAAGGAATAAAAAATAACAGCAGTACTCCAAGAAATGCAAGTCCGACGCTGATCCATTCCCGTTGATCGGGCTTTCTTTTGCCAAAGCAGCTGATCATCGTTGAAACGACGATCGTACCTCCCGTCACCATCGGATACTGAACGGATGCGTCTACGTGCAGGAGCGCGATGACGAGCAAAAAATTCGCAATCTTGTTGATCGCGCCCTGCAAAGCGCCTACGCCGTAGGACTGCAGCCGCGCAGCTTTTTGCTCTTTTGATATTGCCTCGGGCTTATCTTGTCCTTTCCGCTTTTTTGTCAGGAAAAGGACGAGCCACACAGCACCCGAGAGGAGTACAGTCATCGTAGCGATCCACACGCTGTATCCCGCCGCGCTTGCCTTTGGAAGTGTGCTTTCGGTGAAGATCTTGGAGATCACGCCCGACATACCGTTCAAAACGAAAACGCCCGCGTAGAAGATCACGCCTTTTTTCTTCTCACCTCGTTTGACCGTGCAAAGCAGCGAGAGCGAGACGAAGATCACACAAACGAGCTTTGCCGCCGTCATCTTTTCGCTGAAAAAAAGCCACCCATGCAAAAACGGCAGAACCATCCCGCCGAGCATCGCGAACAGCGAATAGAGAGACAGATTGATGCGGTCAAGTGCCTGAAACGAGCAAAAGGTAAACGCGATACCGTTGAGCGCCGACCATCCTGCCATCAAAAGCGTGAACCACGTAAATTCAAAGGCGAAGCCGTTTATGATCAGCAGGACGATAAGACCTGCAAAAGAGCCGATACACGCCGCCTCCATACTGATCATAAGACCGCTGCCGCGCTTTTTTCGGTACACATCCTGGAGCGCAAAGCCGCCGCCGAACATCATGACCGAGATCAGGATCAGAACGTAATAAAGCCACACGGTGTCTCACCTCCTACGATACCATTGTATCATACATCGTCGGTCTTATCAATGAATATATTCCATAAAAAAATATAAAAAAGTTATTTTTCTCTTGATTTTTTGGTGCATTGTATGCTATACTGAAGCAAACGGGTATGTGTGAGGTGAAATACGAATATGAAAACAGGAAATATCTGCAAATTCCCTGAAACCGCCTTGTCAAACGAGCTTTCGATCTTCTCGTTTGTATTCGAGACCGATGAAAGCACCATGAAGAAGGAGACAAAGCTAAATAAAAACCGAATGATCCTGATCGAGCAGGGAACGGGGGAGCTGTTATTCGACGGCGTTCCGTATTCCGTTGCCACGGGTACGCTGATCTTTGGCTTTGAGGGGGAATCCTACGTGCTTCGGAACGGGGAGGGCGTGCGATATCTTTACATTGATTTCGGCGGAGCCCGCGCATCCGGTCTCTTTTGCCGCTTTGGGATCTTCCTAGGCACCCGTAAAAAGGACAATCTCAACGCCCTGATCCCCCTATGCAAGGAGAGCCTTTTCAGCACACAGCAGGAGAATATCGATATTACGGCGGAAAGCATCGTGCTTTATGCGTTTTCGCGGATATCCACGGAGCATACTGCAAAGCAAAGTGATATCATGCAAAAAATCATAGAATACACGGAGGAGAATTTCCGTGATCCCGAGCTTTCGATCTCCTCGGTTGCGGATGAGATCGGGTACAATCCGAAATACCTCTCCCATCTTTTCAAAAAGAAAATGAACGTAAGCTACTGTGAATATCTTCGCTCCCTTCGCTTCAAACATGCAATCTCGCTTTTCGAGCTTGGACTCAGCTCGGTCAAAAACGTTGCCTTCATGTCGGGCTTTTCCGATCCGCTGTATTTTTCAAATGCCTTCAAAAAGGCGATCGGGATTTCGCCGAAGGAATTTATCGCAAGGGTATCCGAAGGCAGTAAGGGGAGCGGGGACGGAACGTAAAAGAGGGAAAAAAGAAAAACCCGAGGCAGTGCCTCGGGGGGGACTCGATAGGTTTATCGCCTGCGGCGCTAAACCACGAGTTTTCTCGGCGGCTGAACACCGCCGTTTCGCAAGCGAAAACGAAAACGTCGACAGATTTGTCGCTAACGCGCCAAATGGCGAGTATTCCGCAAGCAGAATACATCGCGACCTCGGGTTCTCGGATGTGAACCGAACGCTCTAACCAACTGAGCTATGCCTCCGTTTGGGGAACGGATATAGCACAAGTTGATGGGAAATGCCCCTTTTTTTGAATAAAATATTTTTGAATTTCGTTAGGATTTCGAGTCGGTTTCTGCCACAAAACGCCTTATCGCATTTGCGAAGCTACGCCCGAAAATGCGAAGGCTATCTGCCGTCAGCTTGTATGCCTCCGAGCCTGTGTAGGTGGTTTCAAGCGTGAGCGCGAGCTCATTCTCGGGACGGCAGTTCATATAATTGTTGCAGGTATATTTTGGCATTTGACGATTCAGGCTTTTTCCTTCGATCCGCTTCTCGGGAGCATATCGTAGGCCGCCCTCAAGGTATTCCTCCATCAGAATATCGGAGAAGCGGTTGATCTTTTCCGGCTTGATCGACTCCATCATAAAGATGCGCTTATCGCTGTGCCCGGGGGAGTGGAGGTCGAAGCCGTAGTGACATCCGTACTTTTCGGTGTAGTCGATCAGCGCGCGGATCTCGGGGTAGATCGGCTCGTCGATGTAGTCGCGGTTATGGTCGTGCGGATAGCGGTTCTTGCCCTGATCTCCCTCCACGACGCCGTCGTAGTCGATCATGGGAACGACGAGAATGCGCGTATTTTCGATGGGAGCTTCTAGAAGCGACTCAACGAGTCCCTCAATGGTATAATTGCTTACCGATTCGCAGGCGTGGTGACGCGCGGTGAGAATGATACTGCGTTCTCCGTCGCCGATCTTCAGACAAGGTACCGAGCTTCCCTTACGGCTCTTGCAGAATTCCTCCACGGTGAGTCCATTTCGTTCGGCGAAGGCAAAAAAGTGCGCGGGGTGGTACAGGATATGGTGTGCGAAATAGACCTTCGACTCGTTTTCTCCAAACCTATATGTGAAGGTATTGTCCACGTTTTGGTCAAGCCAATGCCAGTCGATAAGATCGTGGCTGACGGCGGGCCCCCAGATGCCGAGCCGCCTTTTCCCGAAGTGGAAGGTCAGCTCCTGTCCCTCTGCACCCTCGACGACGAACGCCCAATAGAAGCGGTCCTTCCCGTTTACTGCAACCGTATCGCGCTGCTCGTTCCGCAGATAAACATGGTTTCCTTCGATCTTATCGACGAAAATATTGCCGCCGACGAATTTGTTGTGGATGATCATAATAGTGAGATACCTCCCGAAGGTTTTGATTGATGATACAATTATAGCATAGGGGGGCTAAAAAAGCAAGGGAAAATGGAAAAAAGCCTTTCCCCTCGGGAGAGGTGGTGTCGAGAGGCGTCGGAGAGGGAGACCAAGAGAAGGAATACGGGGGAGGGGCTCGACAGGTTTATCGCCTGCGGC
>JAZNOQ010000154.1:0-21476 GCA_045589215.1 Eubacteriales bacterium
CTTGGCTCACAGAACGACATGGCTACGATCCGACTTATCCTCGCCCTGATGGAGCAGCAGAAGCTCGTCACCGAGGGCGCGGGCGCGGTATCGGTCGCGGCGGCAATGTTCGGAAAGATCGACCTCAAGGGCAAGAAGGTCGTTTGCCTCCTTTCGGGCGGCAACATCGACGTGACGATCCTCGACCGTGTCATCAAGAGAGGTCTTTTGATGTCGGGCAGGACCTGCCAGCTTAAGATCGAGCTTGTCGACAAGCCCGGTCAGCTCAAGAACGTTTCGCGCATCATCGCCGATCTCGGCGGCAACGTCATTTCGGTACACCACGAGCGCGCCGAAGCGGGCTCGGACGTCAACGGCTGTTATCTGCGCATTGTGCTCGAAACGAGAAACTTTGCACACATCGAGGAGATCAAAAAGGCCCTCGTCGAAGCAGAATTCAAGCTGCTGTAACTTAGGAGAAAAGAGGTTTTACGTTATGATGAACAAAATCGCAACCGATAAAGCACCCGCAGCGATCGGTCCTTACTCGCAGGCAGTCGTTGCAAACGGCATTCTCTATACCTCGGGACAGATCGCGATCGACCCGAAGGTTGGCGACATTGTCGCAAAGGACATCGAGGGACAGACCGAACAGGTGATGCAGAACCTTGCGGCTGTGCTTGAAGCCGCAGGCTCGTCCTTTGATAAGGCGGTAAAGACCACCTGCTTCCTCGCGGACATCAAGGATTTCGCAGTTTTCAACGGGATCTACGGTAAGTACTTTTCGTCGAAGCCCGCGCGCTCCTGCGTCGCAGTAAAGGATCTTCCAAAGGGCGCGCTCGTCGAGGTCGAGGTCATCGCACTCGTTGACTGACCACACAATATAAAGCAAAAAATCGGCTGAGTTTCAGCCGATTTTTTGCTTTACTGCAAATTGTTGACGACCCCGACGAAAAGAGGAAGTCCAACGTCGGACACGATCACGAAAAGAAACGGACGATCTAACGTAAATTCGACCTTCTCCTGCGGAGGCGACGAGCCTGCATCAAGCATGACCGTATATGCCGCCGCCTCGACGCCCTCCTCATCGATCGAAACCCGAACACCGTGCTGCACCTCACTGAGAGCAACACCGCCCAAGTCCTCGCCGAAAATCGGAGAAAAGTCCGCCCGTTCGGCAGAGAAGACCGACGTGATACCCATATCCCGAAGCGCATCCGACAGCTCGCGCTGTGATGAAACGTCAAACCTCGGAACGTGCATTTCGATCTCACAGTATTTCGAGGACTCCGAAGTCGAAAGCTCCTCGAGAAGGGTGTAAAAATCCGTTCCCGTAAGCACGTCGTCAACCGTTTTTCCTTCGTCAGGCAGAACAAAATACATCGAACCGCCCTCTTCAAACGGGAGCGCCGCCGCAGTGTATTCCGCTCCGTAGTAATAATCCCCTGCGGCAACACGGTTCATATACTCTGAAAGCACGTCTCCACGGCTTCCGTGAAAAACCCTTCGATCGTTTTTTGACGCATCAAATGCACTCTGCCATCGTGCGCTGTAATATACCGTTGTTGCAAGTGCAAGCACCGTTTCGGGATACATTTCAAGCGTTTCGAGCTGATCTGTCAAAACGCCGCCCGTCTGCGCATTGATCCACGCACGCAAAGCCTCGTTATACTCTTCCGAGCCCATTTCTCCCCGAAAGGAGGGGGCGTAATAAAGCTCCGCGATCCTTTCGAGTGTCTCCTTGACGTAAGAAATGTCCTTGTCAAGCCATACCGACGAAGCCAAAATGCTTGCAACCGCACCGTCATTACAGTAATGTGCATTCCAGATCGTCCCTGCTGTTATACGAAGCTCCTCAATACCTTTTGCTCCAAGCACGTTAAGGATCTCCTGCCTGCTTTCTCCCTCCACCGTCTCCGCAAGCATCGCAAGTGCCATATAAATGTTGATAGGCGAGCAAAGTGTATTTTCTTCGCCACTTCCCTTTAGCATGGTCTGAATGAGTAATGCAAAAAAATCTCTCGGAAGCTCCTCAAGCTCATAAAAAGCCTCTCTCCGAGCACAGTTTTCTTCAAACCAAACGCGTTCCTCCTCTTCCCACTGCTCATAGTTTTCATTCATCAAATCCTCGGATGGCATTTGTGATCTTGTGGGATAGCGTCCTGCTGTCAGTAAAAAGTGCCCACAGATCGCAGGATTGTATTGGAAGCTCGGCCCTTCGTGCCCCGTCGTTTCATCGCCATTCAAAAATGAAGATCCCCACGGCTGAAGGAACGCACTGACAAGGAGAACCAGCGCGAGCGTGGCGGCAACCGCAGAAACGGGGATCCAAGTCCGTTTCCTTTTCTTCCGTCTCGCATCGGCAACGTAACGCTCATCCGCCTCCCCGATGCGGTCAAATAGATCTTCGGGTCTCATAATACTCCTCCATTCTCGCGCTCGGCATCGAGATATGCCCGCAAATGCTCGCGCGTTCTGTATAGCATAGATTTCACCTTGCTCTCGGAAAAGCCGAAGCGTGCGGCGATGTCCTTTACAGCGTCCCCGTACCAATATCGGCATAGAAAAACACTGCGTTCGGTTTTGCGAAGCCCCGACAGAAATCGGTTCAACGCCTCCTTTGAGAGCTCGTCGGACGTTTCATCCTCCGCGGGAAGCACCTCCGAAAGCTCGTCGAGGATCAGCGGGATCTCTCCGCCGCCCCGCTTCTCTGCCATGCGGTAACGGATCCGTGACACCGAAAGCCGCCGCACGAGCTTGCCGAGATAGGTACGAAGCAACACAGGACGGTTCGGCGGAATGCTGTTCCACGCCGAAAGCCACGTATCGTTCACGCATTCCTCGGCATCCGCGTCACTTCCGAGCAGATTTCGCGCGATGGCGCGGCAATATGCACCGTATTTCTCCTCGGTCGCTCCGATCGCCCGCTCCGACCGCTCGAAATATAGCTCAACGATCTCATTGTCCTCCATCTCTGCGTCACCTCTCTTCACCCTCTACTCGTAAAATTTTCCGCGCGGTTGCGTTTTATTCAAAAAACCCGAAAGAATTTCATCCTTCGGGTTTTCTATGTTCATTTAGTTTTTCAACTCCATCTTGATCTGGCTTCCGGGCTGATGCTCGAGCTCTTTTCTGTGGCGTTCCATCAGCGCGTTGATGCGGTTGATCGGGTTCAGAAGCGTCGAGATCGATCCATCGTGGTTCATCGTATCGATGAAGTACGCCATATACTTGCACATATTGACCTCGTAGTACCACGGACGCGCAAGAAGCGCGGGCTCACGGTAGACCGTATTCGTGGTGAAAATGCGAGAGATCGTGCCGTTCTTGTACGCCTCGTCGAACTTTTCGTATCCATCGGTAAAGAGTCCGAAGGAAGCAAATGCAAAGATACGCTTTGCGCCCTTCTCCTTCAGCTTGCTCGCAACGTCGAGAAGCGACTCGCCCGAGGAGATCATATCGTCTACGATGATCGCATCCTTGCCCGTAAGATCCGCACCGAGGTACTCGTGTGCAACGATCGGGTTCTTGCCGCCGATCACGACCGAATAGTCTCTGCGCTTATAGAACATACCGATGTCCACACCAAGCACCGAGGAATAGTACATACAACGGCTCATCGCGCCCTCGTCGGGCGAAATGATCATCAGATTGTCATTTTCAAGTCGGATGTCGGGCACAGCACGAACGAGTGCCTTGATCATCTGATACGCGGGGCGAACGTCGTCAAAGCCGACGAGCGGGATCGCATTCTGCACACGGGGATCGTGTGCGTCGATCGTCAGAATATTCGTAACACCCATCGCGTGAAGCTCCTGCAGCATCAAAGCACAGTCAAGCGATTCGCGCGAGGAACGCTTATGCTGTCTGCCCTCATACAGCATCGGCATAATGACCGTGATGCGGTGCGCCTTGCCTGCCATTGCGGCAATGATACGCTTCAGATCGGCGTAATGCTCGTCCGGGCTCAGCGGAACGGTCATTCCGCGCATCTTATAGGTCACGCCGTAGTTGAAAATGTCACAAATGATGTACACGTCGTGTCCGCGCATCGACTCGTGGATCAGCGCCTTACCCTCTCCGGTTCCGAAGCGGGGGCATTCCACGTCGACGACGAAGGTCTCGTCTCCGCTATGACGTCTCCATTCCTTCAAATAATAGTCGACCTGCTGCACGAAATTCTCGCAGCCTCTCATACCGATGACACTCAGCTCTGCAACCTGTGAATCACGCATCTCGTTCGTCCGTTCCTTTCTTTTTCGTCAAAAGCCTTCGGTCGGTCCTTCAAAAGAGGGGGTTACCCGACTCTAACATAATTTATTATATCATACTTTTCGGCATTTGAAAATACTTTTTTCGATTTTTCGTTCAAAATCGGCGGTTTTGTCGATTTTCAACAATTTGTGGGGCTCGCGCCCGTACAAATTGCTCCCTTTCATCACCGCAGCTCGACGACAGTCACGCCGCTGTCGCCCTCTCCCTGCTTGCCGAGGCGATAGGAAGCGACGCGGTCATCATTCCCGAGGTGATTCCACAGCTCGCGGCGCAATGCCCCCGTTCCCTTTCCGTGGATCAGATGCACGGTCTGAAGCCCCGATAGCTGCGCCTCGTCGAGGTATTTGTCAACGCGCATCCACCCCTCGTCTCCCGTGAGGCCACGCAGATCGATCTCATACGATGCGGCACGGAAAACACCCGTATAGGATGCATACTTCGATGCGGGACGTGTCTTTCCCTTGTTGTCGGTGACGGTCGGTACGTTTTCAACGAGCATCAGATCACTGACGTTCACCTTCGTCTTGATGATCCCCGCCTTCACGGGCACGTTGCCACTCTTATCGGGATCTGCAAGCAGGTATCCGTTCACACCGAGGCTGACCACCGTCACTTCATCCCCCGCCTTTAGTGGACGCGGCAGGACGTAGTCCTCACGGCGCTTCTTCACAGCAACGGGATTGACGCGATCATCCTCCGCGCGCAAGCGGTTTCGGATCTCCCGTCTCGCCGCGTCAAGCTCCTCGCCGAGTCGCTCGGATTCACGCGCACGGCGCACCTTCTCCATCTCCTGAAGCACGTATTCGCTCGACGCGCGTGCGCTTTCAAGAAGCGCCTTTGCCTCGGCGCGCGCCCGTTCGAGCTCGCGCTCGGATTCACGCTCCCTTTGTGCGATCTTTCGCTCCGACTCCTCGGAGAGGCTTGCGTATTCCGCGCGGAGACGCTCTGCCTCGCGGCGGTTCTTCTCCATTAAAACACGCTCTCTTTCAAGCGTTTCGATCACGTTCTCAAACCGCTTGTTGTCGGCGTTGATATAACCCTTCGCACGGTTCAGGATCTCCGTCGGCAGTCCGAGCCGCTCCGAGATCGCAAACGCGTTTGATTTTCCGGGGGAGCCGATCACGATACGATAGGTCGGGCGCAAAGTCTCGACGTCAAATTCACACGCCGCGTTGGTCACGCCCTCCGTCTCAAGCGCATATGCCTTCAACTCGGCGTAGTGGGTCGTTGCCGCGCAAAGCGCGCCCTTCTCCCTGACCGATTCAATCACCGCGATCGCAAGTGCCGCGCCCTCTACGGGATCGGTTCCGACACCAAGCTCGTCAAAAAGCACGAGCGAACGGTCGGTCACGTCTCCGAGGATTTCAACGATATGCACCATATGCGACGAGAAGGTCGAGAGCGACTGTTCGATGCTTTGCTCGTCCCCGATATCGGCAAGCACGGTGTCAAAGAGACAGATCGACGAGCCCTCGTCAGCGGGAATGTGAAGTCCTGCCTGCGCCATCAGGGCAGATAGCCCGAGCGTCTTCAGCGTGACGGTCTTACCGCCCGTATTCGGACCCGTGATCACCATTGTGTCAAAGCCCTTCCCGAGATACACGTCTACGGGAACGACCTGCTTTTTATCGATCAGAGGATGTCGGAAGCGTAAAAGGTTCATCGAGCGATCGCTCGACAGAACGGGCTGTACGCCGTGCATCCGATGCGACAGCTCGCCGCACGCGAAATAAAACGCAAGCTCGTTGATATTTCGGACGTTCAGGTTCAAGGTAGCCGACGCCGCACCGACCTCCTGCGAAAGCTCGAGCAGAATGCGCTCGATCTCCCGCTCCTCCCGCGTTTCAAGGTGGCGAAGCTCGTTGTTCGCCTCAACGACCTCCATCGGCTCGATGAAGACCGTCGCACCCGATGCAGAGGTATCGTGGAGAAGACCGCGCACCTCGTTTTTGTGCTCGATCTTAACGGGAATGACATATCTGCCGCCACGCATCGTTACGATATTGTCCTGTAAATACTTTGAGCCACCGCCCGTGATATATTGCTGGAGCGAATTTTTGATGCGGACGTTCTCGTTTCGCATCTTTCTGCGGATATCGGCAAGCGTCGGGCTCGCCTCATCCGCAATCATATCCTCCGAAACGATCGTTTTCGAAACGCGCTGCTCAAAGCGATGGTTCGCAATGAGGCGCGAGAATATCTCGTCAAGCGAGGTGTCAAATTCGCGGTTCGTGTGGATATAATCCAGAAGAAGCCGCGCTGTTCGCCAGACGTTCGCAACGTCAAGCAGCTCTCGCGTGCTGAGCGTTGCCCCCTTCACAGCACGTTCACACGTGTCGGAGAGGTCGACGATCATACCGAACGACGGCATCCCCTTGCTGTCGCAAAGCCGACGCGCATCGGTCGTGCGTCTCTGACGGCGCAGCACGCGTTCGGGCGCATCCTCGGGTTCAAGCGAAAGCGCCATCTGCTTTGCCCCGCCCGTTTTCGCGCATTCGGCAAGCATCTGCAGTATTTTATCAAATTCAAGCTTGATCTTGCTTTTTTCCGATAAATTCATTCAGGTTATCCTTTCCGTACCGTATGGAAAAACTTCAAAGACTCGAAGGTGCGTTCGAGATGATGCTCAAGGTACGCCTCCGCAGCCTTCGAAAACGTCTCCCTTCCCTCCGTGTCGGAGATCCCAAAGGAGAACACACGCTTTGGCGGTGCTTCGGTCACGTACTGCATCGCAGAGACCGCCGACGGAGAAAGCGGAAGAAGGATCGTCGCGCTTCCCGTCTCATACGGATCGGGAAGCGGCACACGCGCGTCTGCAGCCTTTCGGATGCACGTTCCGCATGAGAGGGATCCATTCATCACGTCGAGGTACCATCTGTCATCCTTCGGCGCATCCTTTCCGCATTTCGAGCAGGACGAAAGCTCGGGGGCATAGCCCGAGATCGCCATCGCACGAAGCTCATACGCCGCCTTGATCCGCAGGATCTCCTCTTCATCATCGGGAGACACCCTATTTGAGAGGAGGAAAAACGTATTCAGCGTCAACTGTAACAGCTCGTCCGCAGGAACACCCTCGCCCGAAAGCTCACACGCAATATCGGAGAGATACGCCGCAAGCATCAAGGGAAGAAGCCCTGCCCGAAGTCCGAAGAAGGACTCGGTCACAGAAACACTTCGGGTCCATCCTGGGCCGCTCTTCTCCGAGATCTCGTAATTGCCGTAGGTATAGGGTTGAATTCCGCCGCGCACACGGCTCTTCATCGACCGTGCGCCCTTCGCAAGCACGGTGATGCGCCCGCGCTCGGCGGTGAGGAGACTGAACATACAGTCGTTCTCGCCGTAAGCCGACTCGCGCAGCACGAGCCCGTCGATCGAATACTGCTTTGCGTGCCCGCTCATTCGCTCTTATAACCGAAGTTGCCGACGAGATTTGCGCTGTCCCGCCAATTTTCCTTGACCTTTACCCAAAGATTCAGGTAGATCTTCACGCCGAAAATGCGTTCAAGCTCCTCGCGCGCGTAGCTGCCGATCTTCTTCAGCGTCTCGCCCTTTTTGCCGACAAGGATACCCTTGTGGGACTCCTTCTCGCAAAAGATCTCTGCACGAATGCGAATCAGCGTTTTTTCGTCCTTGAACTCCTCGATCACCACCGCCGTTCCGTGCGGGATCTCCTTATTTGTCGAGCGCAGGATCTTCTCACGGATGATCTCCGCCGCGATCTGCCGCTCGGTCTGATCGGTCACAATATCGTCGGGGAAGAAAAACTCCGACTCCGACAGGAAGGGATCGCACTCCGCGAGAAGCTCGTTTACGTTCTTTCCGCTTCGCGCAGAGATCGGCACAAAGGCGTGGAAGCTGTGCTTTTCGTTATAAGCGGCAAGACAAACGGCGATCTCCTCTCTGTTCGTGAGATCGATCTTGTTCACCGCAAGGATCGCGGGAGTCCCCGACTTCTTCAGGTACTCGATGACGTTCTCTTCGATCCGTCCCGGTGTCTTCGACGCATCCACGACAAGAATGACCGCATCCGCCTCGCGCATCGTGGTGTCTGCCGCCTTGACCATATAATCACCGAGCGTGTTCTTCGGCTCGTGCATACCGGGTGTATCGAGGAACACGTACTGATTTTCCCCGATCGTATGGATGCCGACGATCTTATTTCTCGTGGTCTGCGGCTTCGACGATACGATCGCCACCTTTTCCCCGAGGATCGCATTGAGAAGCGTCGATTTTCCCACGTTCGGGCGGCCGACGATCGCGATAAAGCCTGTCTTTTTCATAGTGATATACCCTCTTATAGCCTTTCTTTCAAACTCTTTCGTTTTCGGTTTATCCCTTGCCTTTTTCGGGCAATATTCCATACTCCTCGAGATACGAGAGAAAGTCGTCATCCTCAAGCAGTGAAAATTCAAAATCAAAATCCTTGATGTAATTGACCGTAGCGTATTCGACGTAGCCCGTATACATCGAGCCGTCGGTAAACCCCGCGACCGTGACCGAGAGCTTGTCCCCCTCGACCGCATACTGCCGCATCTCATATATGCCTTCGTCGTATTCGTCTCGGCTCACCGTCTGATAGGAGAAGCCTGAGAAATCCTTCCACGAAAGCGCACCTGTTTTTTCACTGAGACTGTTCACGTAGCCGATCGGCATCCGTTTCTCCGAATCCGTGTTCTTTCCCTTGAAGGGACTGCCGTTTATCATAAGATCCGCGACGAGCCAAGCGATCACGATCACAAGCATCGTGCTGACCGCGGCAACGAGACGGACATGATCGTCTATGAATCGCTCGATCTTACTCCGCGCAGTGCTTCCGCGTTTTCCTCCGTATGCCATCACGAGACCTCCAGGCCGATCCTACGCATAACGGCTCTCTGCCGTTCGCGCATATCGGCATCCTCGCAGGGACCGAGCTCGTGATCGTACCCAAGTAAATGAAGCACCGAATGCACGGTCAGAAATGCCGCCTCTCGTGAAAAGCTGTGACCGAATTCCCGTGCCTGCTCCTCTGCGCGCTCGAGCGAGAGAACGATGTCTCCGAGAGACACGCATTCGTCGCCCTCGGGGACCGTCTCGCCGCCGTAAAAATCAAACTGCGGGAAGGAAAGCACGTCGGTCGGGCGGTCTACCTTACGGTATTCGCGGTTCAGGACATGGATCCCCTCATTATCGGTAAAGGTCACCGAAATCTCACATCTGTGCGTAAATCCTTCATGGTCGAGCGTCGCCTTGATTGCCCGTCTCACGAGCCGCTTCAGGTATTCCGATACAGTACGCTTGTCCTGTTCGTTTTCAAAATAGATCTTAACGCTCATCTCTGCCTCCGATCGTTCCCGCCGCGCTTGTCGCGGTGATCCGCCGCTCCTCGAGCGTTCTCCTTCGAGTCGCCCTTCTCTTTTTCGTATTTCCGATCCCGTTCCTCATACGCGAGAATGATCTGCTGGACGAGCTTATGGCGCACCACGTCGCGGTCCGTAAAGCGGTGGATCGCGATGTCCTCGATCCCGTCAAGGATCTGCGTTGCATCCTGAAGTCCCGATTTCTGCCCATATCCGAGGTCGGTCTGGCTGGGATCTCCCGTAATGACCGCCTTTGAGCCGAAGCCGAGACGCGTCAGGAACATTTTCATCTGCTCCACCGTCGCGTTTTGCGCCTCGTCAAGGATGATGAAGCTGTCGTCGAGTGTCCGTCCGCGCATATACGCAAGCGGCGCGATCTCGATCACCTGCTTTTCGACAAGTCTCTGATAATTCTCTACCCCAAGCATCTCGTAAAGCGCGTCATACAGGGGGCGCAGATAGGGATCGATCTTGCTTTGCAGATCCCCCGGAAGGAAGCCGAGCTTCTCACCCGCCTCGATTGCAGGACGCGTCAGGATAATGCGCGAGACCTCTTTCTCTCGGAGAGCCTTCACCGCCATCGCCACCGCGAGGAAGGTCTTTCCCGTACCCGCAGGGCCAACGCCGAACACGATCGTATTCTTTTTCATCTTCTCGGTGTATTTTTGCTGACCTGCGGTCTTTGCCTTGATCGGCTTTCCTTTTGCCGTAACGCAAATACAGCCCTCTCCGTATCCCGTCAGCTCCTCCTCTTTTCCACTTTGGAGCGTCGAGATGATATAAGACGTCTGCTGGTCGGATACCTGCTCGTCGCGCCGCGCGATCTCAAGCAAATAGGAGATCGCTCTCGAAGCACGGGTGACGTTCTCCGTCTCCGTGCCCGATATCACGATCGCATCCCCATTTCCCGATGCGCGATTGTGAATCCGCACCGAAAACGCATCCTCCACCGCGCGCGCATTTTTGTCGTAGCTTCCGAACACCCGTGCCGTCATTTCGGCAGTCTCGGTCTTTACGATCCTCGTTTCCTCTCCGGCCATAAAATCACCTCTTTATCTGCTAATCAAATAATTCCACTTCTATATTTTTTGTTTCCGCGATGTTTTCAATACATCGCACCGTTGCGTAGATCGTATACGCATCGTCTCCGATCTCGTACGACACCGCCTTTTCGAGAAGCCCCTGCATTCCGGGTAAAGAGGCGATCTCTTGCGACAGCTTATAGTATGCGAGCTCCATCGCCCGCTCTCTCGTATATTCTCCCGTTACCGTTTCCGCTGTGTGGGAGGTCTCGACCGAGATCCCGATCGGCAGATCCTTTCCGAACACCCGAAGATAAGAAAGACGTTCGACGACGTTTTCTCCGTCATAGCCCTCGCTTTCGTAAAGCTTCCGTTCTTTTCCGAAAAAGAGTAACGTGTAACGCTTCCCCGAAGCCCCCGTGTACGAGCTTTTTTCGTACCGATACGGCACCTCAATTTCAAACGTATGCTCGGTCTCTGCATAGATCGCGCCCTCTGCCCGTGTGTAGCGGATCCCTTGCGTCACCGAGTCGTAAACACCGCTGACAAGAACCTCGCCCGCACGGACGGCACTTCCCACCTTCGTGAGAATATTTCCGTGCAGCACCTCGCAGGAAACGATTACACCGTCACACCGTGCGACAAGATTTGCAGGCGAGGAGTCTCCCGCCTCATCTCTCGTTTCCTTTTCGCGGATCTGCACCTCTGCGACGTTCCCGATCAGATTGATCGTGATCCACGAAATGCGCTCGGAGCTTATGAGTAAACGGTTTTCGATCGAGTCAACATCGATCGCGGGAACGTAATCAAACAGCGACAGCCCCGCCACAGACAGCTCCGAAATGACCTCGCTTCTCGACAGTGCGCTGTTTCCCGTCACACGGATCTCCGAAAGATGCGTGGAAAACGCGGAAATCAGCATCGCGGACAGAAGGATCCCTACGGGAAGTCCGGGACGCTTCAGAAGGAAAAGTAGCACCTCGCGAACGCCGCGGCTTCGGTCGATCGTGAGCGGAATGCCGTGAAGGCGGCAGATCGCCTGCAGCTTTTTCGCGGCTGCATACGATACCGCAAGCGAGATCCGACCGTTTTCCGACAGAGCGAGGTCTCCATACGGGAGCGAATGCCGCATACATACGTTCAGAAGCTCTGTCGCGTAGCAGGCGTCACTTGAGAGCGTCACCCGACCGACGAAGAAGGACAGAAGCGTGAGACGGTGCTTCCGCACGGTCCTTTTGCGAAAAAAACAAGAGAACCGCTTCATTTGGCATCCTCCACAGTCGAAGCACCCGAAAGACACGCAAGGAGTACCGCGCGGCGATCTTCAAAATATACCCCGCTGACTCTGCCCTCGATCCCGATCGTGTCGGCACAGTACATCGTGCAGGTGAGACCCTCCCCTGCGACCGTGACCTCTCCATCCCGCGTATCGAGCCGTATCGTCTCGCGCGAATAATTCAATATCCTTTTGCAGCCGCGAACGGTAACGCCGCTTTTTCCGCGAAGCTCTGCCATAAAGCCATTTGAAAGCCCGACGGCATCGGACGGGATGCCGAGTGCCTGCCCGATCCGGTCGCGGATCCGCATCTCCCCCGTTTCCTTTCGGTCCTTCCCCGTCTCTCTCTGCCCGTGTCTCATATTTTGCCTCCGCATCACATAAATTACCGTGTCGGCAAAAAACCGACCGATAAATTCTATGCGAGGGAGAAAAACGGTATGACGGGCACAGCGAGACGTAAAATCAGAGCCGTTCGGGAGAGGGGGCGTGCTTTGCGGCTTCACCCCACCCTCTCTCTGTCCGAAAGCATTACCCTTTTCTTGTCCGCTCTGCTTCTCTGGTTCGTGTTCAGAGATCCGACTGCGAGCGGCGAAGCCGCGCAAAGCGGACTCTTGCTCTCTGTGGGATCGGTCATCCCCGCGCTTTTTCCCTTTCTCGTTCTCTCGTCTCTCCTGACCGAAAGCGGACTCGGTGAGCGTCTCGGCGCACGGCTGTCGCGCGTCACAAGCACACTGTTTGGTATATCGGGGAGCGGGGCGGCGGCTCTCCTTCTCGGCGCATTCTGCGGATTTCCCGTCGGTGCGCGCATCGTGTCGGACTTATACGCGCGCGGTGCGCTGTCAAGATCCGAAAGCGAGCGGCTTCTGATCCTGTCAAACGGTCCGAGCTTCGCCTTTCTGTTTGCCGCCGTCGGAGGCGAATTCTTTAAAGACCGCACGTTCGGACTGACGCTCTATTTCGCATCGGTCGCATCTACCCTTCTTTTCGGTATCGTGCTGCGTCTCTTCTGCGGCGTATGCGAGCATAGCTCCCCTCCGACCTCTGCTTGCGCGGACACATCCCCCTCGGCACTTTTCGTTTCGTCCATCGTTCGGGCGGGCGAGACCGCCATTACGGTGTCTGCATTCGTCGTCTTTTTTTCGGTTTTATCAAGTGCGCTTAATGCTCTGCTTACAGCACTCGGCGCACCGTCTGCCGTCCCCCTTTTTCTTTCAGGGCTTCTCGAGCTTTCGCGCGGGATGAAAAATGCCGCAGAAACGCTGAACGGTCTCTGCGGCAGGGTTCTTTGCGGATTTTTTGCGGGATGGGGCGGACTTTGCGCCCATCTGCAGGTGATCGCAACGGCAGAACGCCCATTGCCGGACAGAGCACGGAGGAAAGCGCTTTCCTTCCGCTCTTACTTTTTCTGTAAATTCATAACAGGGCTTCTCTGTGCCCTCTTCGTGTGGCTCGTTTCAACGATTTCGTAGTACTTATTCGTACTGCGCGCGAGGTCCACCGATGTATTTCGGACGGGTACGTGCCGCAAGGATCGCGGCTTCCCCGATCTTTGAAAGAGACAGTCTGACGGGAACCGCGACCTCTCTAAGGTGCATCCCCACGAGCGTACCGCCAATGTCAAGCCCCGCGTGTGCACGGATATGCTCAACGGCAACGGGAGCTTCAAAATTCTGCCACGCCGTATATGCGAGCGAGCCGCCCGCCTTCGGCTTCGGGCACACGCAAACCGCGTCGTATCCGTACCGCTCGGCACACGCGCGCTCAACGATCAGAGCACGGTTCAGATGCTCACAGCACTGCACGGCGAGAAAAACCCCCTCCTCCTTAAGAATCGGAGCAATTCCCCCGTAAACCGCCTCTGCGGCTTCAAGCGAGGAGCTCTTACCGATGCGCCCTCCAACGATCTCGGAGGACGAACATCCAACAACGAAAATATCGCCCGCCCGAAGCTCCGAAGCCTTGATAAGCTCGCACACAAGAAGCTCCGCATCTCTCTTGACGGCCGAGAGATCGACCGCCATCCCGTTTTCGTTCAGGGCTTCCATACGGTTCTCCTTATCCGTCGTACGCCTCGGTATCGCAAAGCACCGTAACGTTCGGATGGAGAAGAAGGAGGGTTGCGGGGCAATCGGTCGTGACCTTACCCGCAAGGAGGCGCATCAGGGCGTCGTGCTTTTCTCTGCCGCTGACGAGCAGGAGGATCTGCTTCGCCTTCAGGATCGTGCCGATGCCCATTGTGAGAGCGTGGGTCGGAACCTCCTCCTTCGACGCGAAAAAGCGAGAATTCGCTTCGATCGTGCTGTCGAGAAGCTCGGTAACGTGCGTCTCGGGGATCAGCTCGTTGCTCGGCTCATTGAAGCCGATGTGACCGTTACGACCGATGCCGAGAACCTGAACATCGACCTGGCCGAGCGATTCAACAAGCGCCTCGTAGCGTCCCGCCTCTGCGTCTCCGTCAGCGGCAGTACCGTCGGGCACGTATGTATTGCTCTTGTTGATGTTGACGTGATTGAACAGGTGGTGATTCATAAAATAGCGATAGCTCTGTGCGTTATCGGGCGAAATCGGATAATATTCGTCGAGATTGACGCTCGTTACGCCCGAAAAGTCCACCTGTCCGCGCAAAAACTTTCCGACAAGACAGCTGTAAAGTCCCTCGGGAGTCGAGCCTGTAGCAAGGCCGAGAATGCTGTTCGGCTTCTGAATGACCTGCATCGAGATGATTTCTGCCGCTGCCGCAGACATTGCGTTGTAATCGGGATAAGTTTGAATGTTCAGCATGATAATATACCGTTTCCTTCTTTAATGTGATAAAAAATGTAATAAAATTTTTTCTTGCGTTTGGTCGATACGCGGCGTCAGTCCTTGAAGCGAAGCGTTTCACGCATTCCGTCGTAGCCGCATACTGCGTCCCGGAAGACCGCCTGCGCCTCACTTTCGAGAAATTCCTCGGGCTCCTTCATAGACGGGCTGTAATGTGTCAGCCAAAGCCGTTCGACGCCCGCCTCTCTTGCGAGATTTGCCGCATCTCTGTATAGCATATGCCCCGCTTCCTCGGCGCGCGCCTCCTTTTCGGGGTCGCCATACATTCCCTCGCATATGAGGAGATCTCCACCGCGCGCCATTTCCGCGATCACGGGAAGCGGACGCGTATCGGTCGCATACGTCACCGAAAGCCCCCGCCGCGGAGGACCGAGCACCTGATCGGGCGTGTAGATCTCATCGCAGCCCTCCACCGCTTCGCCTTTTTGGAGCTGACTCCAATAGCACATCGGAACACGGTTTTCTCGCGCCTTGTCGGGATCAAATTTTCCCGCGCGGGAGATTGACACTCTGTATCCGTAGCACGGGATCCCGTGTTCAAGCTGAAAGGGCCGGATCTCGTAGTCCCCAACCGTGATCGGTAAAGGAAGCTCGCCGTCAAGCTCGTAGATCTTGATCGGAAAGGACGGCGCACCAACGACGAAAAGTCCGCGCAAAACGCTTTCAAGCCCCCTCGGGCCGATGACGGTCAACGGCTCCTCTCTGCCCTCGTTCCCCATCGTGAGGAGAAAGCCGGGAAGACCGCTCGCGTGGTCGGCGTGATAGTGTGTGAGGCAGAGGACGTCGATCGGCTTCATCGTGACACCCGCCTCCTTGAGCGCGATCTGCGTGCCTTCACCGCAATCGATCAGGAGCGAGCTGCCCTGATAACGTAGAAGGCAGGTCGCGAGCCAACGGTCCTTTCTCGGAACGGTTCCGCCCGTTCCCGGCAAAATCACTTCAAGCACGCGTTTTCCTCCCTTCCGCACACACGCCATATTTATACATACATATTATATCGAACAAACGCCCGTTTGTCAAGCGAAAAGGTCCCAAAAAACCCGAGCTACCGCAGATTTTTGCGACAGCTCGGGTAATTTTTACTTATTTTTTCTTTCCTTTGGAATTTTTCTTCGGATCATTCTTCCGAACGGTCTGCGAATCCTTCGTGATATTCTTACCCGAACGCATCAGAAGCACCGCACCGACCACGATCGCGATCACGATCACAACGAGCAGAACAAGGAAAATGATCTGCGTATCCTTCTTCGGCTCCTCCGTTCCGCTACCCGTAGCATCACTTTCACCCGTCGGCGCGTCGGTCTCATCCTCTGCGGGCTCCGTGTCAACCGCCGCCTTCGTATATACGACCTTCAGGGTTACGTCCGCGCCCGGCATCGTACCCGACAGCGTTTCCTTCCCTGCGGGAATGGTGTAGCCCTCGACCGTAGGAGTCGTCACGCTGTATTCCGCGCCCTTGTTGAGCGTCTCTACGTGCTTCTCTGCGAGCGCATTTCCGTCGGCGTTCACGTATTCGATCGTAAGCGTTGCCGACAGCTTGATCACGGCCTTTTTCACATCGGCGCTTGCATTGACGAATGCTTTTTCATCAATTCCCGTTTCCGTTACGGTCTCGGAATACGCAACGGTCTTCAGTGCGGTACAGTTCATAAAGGTCTTCTCGGGGATCGCCGTAAGCGTACCGTCGAGCGAAGCGACCTCAAGCGCAGTGCAGCCCATAAATGCACCTGCTCCTATCGTCGCGAGGTTCTCGGTCGAGACCGTTGTAAGCGACGTGCAGTACGCAAACGCATTCGCTCCGATCTCGGTGACCGTAGCGGGGATCTCAATCTCTACGAGAGATCGGTTCATCCAGAAGGCGTAGCTTCCGATCGACGTGAGTGCCTTCGCTTCCACCGTGACCTTCTCAAGGGCGGTGCAGTAATAGAACGCGTAGTCACCGATCGACGTGATGCTTTCGGAGATCACGACCTTTTCGATCGAGGAGGCATATTCCGCCCACGGCACCTGATCGGGGGACGTGTAATCGGTCATATCACCCGAGCCCTTGATCGTGAGGCGGGAGAGCGTTCCGTTAAATTCGTATTCGACACCCGTTCCGCAGCTTCCCGCATCGGCTTCGGGAGCCTTTGCAGTCGACGATCCTCCGCAGCCCGAAAGCAGTAGCGTTGATAGCAAGAGAAGCAGCGCAATGCCTACGGAAAGTGCGGTGCGCAGTGCTTTTTTCACAGTCTTATTTTTCAAATTCATCGAGTTTACCTCATTTTTCACGCCGCAAGCACTGCGGCGGTTATTCATCACAGATATTATGATACCACAAAGCGGAGGAAATTTCAACCCCGCCACGCCTTAATATTTCAAACAAAGCGTAAAATTTTTGTGTTTTCCCCGAAGTCTCCGCGCCTCCCTCTTGCTTTTTCGGCAAAAATCGGTTATACTTAGATCAAAGCGACGAACTCTTCGGGAGGTCTTCTCTGCCTCTCACTGTGAATTCACAATTCTTTTACAAATTTAATTCAGGCTTCATATTCGTTTGAATTTCATTTGACATTCGGGCGATATACTGTATCCGTAAAATACAAAGCTTTCCCGAAAGGCAAGGATACAGCAATGAACGAACGCATTTTACTCGCAGAAACCAATCCAACCCTCCGAACGGATCTTTCGCGGTATCTTTCAAACAACAATTACACCGTCGAATCGGTCGCATCGGGCACGGATACGCTTTACTCGGTCAAGGCTTTCTCCCCCGACCTCGTCATTCTCGATGCCCTTCTCCCCGGCGGTGACAGATCTCTTTGCGAGGAAATCCGCCAAAGCTCCTCCGTCCCGATCATTCTCACCTCCCCCCGCGCAAGCGTCGCGGACAAGGTGCAAGGGCTTGAATCGGGAGCCGACGACTTTCTCTTAAAGCCGTGCGATATGCGCGAGCTTGGGGCGCGCGCGAAGGCGGTCCTTCGCCGCAGTCGCATCGGAAGCCGCACGGAGGACAGCCGTACCGTCACGCTCGACGGGTTTGAGCTTTCGATCGAACGGTACGAGCTGAAGCTGAACGGCGAACGCGTCGATCTCACCCCGAAGGAGCTTCAGCTCCTCTACTTCCTCGCATCAAACCCCAACAAGGTCTACACCCGCGACCAGCTTCTCGATCAGGTCTGGGGATACAACTATCTCGGAAACACCCGCACGATCGATGCACACGTACGCAAGGTGCGTGAAAAATGCGAGGGTGTTTCAAACGAGTGGGCGATCCGCACCGTCTGGGGAGTCGGATACAAATTCGAAACCGCGTAAGGACTCGGTATGCGAAAAGCCGAGCCCGGAAAGGACTCATCTATGTTTAACATTCTCGTTGCCGAGGACGATCCAAGCACCCGCAAGCTGATGGCGGCGGTGCTGACCCGATACGGCTACTCTCCCTATACGGCGGCAGACGGCATTGAAGCCCTCGACATCCTTGAAAAAGCACATATCGATCTCATCGTTCTCGACCTGATGATGCCCCGTATGGACGGATACACCTTCACGGAGACCCTGCGGCAAAGCGGAAACGAGCTTCCGATCCTGATGGTCACAGCGAAGGAAAGCCCTGCCGACAAAAAGCGCGGCTTTCTGATCGGCACGGACGATTATATGGTAAAGCCCGTGGACGAGGAGGAAATGATCCTCCGCATCGCGGCTCTGCTCCGCCGCTCCCGCATCGTCAGCGAGCGAAAGCTCACGGTCGGCGGAACAACGCTCCTTTACGATTCCCTCACCGTCGAGACACCCGAGGGCGCGATCGAGCTGACACAAAAGGAGTTTCTCCTCCTCTTCAAGCTCCTGTCTTATCCGAACAAGATCTTCACCCGCCGATCCCTTATGGATGACATCTGGGATATGGACAGCGAAAGCGACGAGCGCACGGTGGACGTGCATATCAGCCGTCTCCGCGACCGATTCCGCGACAGTCCCGATTTCTCGATCTCGACCATCCGCGGGCTCGGCTACAAAGCAGTTCCGACCGCAAAAGCAAAATAAAGGATAAAACGACTATGAAGAAAAGCCTC
The DNA here is from genome assembly GCA_045589215.1 of Eubacteriales bacterium. Classification (GTDB taxonomy): domain Bacteria; phylum Bacillota; class Clostridia; order Oscillospirales; family CAG-272; genus JAZNOQ01. The sequence goes on from JAZNOQ010000154.1 coordinate 18,767, forward strand.
CGAAAGCCCCCCTCCGACGAACGCGCAACGAGACGCTACCGCAGCTTGCGCGTTGTCCTGATCTCTTACGTATTCACCCTGATGCTGATATCGGGGCTCATCACGGGCTCGACGCTCTTTCTGCTCAACATGCTTTTCGGCTTCCTCAAGGTCATACAGTCCGCTCCGTTCGTTCTTCTGCTCGTCGTATTCATCCCGAGCATCATCATCGGTTCAGCCCTCGCAGCCCTTCTTTCCTTCCGCATTCTGAATCCTCTTCGCGGCACGATCCGCGCGGCAAAAAAGCTCGGAGAGGGAGATCTGTCGGTGCGCGTGCATGATGACAAGGGCATTTTCGAGGTCGCAGAGCTTCAGGATGCCTTCAACAGTATGGCGGGCGATCTTGAGCAGACCGAGATCTTCCGAAAGGACTTCATCAGCAACTTTTCTCACGAATTCAAGACGCCGATCGTATCGATCCGCGGCTTTGCGCACGAGCTTCGCTACGGCGATCTTCCCGAGGACAAGCGTGAGGAATACCTTGAGATCATTTGCAAGGAATCCGACCGCCTCACACGTATGGCATCGCGCATTCTGCTCCTTTCGCAATACGAGAACCAAACGATCGTCGGCGGCAAGACCTCCTACGATCTCGACGAGCAGCTCCGTCACTGCATTCTCCTCCTCGAAAAGAAGTGGGACGAGAAGAATCTCGAGCTTGATCTCGATCTCGATACGGTTCGGTGCTATGCGAACGAGGAAATGCTCACAGAGCTTTGGGTAAACCTCCTCGGAAACGCCGTCAAATTCACGCCCGAAAACGGCACGGTCGGCGTAACGCTTCGCGCGGACGGACAAACCGCCACGGTTCGGATCTCGGACACGGGGATCGGTATGCCCGAGGATATCCGCGACCGCATTTTCGATAAATTCTATCAGGGAGACTCCTCGCACAAAAGCGAGGGCAACGGCATCGGACTCACGCTCGTACGGCGCATCATCGAGCTTTGCGAGGGCGAGATCACGGTCGAAAGCGAGGAAGGAAGGGGCAGCGTCTTTACCGTTACTCTCCCGATCGCAGAAACCGTCGCAGAGCTTGAAACGCCGTGATCGCAAAGCACAGAAACCCACCCGGAAAGGATACCGATGGATATGAAGGAAACCTTTGAAAACAGCCGCGGTGAGGAGCTTCCGCTTCCCACATACCGCGTGATCGGACACATCTACACCGATTTTCCGACAAAATTTGGCATTCCGCGCCAAAGCGGACTCGCATCCTCCCTCACGGGTGTCATCCGTTTTACAAAGACATATCAGAACCCCGATGCCCTGCGCGGCATCGAGGATTTTTCGCATCTTTGGTTGCTGTGGCTCTTTTCGGAGGCGGTGCGCGAGGGTGACGGCGATCGCTTCACACCGACCGTCCGACCGCCGCGGCTTGGCGGCAACGCCAAAATGGGCGTGTTCGCGACGCGCTCTCCCTTCCGTCCGAACCCGATCGGACTTTCGTCGGTGAAGCTTCTCGGTGTACAGACCGAGGAAAGCGGCGAAAGCGTCCTCGTTGTTTCGGGCGCAGATCTGATGGACGGCACACCGATCCTTGACATCAAGCCCTACCTTCCCTTCACCGATGCGCATCCCGATGCCGTCGGCGGCTTTGCGGACGAAAAATTCGGTTACCGCCTGAAGGTGGAATTCCCGAGGGAGCTTCTTGAAAAGCTCCCTACGGACAAGCACGAGACGATCCTCGAGATCCTCGCAGAGGATCCGCGCCCCGCCTATCAGAACGATCCCGCGCGCGTGTACGGCTTCCCCTTTGCAGGCCACGAGATCTGCTTCCGTGTCGAAAACGACACCCTCACCGTCGTTTGGGTGGAATAGTCCCACATACAGAAAAGACAGGCTGTCTCATTCAGACAGCCCGTCTTTGTTTGATATGGATCTTTTACAGCTCCTGCAGGACTGTCCCGCGCATCCCCATACACCTTGTCTGTAACGCAGAAATTCATTCAGTGCGCCCCTCGTAAGCTCAGAGCCGTTCTTGCCGTTGCTCCGCACACTCATATCCGCAACTGCACGGATCATATGGCGGTAAAGGTCAATGTCCTTTTCATGATTGGATGCACTCCATACCCATTCGGCTTGAAGGTTCAGACTCTCCTCATAGAGACACCGATACTTGGCTTTTTTCAACAGGTTCGGGCGGGCGTGCAAATAATAGTAAACGCGGCGCAGGAAATACCTCGTCCGATAGGACACTCCGCGCCATATGACTGCATCCTGCGTGATTTGCAATTTGTCACGATTGAAGATACTCATTTTCATCATTTGATATTACCTTTCTCTCATCTTACGAAACCTTTGTGTCGGATGTCTCCCCATCACAAATGTTTTCAAGTGCATATTCACAGCACTGCACCACAAGATTGTTGAGGGACACCGACTTTTCCTGCGCCAAGCATTCGAGCTTTTGAACGAGCTCCGACGGCATCCGAAAGGTTTTATTCACATATTCGGTTTTTCTCACCTCAAAAGCCATTGCCTCTCACCACCTTATGTGAATATTATAAATGGTTTTTGTCCTGAAATAAATACATCAATTTTGCATTTACATTTTGCCGTGTGTTTTGCACCGCAAAATACAGGTGCATAGTGGTCGCCGCTTACGGCGGCTTTTTCATTTTCAACGGGTCGTCGAGGACACCCCGTAAAAAGCCCCCCTCCGGGAGGG
>JAZNOQ010000155.1:0-18808 GCA_045589215.1 Eubacteriales bacterium
GGGCATCGTGGTCGGCTGTCAGACCGAGCGTTCGCAGGTACAGAACAGAGAGTATGCCCTGAAGATGCTGAAGTCGTAGCTGATGGAGATCAAGCTCCGCGAGCGTGTCGACACGATCGAGGAGATCCAGGGCAACAAAGCAAACATCGAATGGGGCTCGCAGATCCGCTCCTACGTCTTTATGCCCTATACCCTTGCGAAGGATACCCGCACAGGCTACGAGGACGGAAACATCGACTCGGTCATGGACGGAAACATCGACGGCTTCATCAACGCCTACCTGAAGCAGCTTTCGGCAGGCACCATCAAGGGATGATATATTCAGGGGCTCTGCCTCGAAAAACATAACACAAGGAGAACTCACTATGAACAACAAGAAGCGTCTCATTTGCATGGACCTGGACGGTACGCTCACGCAGCACCGCTCACAGCTCGGAGAAAAGAACAAGGCTGTTCTGGACAAGCTTGGCGAGAAGTACAAGCTTCTGATGGTCGGTGCGGGCAACGTTCCGCGCATTTACGGTCAGATGAACGAATATCCGATCGACATTCTCGGCAACTACGGTATGCAGGAGGGCAAGATCATCGACGGCAAGATGGTGATCGTCCGTCAGGACACGCAGGAGGTCGACCGCGAGTTCTTCCTTGAAAAAACGAATTACCTCCGCGAAAAGTACGGCTACACCGAATACAAGGGTGAGCCCATCGAATTCCACGCATCGGGCATGGTCACCTTCCCCTTCCTCGGCACGAAGGCAGACGTTGCGGACAAGCTCGCTTTCGACCCCGACCGCTCGAAGAGAAAGGTCCTCTATCCTGAAACTCTCGAGATCTTTAAGGACTTCACCGTGTACATCGGCGGCTCGTCGTCCTTCGACTTCTCCGCAAAGAGGTATAACAAGTACGACGCGATCGTAACCTACGCAAAGGAAAACGGATACGCGCTCGACGAGATCCTTTACGTCGGCGATGATTTCGGCGACGGCGGAGGAGACAGCCACGTGCGTCTCGGCGGTCTTGACTACATCAACATCACCGACTACGAAAAGTTCGGTGAGGCTATGGCAGAGTATCTCTGATCGCCTTTTTCATCAAAACGCAAATCAGAAAATGAACCTCCGCGCACCGCCGGGGGTTCATTTTTTGAAGATCGGTGGTTCGTGATTTTCCACAAAAGTAAAAAAATGCGCGAGTTAATACGACAAAAACCGACATCAAGGTATCATAAAATTTTTTCTTTGTCCATTTCAACGAAATTTCGCGCGAAAAATCGTCAATTTGAATATTTACTTTTTTCCTCCGATGCGATATAATGTAATCGTGAAGGGGGACAAGCGTTCCTCTTCCCACAGGCTTATGCACAACAGGCGAGTACGCCGGATTCTGCGGACTATCAATCTCATGATAACCTCACGCAGAGACGGATTTCCTGTTGTGCTTTTTTATTTTTCGGTAAAATCTCCGTCCCTCTGCCCCGCGCTCCGCGTTCCGGTGAGAGCGCGGAGCGTTTTTTGCCTTGAGATTATCTGTTCACAGCCGTATTTTTGTAAAAAATCTTCAAAAATATATAAAAAGGTATGGAAATCCGCCCAAAAGTGTGCTATAATTAGTATTTGAAAAGCTATACCCATAGAAAGATCAAGTTAGGTACCTAAAAATTATGTCAAATTACATCGAAAAGGTCGAGCAGCTGTCGCTTCCCGTGATCGCTCTGCGTGATACGGTGGCGTTCCCGTCCGCTCCCCTCAACATTGAAATATCCGACAGCGAAAGCATCTCGGCGGCAGAGGCCGCAAGCAACGACGATTCCTTCGTGTTTCTCGTGATGCAGACCGTAACCAACGACCGTGAGATCCACCTCGGCGAGCTCGAAAAGGTCGGAACGGTCGCGCGCATCAAGCAGTTCGTCCGCACAAGCGACGGCGACGTACGCGTTCTCACAGAGGGCTTTGCCCGCGCGAGCGTCCTGACCTTCCACAGAAACGACGATCACATTCGCGCAGAGGTTCTGTGCAAGGTCATTTCTCTGCCCGAAAACGGCGGTCTCCGCGGAGAGGCGGCGGTCCGCGCAATCTTTGAGGCTACGGGAAACATCTTCCGATTTCTCTCCCCGTCGGGCGCGGATATCGTCAGAAACGCAAAGAAGATCCGTGACCCCGGGCTTCTCGCAGACTTCCTCGCTTCGAACATCCTGCTCCATCCCGACGACAAGCAGCAGGTACTTGAATGCTTCGATCCTCTGAAGCGCGCCGAGCTTCTTGTCCTTCTTCTCGAGAAGGAGTCCGAGATCCTCGCACTTGAGCATGATATTCACAAGCAGGTTCACGATCGCATTGAGCAAAATCAGCGCGAGTACTACCTGAAGGAGCAGCTCCGTGTCATCGAGGACGAGCTGGGCGAGGGAGACGGTGAGATCGCGGAGTACGATCGCCGCATCAAAAAGGCAAAGCTGCCGCAGGAGATCGAGGAAAAGCTCCTCAGAGAAAACCGCCGTATGGCGAAGACCTCGTACGGCTCTCCCGAGGCGAACGTTCTTCGGAACTACCTTGACGTCTGCCTCGAGCTTCCCTGGACACAGAAATCGAAGGATCGACTGAACATCGTGCAGGTGAAGAAGGCACTTGACGAGGACCATGACGGTCTTGAAAAGGTAAAGGAGCGCATTCTCGAGTACCTCGCGGTAAAGCAGCTCAATCCCGAGCTGAAAAACCAGATCATCTGCCTCGTCGGCCCTCCCGGCGTCGGCAAGACCTCGATCGCGTCGTCGATCGCGCGGGCAATGAACCGCAAATACGTCCGCGTTTCCCTTGGCGGTGTCAGAGATGAAGCCGAGATCCGCGGCCACAGAAAACCCTACATCGGCGCAATGCCCGGCCGAATTATGACCGCGCTTACAAGCGCGGGAACGAATAATCCCTTCGTGCTTCTTGACGAGATCGACAAGCTCACGCAGGATGCGCATGGTGACCCTGCCTCTGCTCTTCTTGAGGTGCTTGACCCCGAGCAGAACAAGGTCTTCCGCGATCACTTCGTCGAGATGCCCTTCGACCTCTCGGACTGCTTCTTCCTTGCGACCGCAAACTCGCTTGAAACCGTACCGAAGCCGCTTATCGACCGTATGGAGATCATAAGGCTCGACACGTACACGAAGCGCGAGAAGCTTTCGATCGCAGAAAACCACCTCTTCCCGAAGCAGCTGAAACGGCACGGTCTCACGAAACGGATGCTCCGCATCACCGAAGACGGCTTTGACGAGCTCATTACCTATTATACGCACGAGGCGGGGGTCCGTAATCTCGAGCGCACGATCGCTGAGCTTTGCCGCAAGGCGGCGAAGAGATTCGTCGAAAACAGCGAGCAGAAGCGGATCACGGTGGACGCGAAAAATCTGTCCGAACTCCTCGGCCCGAGGAAGCTCATTCCCGAGCTTGTCGCAGAGAACCCCGAGGTCGGCGTTGTCAACGGGCTCGCGTATACCGAGCTCGGCGGCGATCTGCTGAAGGTCGAATGTGCCGTGCTTGAGGGCACGGGTAAGATCGAGCTTACGGGCTCGCTCGGTGACGTGATGAAGGAATCGGCAAGGGCTGCGATCAGCTTTGTTCGCTCGATCGCAAAGGACTACGGCATTCCGACCGATTTCTATCGCACGAAGGATATCCACATCCACGTACCCGAGGGCGCAGTTCCGAAGGACGGACCGTCGGCGGGTGTAACAATGACCACAGCACTCGTCAGCGCACTCACGGGCTATCCCGTGCGAAGCGACGTCGCGATGACGGGCGAGATCTCGCTCAGAGGACGTGTGCTCGCGATCGGCGGGCTCAAGGAAAAAACGATGGCGGCATATTCCGCAGGTGTCCGAACGGTTCTGATCCCCAAGGACAACGAGCATGACATCGAAAGGCTCGATCCGCTCGCGCGTGAAAATCTCTGCTTCATTCCTTGCACCAAGGCATCCGACGTACTGCGCGAGGCACTCGTTCGTCCCGATACCGCCCAAGCGGATCTCGGAACGGCATTCACTCCCGCAGCTCCTCTCCCGACGCTCTGCCCGCAGGGTGACGTGAAGCGTCCCTCCGCATCTCTCGCGGAATGCGAAAAGAAGGCTTGATCCTTCGAAACTACGATAACGATAAAAAGGAGCAAAACGCTATGCTCAATACACAAAACGTAAGGCTCCGTATCAGTGCGGGCAGGATCAATCAATTTCCCGGCGATCCGCTTCCGCAGGTCTGCTTCTCGGGGCGTTCGAACGTCGGCAAAAGCTCTCTCATCAACACATTGATGGGACAAAAGAAGCTTGCGCGCGTCAGCTCTGCCCCTGGAAAAACGATCACGATCAACTTTTTTGAGATCGACAAAAAGCTCTTTTTCGTCGATCTTCCGGGCTACGGCTTTGCAAAAAGACCGCCCGCAGAAAAGGCGGCGTGGAGCGCTCTGACCGACGGATACTTTACACAGAATAAAAACATCGACCGCCTTTCTCTCGTTCTCCAGCTTGTGGACAGCCGCATCGGGCCGACCGCGGATGACGAAATGATGATGGATTTTCTCCGTCAGTCAGGTCTGCCCTACGTTGTTGTTCTGACAAAGACCGATAAGCTGAACAAGACCGAGTACGGAAAAATGCTCGCAGAAATGGCGGAGCATCCGCTGACGAAGGACGTTGTGCGCATTCCCTTCTCCTCGCTTTCGGGCGCGGGAAAGAATGAGCTCTGGAAGATCATTTACGAATACACCGGTCTTTGATCCCAAAGCAAAGCACCAAAAATCCAGCGGGATCATTTTCCGCTGTTTACCGGATCCCCGAGGCGGGACATACTCGTATGTCTCCTTTTCGGAATTTATTGATGCCGCCCCTGTACGGCGGCACGGAGGCTTTTATGATTCTTTATCCTCATCTTGACATAAATGACCGAGGACATCTCACGATCGGCTCGCTCGACACGGTTTCCCTTGCACGGGAATTCGGCACGCCTGCGTACATTTTTGATGAATCGGTCATCCGCAATAGGGTCCGCACCTATCTCGCGGCGGCGTCCGAGCATTTCGGAAAGGACGCGCTTCCGCTTTTCGCGTCGAAGGCGTTCTCCTGCAAGGAGATCTATCGCATCGCCGCAGAAGAGGGCATCGGCATCGACTGCGTGTCGGGCGGTGAGCTTTATACCGCAAAAGCGGTCGGCTTTCCTGCCGAAAAGATCTATTTTCACGGCAACAATAAGACCGACGCGGACATCCGTCAGGCACTCGATATGGGTGTCGGCACCTTCGTCGTCGACAACACGGAGGAGCTGTACGCTTTAGACGAAGAGGCAGGACGGCGCGCAGTCATACAGCGGATCCTGCTCCGCATCACCCCCGGCATCGATCCCCACACGCACCAAAAGGTGATCACGGGCAACGTCGACAGCAAGTTCGGCTCTGCGATCGTCACGGGACAGGCTATGGAGATCGTAAAAAAGGCTCTTCGGTGCAAGAACCTCTCGCTCGCAGGACTTCACTGCCACATCGGCTCGCAGATCTTCTCGATCGAGCCCTTTACCGACGCCTCTTCGATCATGATCCGTTTTCTTGCTGAGATCAAGCAGGAGACCGGAATTGAGCTTCCCGAGCTCAGCCTCGGCGGAGGGCTCGGCGTGCGCTATACCGAATACGATCCCGGGATCGACTATGCAAAGGCGATCGCCGATATGGCGGCAGTCATTCGCACCTACGCCGACGAAAACGGCATGAAGATGCCCCGCATCGTTCTCGAGCCCGGTCGATCGATCGTTGCAGCGGCAGGCATCACCCTCTACACGGTCGGCTCGGTGAAGGAGATCCCCGGCTTCCGCAGCTACGTCTCGGTGGACGGCGGTATGCCCGATAATCCCCGATATGCGCTCTATCAGTCACAGTACACCGCCCTCATCGCAAACCGCGCCGCTTATCCGAAGAACTATCGCGCGACCGTCGCGGGCAGATGCTGTGAGAGCGGGGATCTGATCGGCGAAAACATGGAGCTTCAGAAGCCCATGCGCGGTGATATTCTTTCGGTTCTCGTTACGGGCGCTTACAACTATTCGATGGCGTCGAACTACAACCGTCTCCCCCGCCCGCCCGTCATTTTTGTAAGAGACAGCGAGGCGCGCGTCGTCATCCGCCGCGAGACGTACGAGGACATCACAAAAAACGACATCTGAAGGACGGACGAATTTTGTGCCGCAACGACGGCGCAGTGAAAGGAGTCTACTCAATATGCTTCTTGACCTCCTCGCATCTCTCGCAACAGGTAAGGAGGATCCCGCGATCCTCATAACCGAGATCTGTCTCATCTTTGCGATCGTGCTTTTTTCCCTCTCGGCACACGAGGCGGCGCACGCCTATGCCGCAAAGAGAATGGGCGACTACACCGCCTACTATCAGGGACGCATCACGCTGAATCCCCTGAAGCACTTAAATCTCTTTGGTGCGATCTCAATGCTGCTCGTCGGCATCGGATGGGCAAATCCCGTCCCGATCAATCCGAGAAACTTCAAAAATCCGCGCAAGGGTATGATGCTTTCAAGCCTTGCGGGGCCCCTGTCAAACCTCTGCATTGCAGTGATCGCGACCTTTCTCGGATCTCTGACACACTTCATCCTTGCTTTGATCATTGGGAACGGAAGCTTGACGGAGGGCACGTTCTACGTGCTTTACGCGATCATCCTCTTCTTTTATTACGCAGCTTATCTGAATTTTTCTCTCGCGATCTTCAACCTGATCCCCTTCCCGCCCTTCGACGGCTCGCGCATTTTCTTCTACTTCCTGCCGAAGGAGTGGTACTTCAAGGTGATGCGCTACGAGCGTTATCTCGGACTCGGAATCCTGCTCCTCGTTCTGGGGCTTTCCCGTCTGGGGTTCAGCCCTGTCTCCTATATTGCAGACGGACTTTACTCACTCGTTTCGGGACCGTTCAACAAATTCTTTGATCTCATCCTAAATCTCGTCTCCTGATCTTCAAAATCTTAACGGAAAGGCGATTCTTCGATGGAAAACTTGACCTACCGACTTGAGGAATTCGAGGGTCCTCTCGACCTTCTTCTTTCTCTTATTCGGAAGCATAAAATCGATATATACGACATTCCGATCGCCCTTCTTTGCGATCAGTATTTCGCGTATCTTGCGGCAGCAGAGGAGGCTCATATGGAGCTTGCATCGGAATTTGCCGTGATGGCAAGCGAGCTGATGCTGATCAAGAGCCGTATGCTCCTGCCGCGCAAGGACGAAAGCGAGCCCGATCCGCGTATGGAGCTTACCGATGCACTTTACCGCTACGCCGAGGCAAAGGCGGCTACCGTTCTCTTCTCCGCGCTCTACGCGCAGTACAAGGGCCGTATGGCGAAGGACACCGATGAGATCTCTCCCGACCGCACCTTCGTTGCGGACGAGCAGGATCCGTCGCGGTTCCCCGATCTCATACATAAACTCAACGTCCTCGCAGGCACACCGCCTCCCGAGGAATACAGCAAGGCGTTCGCGCCGATGATGAAGCGCCCGACCGTTCCCGTCGAAGTCAAGATCGCAGGCATCGTACACCGCGTATCAAAAACCGGACAGGCTACGATGGCGGAGCTACTCGAAAGCGAGCCCTCCCTCCCCGATCTCGTTGCTTCGTTTATGGGCATTCTTGAATTGCTAAAGCTCCGCCGTATCCTCATCGATCCCGATAAAGACGGCACAGACGGCGAAAACGCCGTACACGGCTCGTCGACGCGCTTCCTCCTGAATCCCGATCCGATCGTAAGCAACGAAGAAGTTCCCACCGACCTTTTACTCCGATAAATCCGAAAGAGAAAGGACACAAAGACTATGGCAGACACCGATCTTCTCGAGGGACTTTCTCCCGTCGATAATATAGAAGCTGCGATCGAAGCGATCCTCTTCGCCGCAGGTCACCCGATCTCTTACGAAAAGCTCGCGGAGATACTTCTGAAAAAGCCGAAGGAGATCCGTGATACGGTCAAAAAAATGACCGAAGGCTACGACGGTCGGGGCATTATGCTCCTCGCCTTTGACGACACCTGTCAGCTCTGTACGAGAGAGGAATTTCTTCCCTGTATCCGCGAGGCACTCGGGATCAAGCGGGGCGGCAATCTGTCGAATTCCTCGCTTGAGGTTCTTGCGATCGTCGCATACAATCAGCCCGTCACGCGTGCCTTCATCGATACGGTCCGCGGCGTGGACAGCAGCTACGCTACATCGTCACTGCTTGAAAAGGAGCTGATCGCCGTCACGGGGCATCTCGATGCGCCCGGAAGGCCCTCTCTCCTCTGTACGACCGACAAGTTTCTCCGAGTGTTCGGCCTCTCCTCCCTCTCCGAGCTTCCGCCCGCCGAGCAGCTCATTATGGCTCCGCCCGAGGCAGGGGAACAGACCGCTCTGGAGATCCCCGAAGAGAGCCCCGCACCTTCGGCGGACAGCGCTCCTTCGGAGGAGCCTGCTACGTAACATAAATCCTTCGACCTACCTGTAAGAAAGGAGGTGTCACCAAGCCTTGACTGCATTTCTGATCGTTCTGTTCGTCATTTTTCTCATCCTTTGGATGAAGATCAAGGTCATAATCGAATACAAGGACGAGGTGGCACTCACCGTCTCTATCTACGGGATCCCCATCCGCATCCTGCCGATGAAAAAACGGCGCGTGAAGCCGATGACGGCGAAAGAGGCCGCAAAAATACGCGAGCGACGCCGCAAGGCTGCCGAGCTGAAGGCGAAGAAAAAAGCCGAAAAAGCAAAAAAGAAAGCCGAAAAGAAGCGAAAGGCTCTCGAAAAAAAGAAGCGTGAAAGATCCTCCCCCGAGGCGCGGCGCAAAGCCAAAGAGGCAAAGAGACGAAAGAAGGCAGAAAGCGCAACGCTAGAGGAAAACCTCGAGCTCATCAAAAAGATCCTCTCGTTCTTCTTCTCCCGCCTTTTCAGGCATCTCAGGATCGACGTTACACGCATCCATATCATCATCGGAAGCGACGAGGCATCGAAAACGGCGATCACGTACGGCATTGCCGTCCAGGCGGTGGCTTACATCCTCGCTCTGCTCGATAAGGTCTCGAACGTTCGGGGACTGCAGAGGCGCGACGTGTACGTTGACACCGATTTTCTCTCCGAGGAGATCACGGTCGATCTGAAGATCGCCTTTTCGATCAGACTGTGGCACATTTTCCATCTCGCGTTCGGCACGCTCCGTCGGCTGATCGCAAACCGCCTCCGCGTCAAGCGGCGAGTGACTGCCGCCGAAGCGCAGAAGAGCGCACCCGAGCAAAAAGAAAAAAATCCGGCTTAACGCACGGTTTTTGATAGATCCCACACCAACTGAAAACGATTTAATTTACCGAAAGGAACTGAAATTATGGCAAGCGAAAACAAACTCGAAGAAATCATCCGCGCTTCTCTTGAGAACGTGCGGAATATGGTCGATGCAAATACCATCATCGGCAATCCCATCAACACCCCGAGCGGCACGACGATCATTCCGATCTCGAAGATCACCGTCGGCTTTGCTACGGGTGGTCTCGATTTCAACAGCAAGACCGAAGCACCGATGAAGCAGAACTTCGGTGGAGGCGGTGGAACCGGTCTCAATATCATCCCGATCGGCTTTCTCGTTGTCGACAAGGACGGCGGCGTGGATCTTCTGAACGTCGGCATGAAGCCCGTTTCCGATCCCGTCGAGCAGCTTTCCGAGCTTGTCGACCGCGCACCCGAGCTGATCGCGAAGCTCAAGGAAGCCTTCAAAAAGCAGCCCGAAGACGCAGAATAAGACTTTTTCAGATGATCGAAGGGGCTGCATAACCCATAGAAGGTCCTCATAAACTGTACGGAACAAATCTGTTTCGATCGGAGGCACCCTTCCTATGCCATCTTTTTTCGCCCCCCAAAAGGCGCACGGATCTGCTCGCAGACGGTACAGACTGCCGATCCTCATGCTTTTGCCCGTTCTTCTCTTTGCTTCTCTCCCACTCTCGGCGTCGGACTATGCCTTCGCATTTGCTGCGGAGTATGACCGAACGGTAGTCACAGCGGGAAGCGAGTATGTGAATGCCCCTTCTCCGTCTGTCTCTGCAAAAGGGGCGATCCTACTAAACGGTGAAACGGGAGAGGTCTACTTCGGGAAGAATACAGATCTGCGGCTCCCGATGGCAAGCACCACGAAGATCATGACCGCACTCGTTGCGATCGAATCGCTTCCGCTCGACACCGTGATCGCGGTTGACCGTGCCGCCGTCGGAACAGAGGGCTCCTCGGTCTATCTCTATGCGGGCGAAGAGCTGACCCTCGAGGCTCTTTTATATGCGCTTCTGCTTGAATCTGCGAATGATGCCGCCGTTGCGATCGCTTACGGCGTTGCGGGCGGTATTCCCGAATTTGCCGATCTGATGAACGAAAAAGCCCATTCTCTCGGGCTGACCGACACGCATTTCGAAAACCCGCACGGGCTTGACTCGGAGGAGCACTATACAACAGCGCACGATCTCGCCGTCATCACGGCGGAGGCTCTGAGATCGGAGTCCTTCAAAACGATCGTTTCGACCTACAAAAAGGTCATTCCGCAAAGGAACACCGACGGTGTGCGCCTTCTCATCAATCACAACAGACTCCTGCGCTCGTATGAGGGCTGTATCGGAGTCAAAACGGGATACACAAGACGAAGCGGCAGATGCCTCGTTTCCGCCGCAGAGCGCGACGGGCTTCTGCTCGTCGCCGTCACGATCTCCGCTCCGAACGATTGGCGGGATCACGCCGAAATGCTCGATTACGGGTTCTCGATGTATGAATCGGTCGTCCTCGCAGAGAATGGCAGACTCTCCTACTCGATCCCCGTGTTCAACGGTACAAGTACGTCCGTCACGGCTTCGTTTGAGACCGAGGACAGCGAACCGCTTTCGGTGATCTTACGAAAAGGACACGGAGAGGTCACGTGCGCGGTCGAGCTTCCGCAGTATCTTTGGGGATGCGCCGCCGAGGGGACGGTCGTCGGGCGCGTTACGTTCTTCTGTAACGGAGACACGGTGCTTGAGGTTCCGCTTTCTCTCGACGAAAGCATATCGGAGATCTCCTATCGCATCGGTTTTTTCGAGCGTATCGCCTCATTTTTCAAAAAAGGAAACTAAAATGCTGATCAGACTGCAAAAATATTTCACCGACTGCGGCGTTATGTCGCGCAGAGCCGCTGAAGCGGAGATCGCCAAGGGCAACGTCACAGTCAACGGAGCGGCCGCCGAAATCGGTCAAAGGATCGATCCGAAGAAGGATACGGTCCTCTGGAACGGTAAGCCCGTTGTATTCGACGGAAAGAAAAAGACGGTTTGCGTGCTCCTCAACAAGCCGCGCGGTTACGTCACAACGCTCTCGGACGAACGCGGCAGAAAGACCGTTGCGGAGCTTGTCGCGGACGTCGGAACGCGCCTTTACCCCGTCGGTCGGCTCGACCTCGACTCGGAGGGGCTCCTCCTCCTGACCAACGACGGCGAGCTTACGAACCGTCTCACCCATCCGAAGGAGGGCATTCCGAAGATCTATCACGTCGTCGTGTCGGGCAATCTCACCGAAGGTCAGCTCGCGCACCTTTCGTCGCCGCTTACGATCGACGGCTACAAGATCCGCCCCGTTCCCGTCACCGTCCTCGACCGCAGAAAATCAAAATCGGGTAAGGACTGCACGGTGCTTGAAATGGTGCTTTACGAGGGACGAAACCGCCAGATCCGCAAAATGTGCAAGCAGACGCATCTCTCGGTGCTCCGTCTGAAGCGCGTTGCGATCGGTGCGATCTCTCTGCACGGTGTTCGCACGGGCGAGTGGCGCTATCTCACAAAAGAAGAGATCAAATACCTGAAGGGGGACGCCGATCATAACGGTGCGAATGATTTCCTCGCGTAACAAAGCCGCATAACAAAAGGGACTCGGTCACAAGACCAAGTCCCTTTTGTCGTAGCACATCCTTTTATCTGCGCGCGAGATATTCCCGCGGCGAGCATCCCTCGACCGTCTTGAAATTCCGATTAAAGCTCCGCACCGACAGATACCCGCACCGCTCCGCGATCTCGGCGACACTGCCGCTCTTTTCGCGTAGCAGCTCTCTTGCCTGTGCAATACGCCGCGAATGCAAGGCATTCGGGAAGGAGGTCCCGTAAATATCGCGGAACAGCCCCGACATATATCGGTAATTATATCCAAAATGCGCCGACAGCGTCTTCAGGGTCAGGTCCTCCGTGAAATGCTCATCCATATAGGAAACGATCCGATAGGTAAGATCCTCGCTCCTCATATCGGCATCCGTGTAAAGCGGTCCCTTTGCATATGCAGACGCGACGCGATAAAAAAGAGACTGCAGCATATACCGATCCTCACGGCTTTGCATCAGCTCGTCGATGAAATCGGAGCAGTCAAACCGAAAGACCGGCTGATGCCGATGCCCATTGCGATACGCCGCATAGAGATTCGGCAGATACTCATCCGAAAAAATCTCGATCGTGATGACACTATTATGCTCGGTCGCATACGCGTGCGGCTGTCCGGGGAAGATCAAGACCGCGTGCCCCGCCGAGGCGCGATGCTCCCGTGTGCCGAGCGTAACGGTCAATTCACCTTCCCACACGAAAACAAGCTCGAAGCTTTTGTGCAGATGGAGCGGAAACTTAAAATTCACGCTTTTACGATCCGAAATCCGCAAAACATCTCCCGACGAATGCTTATGCTCGTATATCATGCGTTACTCCTCCTCCGACATAAGGCATCAAAAATCTGAACTTTTGTCTACTAATTGTAGCATATTATTCTTGTTTTTTCAAGTGCTTTTTGCTAAAATAGGCTTTAGAAGATCCAAAAAAGAAAGTGCCGTGTGTCCCCGATGCGGGGCATCTCGCTCGCACAACAAAGGAGATTTTGTCTATGAAAAAAGCATTGATCTTTCGCGGCGGTTGGGAGGGACACGAGCCTGCCAAGGTCTCGGAGCGCTTCTCATCCCTCCTCTCGAAGCACGCAATCCTCACGGAGATCGTCGACGGCGTCGAATGCCTCGCAGACCGTGAAAAGCTGCTCGAATATGACCTGATCGTTGCCTGCTACACGATGGGCAAGCTTCCGAAGGAGTACTCGAAGAACGTCTCCTATGCGGTCGGTCACGGCGTCGGACTCGCAGGCTGTCACGGAGGGATGTGTGACGCGTTCCGCGAATCCACCGAATGGCAGTTTATGACGGGTGGGCAATGGGTATCGCACCCCGGAGGCGACGGCGTCGAATACACCGTCAACATCTGCCACGGTTCAAGCCCAATCGTCGAGGGACTGTCGGATTTCACCGTAAAATCCGAGCATTATTACCTGCACATCGACCCCTCGATCGAGGTGCTTGCTACAACGCGATTCCCGCTCGTCAATTATTATCACGCCGCAAATAAACCCGTGAATATGCCCGTCGCGTGGACGAAGTATTGGGGCTGCGGCAGAGTGTTCTATACCTCTCTCGGTCATCACGACGACGTGTTTGAGAATTTCCCCACGGCGTCTCTCCTGATGGAGCGCGGAATGCTTTGGGCGATCGAGGGCAAGGACGCGATGCTCCGAAACGGCATTGACCCCGAGCTGTACGAAAACAAAGCAAAAATGTACTGATACGCTGAATGCAAGAAAGGACGGTAAGGTTATGTTAAAGGCAGGAATGGTCGGTGTCGGCTGTATCAGCGGCATCTACCTTAAGAATTTCACGGAGGTCTTCCGCGACGTCAAGCTGATCGCGGTATGCGATCTGATCCGCTCCCGCGCCGAGGAGGCGCAGGCAAAGTACAACGTCCCGAAGCTCTATGACACGATGGAGGAGCTTTTTGCGGACGATGAGATCGATATCGTCATCAATCTCACCCGCCCCTATCAGCATTACGATGTCTCGAAGGCGGCACTTCTCGCGGGCAAGCACGTCTATTCGGAAAAACCGCTCGGCGCATCCCTTGAGGAGGGCGAGGAGCTTGTCGCACTCGCAAAGGAGAAGGGCCTCGTCATCGGAGGCGCACCCGACACCTTCATGGGCGCGGGCATTCAGACCTGCAGACAGCTTCTCGATTCGGGTAAGCTCGGCGAGGTGATCGGCGGCAGATTCGTTATGGCGAGCCACGGCGTCGAGACCTGGCATCCCGATCCCGACTTCTACTATCAGAGAGGCGGCGGTCCGCTCTTTGATATGGGTCCCTACTACATCACGGCAATGATCAACCTTCTTGGAGGCATCCGTTCGGTGTACGGTTATACGCAAACCGCCTATCCGACCCGTCTCATCACGTCGGAGCCGCATAACGGGGAGATCATAACGGTCAATACCCCGACGCACATCGAAGGAATTCTGCATCTCGACAGCGGCATCAGCGTTTCCCTACTCACCTCCTTCGACGTTTATCAGACAAAGCAGTACAAGATCGAGATCTACACCACGAAGGGTACGCTTTACGTCCCCGATCCGAACACCTTCGGCGCGAAGGACGGTAAGGTCATCTTCCGTGACGGCGCCACGAAGACCGATCTCGAATATCCCCTTGCCTTCGATTACAGCGAAAACTCGCGTTGCCTCGGTCTTGACGATATGGCAAAGGCGATCGAGTCGGGCAGGAACGGCAGGACTACGTCAAAGCAGACTCTCCACGTTCTCGAGGCAATGACAGGCATCATGAACAGTGCCGAAAGCGGTGTACCGTATGTGATGAAAACGCATTTCGAGCGCGAAGCACCGATGGATCCTACCCTTCCGCACGGCTATCTCTGATTCATACAGATTAAAATTTATCCCCGAGAACGTCAAAAAGGACGATCTCGGGGATCTTGTATTGTTCGGCAGGTACAAGTCTCTCCGTCTCGGCTTTTGGTAATTTTTACCATAATCGACTCGGTTTTTTTGTCGATCTTTTTCCCCGACTTTTTTCTAAAAACCTCTTGCAATTTTTGGTAAAATATGGTAGACTATTGCTGTCAGAAAATACCAGAATTTACCAATCGAGGGAGGAAGTTACCAATGGAATACAATTATAACACAAAAATTCTGATTGCCGACGAGAACAACGCACAGAGACAAGCGCTCCGTGACGGGCTTCTGCGTGCGGGTTACCGCTATATTGAGGAATGCACGAACGGAGAGGACGCGCTCTCCAGGATGAACCGTTTTCATCCCGACGTCGCGATCGTGGACGTTTGGCTGTCGAAGCTCGACGGCATCGGTGTTCTCAGGAGCAGCAAGAATATTGATTTCGCACCCGATCAGCCGCCCGCCTTCATCGTCGTGTCGGTGGTGGCACAGCAGAACATTTTCATAGATGCAACCAATGCAGGCGCGGCACTTTGCATCGCGAAGCCCTATGACATTGCAAGCATGGCAAACCACATCGCGACGCTCGCACAGAATCGCGCGAAAGGAACTCTGACAGTTCCTCCCACCGAGGAGGATCGCACGCCCGACATCGAAACGCAGGTCACGAAGATCATCCATCAGATCGGCGTACCTGCGCACATCAAGGGCTATCAGTATCTCCGCACGGCGATCCTGCTCACCGTGAAGGACTCGGACGTCATCAACAGCGTTACGAAGGTGCTTTATCCGTCGGTCGCGAAGAAGTACAGCACGACCACATCGCGCGTCGAGCGTGCCATCCGTCACGCCATTGAAGTCGCGTGGGACAGAGGCGACGTGGATACACTGAACTCGTATTTCGGATATACCATCCAAAACAACCGCGGAAAGCCGACCAATTCGGAGTTCATTGCGATGATAGCCGACAACCTCAGACTCAAGTATAAGCTATACTAAAAGCCTCCCTCCGGGAGGGAGGGGGACCGCGTAGCGGTGGAAGGAGCCTGCGCCACGATGAAACCGTAGCAACCCGTAGGGGGCGACGTCCTCGGCGACCTGTATAGCGGGCGATTCTTGAATCGCCCCTACAAGGATCCCGTAATATTCGTAGAGACCGGTGCCGCTTCGCGTCCTCCCGGATGGAGCCTTGCTATTAACTCCACCCTGAGTTAGAAACGCCTCATCCGTCACGCTACGCGTGCCACCTTCCCCCACCGGGGAAGGCTTTGAACTTAAAGTCCGTCGGAGAAAGCCGCATCATCAAAGCACATACCGTAAGAGCACATAGCAAAACCCCCGTCGCAACTGATGCGACGAGGGTTTTCCTTTATTCACTTTACACCATCGGGATCTCTACTTCGATCTCGTGGCCACATTCGGCGGATCTTGCAATTCCGTCGATGATCGCCTGATTGATGATGATCTGCGACGACGGAACCGGCGCGGGGGTTCCGTTCTTGCACGCGTCAAGGAAGGAACGAACCTTCAGATCGACAAGCGCTCTCTTTGCAATGATCGGCACCTCGTACGAGATCTGCTGACCTGCCGCCTCGGTGTAGACCGTCATCGGACCGCCGACCGTTCCATTCCAACAGTCGGTCGAAGGAATGCGGAGGCCACCCTTCGTACCGAGTATGATCGTGTCACCGGGCGTGTTGACGTTCATCGCCCACGAAATACGGAAGTCGAGAACGATCCCCTCGTCCGCACCGTACTGTCCGGGCTCGAGGCGAATGAATGCCGCTGCGAAATCATCAACGCCGAACCGCTCTGCGAAGTCTGGTCTTTCGATCTCTAAGTAGCGGCAATAATTGGGATCCTTACCGAAATACGCCGATTTCATGCCCGTGATCGTCTTCGGCTTCGGATATCCGAGTGCGTTCAGCACCATATCGAGCGAGTAACAGCCGATGTCGCCAAGCGCACCGATGCCCGCCGTGTCCGAGCGAATAAAGCTATCCTTATCTTCACGGCAAGGAATGCCTCTTCGTCTGCCTCCTCCCGTCTGCACGTAATAGATCTTACCGAGAACGCCCGAACGGACGATCTCGCCGATCATCTGCATATTACCGTCGAAGCGCGGCTGGAAGCCGATCGAAAGCACCTTTCCGCTTCGTTTTTCGGCTTTCATGATCTCGACAGCCTCGTCAAGCGTGACCGTAAAGGGCTTTTCAAGCAGGACGTTGATACCCGCGTCAAGTGCCGCGATCGCGCAGGGCTTATGCTGACAGTTGTAGGTGCAGATCGAAACCGCATCGAGGTCGAGCGACTTGTCCGCGAGCATCTCGGTGTGATCCCTATAATCGGTCTTCACATCGTACAACTCGTACTTTTCAAAAAATTCCTTCGCGCGTCCCGGTACAAGGTCACACCCCGCAACGATCTCAACGTCGGGCTGATTCAGGTACGCTTTTATGTGAGAATTGGCGATCCCACCCGTTCCGATGAAGCCAATACGCATCTTTTTTGTCGTGTCTACCGTTTCTACGGACTGATCGGTAAAGGTGTTCAGTCCTTCCATAGATTTATCTGCCATGATTTGATTCCTTTCTTACACATTCCCCATCATCCAATCGATCGCGGGGAGGATCCAATGATCCCAGAACACCCAATCGTGGACTCCGGGGCCTTCGTCGTAATGCGTTTCGAAGCCCTTTCCCTCGATATGGCGGCGGAAGCTTTGATTTTCCTTATAGAGATAGTCCTCCGTTCCGCAGGTATAGAAGATGCGAGGCTTCTCCTTGTCCTTCGGGAAGGTGTCGATCAGGTAGAGGAGGTCGTCCTTGCTGTTCGGAAACACCTCACGGTAGTTCTCACCCCAATTGGCAATCGCGACGGGCTTCCACTTGACACCGTTCGCATCCGTCATCCGCGACGCAAGATCGAGACAGCCCGAAAGCGACGCGCAGGCGGCATATCGATCGGGATTTCGCAGTGCGAGCTTCACCGCGCCGTAGCCTCCCATCGAGAGTCCCGCGATGAAGGTCTTTTCGCGCTTCTGCGAAATACGCGGGAAGTTCTTCGCAAGGAATGCGGGTAGCTCCTCGGTGATATAATCGTAATACCGCTCGCCGTACTTCATATTGCAGTAAAAGCTGTTTGCGGCAGACGGCATCACAACGGCGATATTACGCATCCTTGCGTATTTTCCGATCGCGCTGCCCGAAAGCCACGAGGAATAGTCCCCGTGCATCCCGTGGAGCAGATAGAGAACGGGAACGTCCTCGTCGGGGCTCTCGGGAAGCAAAATATTCACGTCGGTATTGAAATCGAGCGTCTTCGTGCGAAGAGTCGCATGTATCCTTGTTACACTTGCCATATTTTTCTCCTCTTTTTATAACAAAAATGGGGCTTCTCCCAAGAGAAGTCCCATTTTTGCGAGTCTATCAGACCTCGGGAATGACGATCTCAACCTCGCGGCCGCATTCAGCGGACTTCGCGATACCGTCGATAATTGCCTGATTGATAACGATCTGCGAGGTCGGAACGGGTGCTTCGCCACCGTTCTTGCACGCGTCGAGGAAGGTGCGGACCTTGAGGTCTACGAGGCCCTTCTTCATCGTGATAACAGGAACCTCGGTCTCGACCTGCTGACCGCAGACCTCGTGATAGATCTTCATAGCACCGCCGACCGTGCCGTTCCAGCATTCGGTCGAGGGGATGCGGAGACCGCCCTTCGTGCCGAGAATGATCGTGTCACCGGGCGTGTCCATATTCATTGCCCACGAGATACGGAAGTCGAGAACGATGCCCTCCTTTGCGCCGTACTTGCCGGGCTCGAGTCGGATGAATGCCGCACCGAAGTCATCGACCGAGAACTTCTCTGCGTATTCCTTTCTCTTGCTCGCCTTGTAGCCGCAGTAGTTCGGGTCCTTGCCGAGATATGCCGACTTGTAGCCCGAAACCGTCTTCGGCATCGGATAGCCAATCGCGTTCAGAACCATATCAAGCGAATAGCAGCCGATG
>JAZNOQ010000156.1:0-32343 GCA_045589215.1 Eubacteriales bacterium
CCGCCGCAATGAGACTGGTAGGAGGTTACGGTGCCCGCATTAATGCAGTTTCTGTAGACGGCACGCGTATGGCACTCGGGACGGCTCGCAATACCGCCCGCATAGTTGTTCAGTGACGTAATGTCACCCGTGTTGATACAGTCGGTGATAACGAGCTCCTTAACAGTCGTATCGCCGATGATACCGCCGGGACGACCACCGGTAATATCGCCTGTATTCACGCAATCGTTGATATGGAGAATACCGTTCGAGTTACTCATCGTAGCGAGAATACCGCCAAAGCCATTGTTACCGCTGATGCGGTTGATCTTTCCGGTATTCTTACAGCCGGTGATGTTGACGTTTTCGCCCTCACTCTGAGCGACGATACCGCCGACTCTGACGCCCGTAAGCTCACCGCTGTTCGAGCAGTTTACGATATTCAGGTTGGTGCCGCCGCGGTTATAGCCGATGAGACCGCCAACATTTCCCTTCTTGTAGCCGATAATGTTCGCCTTGTTATGTACGTTTTCGATCAAGCCGTTGCCTGCAGCATTTGCAAGGGAACCGACATAGACGTTCTCGAACTCGGTGTCGTCGATCTCACCCTCGATCACGAGGTTACGGACCGTAGCACCGTTCAAATTCGAGAAAAGGGGCATCGTAACGGTTACGGAATGTCCCTGTCCGTCAAGAGTACCGGTGAAGTTCTTTGAATAAGTAAAGTCAACTGTGATGTCTGCTTCAAGATAGTAATAACCGCCTGCCTGCATCGAGAGGAAGTCGTCGCCATCCTTGATGGGTCTCGCATTTGCAGGTAATTCGGAACTAGTTTCCGCAGAGACAGTAAATACGCCGACGTATACGACCGAGAGGATCATAAGCACGGCGAGCAGAGCAGCAAAAATTCTGCGCATATAATTTACCTTTCTTTCCGAAGAATTTGGCACAAAGTGCACCATAGTGCGATTATAACACAATTTCAATTGGAAGTCAAGGAATTTTATGGAGTTCTCCAAAATAATTTTCGATTTGTTCAATTTTTCCAAAGTATGTTCGTCATTTTTTACAAAAGCGTTTGCTTGATTTTTGTGATTTTCACGATATGCTTGCTTTCTGACACCAATCGTGCGCTTTTTCGCACCGTTTTAGCGCAGGTTTACGTCCTTTGAAGGGAGATAATGTCATCTCATTTTACCGCTCGAAGGAGCTTTTCCCAAAAAATTTTTCTTTGTACCGAATAAACAAGGAGGATACGGCAAAACTATCGGTGTATCGGAAAACAAATCAACTTCCGGAAGGAGAAACAAAAAATGTCAGACAAAAACGAGAAATTCACCAAAAAGCTCGAGCGGAAATGGAAGCACCTTGTAAAGAGCGTGAAGGAAGATCCCACGCACCGCGCGGTTTGCATCACAGCGGTCATTCTGGTGCTTGCGGTCACCCTGCTGATCACGGTCACCGCAGTCGCAAACCGTGCGAAGAAGCAGCAGCTTCCGTCCGAGACCACGGGAAACAGCGGCACGGTCGAGCCCCCCGACTCTACGACGCAGAAGCCTCCCGAGACCGATCCGCCCGAGACTGAGCCCGTCGATGCACTCCCTTCGTCCTTTATGCTCCCCGTGAGCGGTGCGCTCTCAAAGAGTCACGATGCGAGCACCCAAGTCTTTTCGAACACGATGCAGGACTACCGCGTGCATCTTGGCATTGACGTAAACACCGCAGAAAACGCTCCCGTTTACGCGGCGGCAGACGGAACGGTCGAGCGCATCTGGGAAGACGTGCGCTACGGTCAGTGCGTGGCGATCGCACACAGCGGAAAATGCGTGACGATCTACAAGAACCTCTCCTACGAGCTTGCCGAGGGCATCACTGAGGGCGCGAGCATCTCGGCGGGTGCGCTGATCGGCGCAGTGGGTGACACCGCGATGGTCGAGATCGCAGACGAGCCGCATCTCCACTTTGAAATGACCGTGGACGGTCTTTCGGTCGATCCGCTCGACTATTTCGATGCTTCCGCGCTCGCTTCTCTCTCGGTCGACGAATCGTACGAGGGATGATACAAAAAGGGGCTGTCTCACTTAGGTGAGACAGCCCCTTTTTGTCATTTTCTCTTCCGAAAAACGAGAAGCTTACTGAAAAAGTAATTCGAAACGATAACGATCACCGCCGCGACGACCTTGGCAGACAGCTCGTTTACGTTCCACTCCCTCCCCAGGAAAAGGAATGCATTCAGCGAGGGAAAGAAGAAGGACAGAAGAAGCGCTCCAAAGTAGGTCACGAGGAGATCGAGCACGAAGGAAAGGACGCGCCCGCCCGCAAACACCGTTAGCTGCTTAAAGAGCGACCCATCCCGTGCGCCCTCGAACACGAACGCGCGGTTCGTAAAAAAGGCAAAAAGCACCGCCGCGATCCATTGCACGATCTGCGCTGTCACGTAAAGTCCGAGATACAGACCTCCCGTCACATCGTCCACGGGAATCCCAAGGAGTGCACGGCCCGCATACATCACGGCAAAATAAACGCCCCAGCCGACGACCGTCGTTAGCACGCCGAACACGAGATACAGGATCACTTCTTTATGCTTTTCATATAAGGTTCGAATTGAACGCTTCTCTTCCATACGGAGCTCCTCTGTTACTTTGCCTCTTCGCGTATCTTCTCGGCGTACACCCGCGCCGCCTGCTCGGTCTTGTTGTCACCCGGACGGTAGAAGACCGCGCCCGTGAGATCGTCCGGCAGATATTGCTGCTTTACGTAGTGGTTTTTGTATTCGTGGGGATATTTATAGCCCCTAAAAAGCGGACTTTGCAGATGCTCGGGGACGGATCTTCCTTTTCCCGCCCGCACAGCCTCCATTGCCGCATCGATCGCAGCCTCTGCGGCGTTTGACTTCGGAGCGGTCGCAAGCAGAACCGCCGCATTCGCAAGCGGGATGCGTCCCTCGGGAAGCCCAAGCGCGAGCGCGTCCTCACAGCACGCGTGCGTTACCGACACTGCAAGCGGATAGGCAAGTCCGATGTCCTCCGATGCGATCACGCGAAGCCGCCGCACCGCCATAAGAAGCTCACCCGCATCCAGAAGCCGCGCAAGGTAGAACACCGCCGCATCGGGATCCGAGCCGCGGATCGACTTTTGCAGGCACGAGAGGAGATCGTAATGCACGTCGTCGTCAAAGTTTCCGATCCCACTTGACAGCTCTCCAACCACGTCGAGGGTGATCTCGCCGTCCGCCGCGAAATACGCATTCTCAAGCAGTCCGATCGACCGCCGCACGTCGCCGCCGCAGCTCTTTGCGAGGGAGATCAGAACCTCGTCCTCGGCGCACTTCTCGCCCTCTCCCGAACAAAAGCTCTCGTTTAGGTAATCGAGCGCACGGCGAAGCGCACGCAGGCATTCCTCGGGGGGAACGGGGCGGAATTCAAAGAGTGAGGAGCGCGAGATGATCGCGTTATAAACGCAAAAATGCGGATTTTCGGTGGTCGAGGCGATCAGCGTCACACGCCCATCCTCAATGTATTCGAGCAGCGTCTGCTGCTGCTTTTTGTTGAAATATTGGATCTCGTCGAGGTAGAGCAGGATCCCATCCGAGCCGAAAAGATTTTCGGTCTCCGACAGGACATCCTTGACGTCCGCAAGACTTGCCGTCGTTGCGTTCAGGCGTCTGAAGGTCATGCCCGACTCAGCGGCAATGATCGCCGCCGCCGTGGTCTTTCCCGTCCCGGGAGGGCCGTAAAAGATCATATTCGGCAACCGTCCGCCCTTCAGCATACGGCGAATGATGCCTCTTTCTCCGAACAGATGGGTCTGCCCGACGATATCGTCGAGCGTTTTCGGCCGCATCAAGTCGGCAAGCTGTGCGTGATGCATCGGCTCCTCCTTTCCGTCTTTCTTCTTACGGTTCGCTTACGTTAAAACGTCCGACCGCCAATCGAACATCCCGATCATATTGTCAAGCATCTGCAAAAGCTCGGGAACGGCGAGAAGAAAACCGACCGCAATCGCGGCGAACAGGACGACCGCGAGGACAAGGACGATCCAATTCGTCCCCTTTTTCTCAAACTTTACGTCCCCTATGTACTTCAGCTCCTCGGGGATGTAATAATGCCTTGACAAAAGCGGCACCTCGAATTTCGGTTCGCGGAATTTCGGTGCTTTTCCCTGAGAATTCGCGTGTTCCGCTTCAAATTCGGCGCGTTTTTTCGCGACCTCGGCGTAAAACGACTCTTCCTCGACGCATTTGATCACGCGACGAAGGGATACGCCGCTTTTCAGCGATCCGCGAATGAATGCATTTTTATGGTAACCGAGCTCCTCAAGCGTTTTCGCGCTTTCGGGAGAAAGGCATTCGTTCGAAAGCACGTGACGGACGAAATCCCCCAGCACACGGCGGTTAAAGATCGCCATACACGAGGCGATGAAAAATCCGACCGCAATGCCGATCACGATACTCTCAAGCGGCAGAATACCGCCGTCCGTAATGCCGAGGTTTTCATAGTCACCCGACGTGGAAAAATATGTGCTGTAAAAGCTATCCCACCACTCCGAAAGCGAAGAGGCGAGCAGAGAACGAGGCTGTATCATACGGAGACGTCCTCCTTTCATTTGGCTTGTTCCGCAGAACGCATTTCAGAAGCGTTCCGCTTGTTGATGTAGCGCGTGCCCGCAGAAGGAATGCATGCTTCCATCTGCGGGACACCCGAAAATTTTAGTTTTCCTTACGAAGGACCGATACGCCGAGATACTTCTGCAGGCAATCGGGCACGTTGACCGAGCCGTCGGCATTCTGATTCTGCTCAACGAGCGCGGGAAGGATACGGGAGGTCGCAAGACCCGAGCCGTTCAGCGTGTGTACGTATTCGATGCGGCCATCCGCGCGCTTTACGCGGATCATACCGCGGCGCGCCTGATAGTCTCGCGCGTTCGATACCGAGCTGACCTCCTTGTAGCCGTCCATCGAGGGAATGTTGATCTCGATATCGTAGGTTCTCGCCATAGACGCCGAGCAGTCCTCTGCGGCAAGCTTTACGGTGCGGAAATGGAAGCCGAGTCCCTTTACGAGGTTTTCTGCCTTCATAACAAGCTCGTCAAACGCCTCATCCGACTTCTCGGGGAGGGTGTATTGGAACATCTCCACCTTGTTGAACTGATGTCCGCGTACCATTCCGCGCTCGTCGGAGCGGTAGGAGCCTGCCTCACGGCGGAAGCAGGGCGTGTAGCTGACGAGCTTTTTCGGGAGATCTGCCTCCGTAAGGATCTCGTTCCTGTAAAGGGATGCAAGAGCCGCTTCAGCGGTCGGAAGCATATAGCGAACGCGGTTATCGGTGGGATTTTCGATCTTATAGACCTCATCCGCGAACTTCGGGAACTGTCCCGCCGTCACGCCACACTCGTATTCGAGCATATGAGGAGGAAGGATCAGCTCGTAGCCGTCCGACAGATGGGTGTCGATAAAGTAGTTGAGGAGCGCCCACTCGAGACGTGCGCCAAGTCCTCTGTAGATCCAGAAGCCCGAACCCGAGAGCTTCGTGCCTCTCTCGTAGTCGATCAGACCGAGATCGGTGCAGAGATCAACATGGTTTTTTGGCTCAAAATCAAACTTACGGGGCTCACCGTAGTAACGGATCGGCTCGTTGTTTTCCTTGCCGCCCGCCTTGAGATCGCGGTCGGGGAGGTTCGGGAGACCGAGCATCAGTTCCGAAAGCTCACCTTCAACAGCCTTCAGTCTTTCGTCATTTGCCTTCGTGGTGTTCGAGATCTCCTTCATGCGTGCGAAGATATCGGATACGTCGCGCCCCTCCTTCTTGTACTGCGGGATCAGCTTGTTTGTGCGGTTCTGCTCCGCCTTGAGGGCTTCATTTTCTCCAATGATCGCGCGGCGCGCGCTATCAAGCTCAAGAATTCTTTCGATCTCGGCACGTGCTTCCTTACCCTTTACGGCATAGCGTTCTATCACTTCTTCGGGAGCTTCCTTGATATACTTCAGATCAATCATTGTTTTCCTAGGTCCTTTCACCGGCTTGTCCGGGTTTTTTGTTACAGATGTTTATATTTTGTAACTTTATGTAAATTTTAGTTTTCTTCTTCAAAGATCTCCGCGCCGCAGATCGCGGTGAGGAGAGCGGTCAGGTCATCGTCATCGCTGTAATAAAGCTCAACTGCACGCTTTTTGCCCGACGAGCTGATCTTTACCTTTCTGCCAAGCTTCGACATACTCTTTTTCTCCAGCAGGCGAAGCTGTGCCTTTCGCATAACCGAAGTATGCGTAGGAGCCTCTTCTTCTTCGCTTTCCTGCGCCGCGAGTGTACGCTCGTTGGTACGGCGCACAAGATTTTCGGTGTCGCGCACAGAAAGTCCGTTCTGCGTCACCTTTTCGGCAAACACGACGATCAGATCGGGGTCGGAAAGACCGAGCAAGGCACGTGCATGACCGGGAGTGATCGTGCCATCGCGGAGCATATCAAGCAGCTCCTCGGGCAGATCGAGCAGACGAAGTGCATTCGCAACCGCGGGGCGGCTCTTGCCGACCTGCTTTGCGACGAGATCCTGCGTAAGTCCAAAGCGATCGATGAGATCTCGGTAGCCGAATGCTTCCTCGACGGGGTTCAGATCCTCTCTTTGGATGTTTTCGATCATTGCGACCTGTGCCGCCTTGAGATCGTCGCCGTCGAAAATGACTGCGGGGATCTCAACGAGGCCTGCCATTTTAGCGGCTCTCCATCTGCGTTCACCTGCGATGATCGCATACGTTCCGGGTGCTTCGAGGTATTCACGCACGATGATCGGCTGTAAAACGCCGTATGCCGCGATCGAATCGGCAAGCACCTCGAGTGCTTCGTGATCGAAATTCTTTCTCGGCTGATTGGATCGAGGCTCGATCGCGGAAATACGCAACATAGTCGCGCCCTTTTTGCGATCCTCGGGGAGGTTGTCGTCAAGCAGATCGTCCATCAGACGACCAAGTCCATTCGCTCTTTTGATACTCACTTCTTGTACCGTTCCTTTCTGATCCGCAGCAGCCAAACCTTAGCGGCTACGGTATTTGTCATTTCTTTTTTCTCGGATCAATGACGATCGGCTCACCGGGGCGCACGTTATAGCGCTTGCGCACCGAGATCGGCTCGTTCGTCTTATAGCGCCTCGGGGGATCGGTTCGCTCAGTGCGAACAAGCACCGTCGTCCCTTTCCTCGCACTGCGCGCCGAGCGAAGCGGCTCCTCAGGGAGAGTGTCTGTTCGGATCACAACACGTCCGCCCGATCCAAGCGTTTCACGAAGAGGAGGCTTATCCTTCACGATGGGCTTCGGGCCATCATAAACACCGCGGCGCACCACGCGAGGCTTCTTTTCCGCAGGCGTATTATCGCCCGTCAGGCTGTCAAAACCGCGTCCGAGACGGTCAGTCTCCGTTTCTTTTGCCTTTTTTAGAGGCTTATCATCGGACTTGGGGTCGGTTTTTGCAGACTCTTTACGGTAAATTGCCATTGTGCGCTCCTTTCGTTCGTCACTATATCTTTATAACACTTAAAATGCCGTCCGACCGCAGAGATCAGATCCGCATTTCGAATTCCTTGGCGATCGCAAGGTATTCCTTCGCGCCCTTCGAATGCTTATCGTGATAGTAAACAGGCGTTCCGAAGCCGGGAGCCTCGGTAAGCTTAACGTTTCTCGACACGGTGGTTTCAAAGATCTTCTCGGAATAATGCTTGCGCAGCTCCGCCATTACCTGTTGAGAGAGCAGGAGACGGGGATTATACATCGTGATCAGAATGCCGACAACGGTTAGCTTCTCGTTATACATACGCTTGATCCTGCCGATCGTGATCATAAGCTGTGACAAGCCCTCCAGCGCGTAAAATTCGCACTGCATCGGCACAACAATGCCATCACTTGCCGCAAAAGCGTTCAAGGTCAGCATGCCGAGGGAAGGGGGACAGTCCACAATGATATAATCAAATCGTTCCCGCACCTCCGCAAGTGCCGTTTTCATACGGTATTCGTTGTCCTCAAAGTCAAAAAGATCAAGCTCAGCTCCCGCAAGCGAGATCGTGCAGGGAATGATCGATAGATTTTCAAATTCAGTCTCGATAATCGTCTCTTCAGCCGTTGCTTCGCCAAGAAGAAGCTCTCTCGTCGTCTTTTCAAGTCCTTTTTTGCGAACACCAACGCCGCTTGTGGAGTTGCCCTGCGGGTCAAGGTCGATCAAAAGCACCTTGTAGCCGCGCAAACCAAGAGAAGCAGCAATATTTACAGCAGAGGTGGTCTTTCCGACGCCCCCCTTTTGGTTCGCAAAGGAGATCATTTTTCCTTTTCTTTTGGGCTCGGACGCAGACGCAGCAGTTTCCGCCCCACCCTCGCATTTCATTTCTTCGTTCATTCTGTTTCCTTCCGCGGATACCACGCAAGGCGGCATCGCAATCATTTTGTTAAAAAACATTATATCACACCGTTTTCGGAATTGCAATACCTATAAAAGAAATATTTCCGAACAAATGTTGAAAACACGGTGTTTTTCGTCAAAATTCGTTTCAAAAGGCGTCTACTTCAATTGTCGGTCGCCGTTTCACGTGAAACGCAATTACCATTTTCCTCTCGAGGGCACATATGATCTCCAACGCGCGCAGAGATCCAAACGCTTTTAAAGAGGCTTGTTTTTGATCTTCCCCCAAACACGCGGATATTTTGTAGGCGTTTCGCGCCCCTTTCGAATAACCAAGAGGCACCGCTTCTCAACATTCTCACCGTTCCAAAGCTCGAATTCGCGCGCGCACTCCAAAACGCCACCCAAAAGAGTGATCGCGTTCTCAGCGTCCTCATATTCCGATCGCCAATTCGCGCCCTTCATCGAAAGGAAGGTGCCGCCCACAGAAACAAGCGGCAAGCAAAGCTCGGAAAGCATTCGCAAATTTGAAACTGCACGTGCCGTCACGCAAGCAAAGCTCTCACGCAGCTCTCCTTGTCCAAGCTCTTCGGCACGTGCCGGACGCGCCTCAAAGCGTCCCGCAAGCCCCAAAAGCTCCGCCGTTTCAGCCACATATCGCACCTTCTTTTCGGTACTGTCGATCGCAAAGAAGGACAGATCCTCACGCGCAATCGCAAGGGGCAGAGACGGAAACCCCGCACCGCAACCGACATCGCAAAGGGTAACGTCCCTCGGAATCTCATTTGCAATCAACAGCGAATCCACGTAGTGCAAGAATATAACGCCTTCAGGATCGCGCACCGCCGTCAGATTCATCCGCTCATTGACAGACAGCATATGCTCCGTCAATTTCCAAAAAGCCTCAGTTTTCGAAACCCCTGTTTCACGTGAAACAGAATCATTCAAAAGCAGATCGAGAGCGTTCTCTCGAAAAATTCGTTCATGTAACTCTTTATATGTTTCAAATTCCATACTTTCTCCAATTTTTCCATCGCCCAACTGCGGCGTCAACGAATCCCGAAATAAATCATCAGAACCGTAATATCCGCAGGATTTACTCCACTGATCGACTGCGCATCGAGAAGCGTAGCGGGTTTGATCTGATTTAGCTTCTGCGCCGCCTCTATCCGCAGTCCGCGGATCTGTGCATAATCCACGTCTCGGGGCAAGCGCTTCGCCTCGAGCCGCTTGTGGCGTTCAGCCTCCTCGATCTGCCGTTTAATATACCCCTCATATTTGATATCACTTTCGACCGTCAAAGCTGCACGCCGATCGAGCGAAGGCCAATCCGAGGGGATCTCGTGTAGCATCTCATAGGTAACAGTCGGTCGTTTGAGTAGCTCCGCGAGTGATACCCCTGACTTGATCTCCTCAAACCCATGTCGCGTTAAAAAGCCATTTGCCACGTTTTGAGAAACAAAAGTAGTGGCGAGACGCGTTTTTTCAAGCTCTTGAATCTCTTTTTTGTTGCAAAAACGCATCCATTGTTCATCCTTGACCAGCCCAACACGTCGCCCGATCGGAGTCAGGCGCAGATCCGCGTTATCCTGGCGCAGAAGAAGCCTGTATTCAGAGCGCGAAGTCATCATCCGATACGGCTCATTTGTCCCCTTGTGCGTAAGATCATCGATCAGCGTTCCGATATATCCGTCATAACGGCGCAAAACGATCATTTCTTCATTTTTGCAATACAGTGCCGCATTGATACCCGCGATCAAGCCCTGCGCCGCCGCTTCCTCGTAGCCCGATGTTCCGTTGAACTGTCCCGCGCCAAAAAGGCCATTCACCTTTCGGAAGGCGAGCGTTGGTTCAAGCTCGAGCGGATCGGCACAATCGTATTCGATCGCATACGCATAACGCATGATCTCGGCATTTTCAAAGCCCCGCAAGGTGCGGAGCATATCGCGCTGAACATCAGGCGGGAGCGACGTAGAGAAGCCTTGAATGTACATTTCTTCGGTATCTCTCCCCATCGGCTCCACAAAGAGCTGATGGCGTTCCTTATCCGCAAAGCGAACGAGCTTATCCTCAATCGATGGACAATAGCGCGGTCCCGTCCCATGGATCTGACCCGAATAGAGTGCAGATCTTCCTATATTATCAAGTATAACGCGGTGCGTCTCGGAATTTGTATAGACCACATGGCAGGATGTCTGCGAGACATTTTCAAGATAATTTTCCGTGCTCGACTCGGCATACGGGATCGCATCCTCTTCACCGAGCTGTTCCTCAAGCTCAGAATAATCGATCGACGCGCGATGCACACGCGCGGGTGTTCCGGTTTTGAAGCGCATCAGACGAATTCCGCATTTCGCGATCGATTCGGAAAGCGAATTTGCAGGAAGAAGCCCATCAGGTCCGGAGGGGTAATTTCTGTCACCAACAAACACGCGTCCATTCAGATAGGTGCCCGTCGCAACGATAGCGCATTCACAAGCCCACTCCTCCCCGATTGCGGTACGAACGCCGACAATTCTTGGTTTTGAAGCATTTTCGGCATTTTTATCGTCCGTTTCAGTCAAAATCTCAACAATTTCAGCTTGTATAAGGCGCAAATTCGGCGTATTCTCAAGCGTTTTCTTCATAATGCGCTGATATAAACGGCGATCCGCCTGCACACGCTTTGAGCGCACAGCCGCGCCTTTTCCCGTATTAAGCGTTCGCGATTGCAGCGTCGCGCGATCCGCAGCCCTGCCCATTTCGCCGCCAAGAGCATCGATCTCATAGACCAAATGTCCCTTTGCAGTTCCACCGATCGACGGGTTACACGGCATATTTGCGATTGAATCAAGCGACATCGTAAACAGCACCGTGTCGATCCCCATCCGCGCAGCCGCGAGAGCAGCTTCAATGCCTGCGTGTCCCGCTCCAATTACAGCAATTCTCGTTTTCATTACGCCACCAAGCCTTTCCGG
This sequence comes from Eubacteriales bacterium, assembly GCA_045589215.1. Lineage (GTDB taxonomy): Bacteria > Bacillota > Clostridia > Oscillospirales > CAG-272 > JAZNOQ01. The sequence continues at coordinate 11,315 of JAZNOQ010000156.1, forward strand.
GTAAGAGGCAGTCACCCGTGTTTCACGTGAAACACGTCTGTTCCCTATGCAAATTATTTTAGCACACGCAAGAGCGAAAGTCAATAGCGCATTTGTATATTCTTTCGAAAGCTCCGCAAATTCCCCTCTTTACAAACGGCGCGTTTTGTGGTATAATGAGTATATATTGCGTTCATGCGCCAATAACAATTCAGAATGCAAGCATACGGAGAAGCGAGATGACGAACAAAATTGAAGCAAATTGCCCGGCAGAGATCCGTGAGGTCCTCACGCGTCTGACCGAGGCAGGATATCGCGCATACGCCGTTGGCGGTTGCATCCGAGACACCTTGCTCGGAGAAAAGCCCAACGATTGGGACGTAACCACCTCTGCGCTCCCCGAGGAGGTGCTCGAGGTCTTCAAAAACGAACACACGATCCCCACGGGACTGAAGCACGGAACGGTCACGGTCATGAAAAATCATAGTCCGATCGAGATCACGACCTTTCGCATCGACGGTGCGTATTCCGATTCACGCCATCCCGAAAAGGTGACCTTTTCCGATCGCATTGCCGATGACCTTTCACGCCGCGATTTTACGATCAATGCGCTCGCATGGAACCGCGAAAGCGGCGTGGTTGACTGCTTCGACGGCGTTTCGGATCTTCACAAAGGCTTGATCCGTGCCGTCGGAGATCCACAAAAGCGCTTCGAGGAGGACGCTCTGCGCATCCTGCGCGCATACAGATTTTCAGCCCGCCTCGGTTTTTCGATTGAAGAAAATACAAGAAAAGCCTTGATTTCCGAGGCTCCGCGCCTCAAAAACATCTCGCGCGAGCGCATTTCAAGTGAATTTTGCCGTTTGACCGTCGCGAAGGACGCCCGAACGGTCCTCGAAATGCTCGAAGCCGACGGAATTCTTCCATATATTTTCGCAGGAGCACCCTACACCCTCCCGAGTGGGGACGTCATCGCAAGGATCGACTCTCTCCCACCTGAATTCGAGGATCGCATCGGTTGCTTGCTGTACGGATGCTCCAGGTCGGATGCCGAAGCGTGGCTGCGTAGCCTCCGTCTTTCCAACAAGCAGTTCCGCGATATCACCGTCCTTGCAGACCTCGAACGAAAGATCCCCGCCCCTGACACAGAATACGAGGCACGAAGACTTCTTGCGGCGTACGGAGATCTCGCCGAACGTGCGCTTTCTGTCGCCGCCTTGCACGGTCTTAACACGCAAAACAAGGCTTCTCTCGTCAAACGCGCCCGCGAAAACAACGATTGCGTATCGATCGGTGCGCTCGCGATCAGTGGAAGTGACTTAATCACAAACAAGATCGCTTCAGGTCCGCAAATCGGCAAGATCCTTTCCGCGCTTCTCGATGAGGTTTTGAAAGATCCGAGTCAAAATACGCCTGAAACTCTGCTTTCGAAAGCGAAAAGCTTCAAGATCCCCGAATGATATAATCGTTTTACCAAAGGAGCTTCAAATGAGCGATCGCAATAACAATCAGCCTTGCGAAAATGTCGACGCAAGCACGTACCATATTTTAAATCTCAAAAGCACGGCAGGAGCTTTGCTCGGCGTCGATTTCGGAGACAAGCGCACGGGGCTCGCTATTTGCGATGCGCTTCGTATGCTCTCGGCAGGGATCGGAACGATCTCGCCCGGCGGGATCGAACGAACCGCCGACGCCATCGCGGAGGAAGCAAAAAAACGCGGCGTTTCGGGCATTGTGATCGGCCACCCGATCAACATGGACGGCAGTGAGGGGCCGCGCTCGAAGCGCGCCGTAAAGCTTGCGCGCCTGCTCTCCGAGCGCACGGGACTTCCGATCGGACTTTTCGACGAACGGATGTCCACGATGAATGCAGCTCGTTTCCTGAACGAGACCAACACGCGGGGAGAAAAGCGCAAATCGGTCATTGATACGCTTTCCGCAGAGATCATCCTGCAAAACGCGATCGACCGCCTGAAAAACGCATAACGCACAAAAAGCTGACAAGTCAACATTTCTTCAACAATTGTTGAAGAAGAAATCTATCAATAAACCTTGACAAATCAAGAAAAATGTGGTAATATGGTTTCGATAACCATATTTCGAATTTTTAAATGCCACAAATCCGTTTTGCGGATCAAGCCGCCAAAGGAGAACATATGCCCGATTTTACCGAAACCATCCATATTTTTTACGCCTGCGACGACAATTTTGCGAAATTCACGATGGTGTCGATCGCATCCCTGATGGAAAACGCGTCGAAAGACTTCAAATATCACATCCACATTCTCCACTCGAACATCGGAGAGGAAAATCAGAAGCGCACGCTTGCAATGCAAAAGCCGCCCTTCCACATCACCTTCAACTGCGTCAATGACTACCTCGAATCGGTCAGCGGAACGCTGCCCTTGCGTGATTACTACTCTAATACGACCTATTTCAGACTTTTCATTGCGGAAATGTTCCCCGAGCTGAAAAAGGCGATCTACATCGACAGCGATACGATCGTTACGGGTGATATTTCGAAAATGTATGCGTATGACGTCGACAACTACGACCTCGCCGCGTGCCACGAGCAGGCGATGGTACAGGTCGACGAATACGGCACGTACGTTGAAAAATGCATGGGCATCAATCGCAATGCATATTTCAACGCAGGCATCCTACTCATCAACTGCCGCCGCTTCCGCGAGAAGAAGGTTCTCGAGAAGTTTATGAATATGCTCGGTGTCTATAATTTCCGCGTAACGCAGGACGAGGACTATCTGAACCTGATCTGCAAGGACCACGTGCTTTTCCTCCCGCAGATCTACAACACCGAAATTTTCGGCGAGCTGCTCGATCCGATCGAGGACTGCTGTATCCTCCATTACATTATGACCTCCAAGCCGTGGCACTATGCGGATTGCCGTCACGGGGATATTTTCTGGAAGTATGCAGAAAAGACCGAGGTCTACAGGGAGATCAAAAAGATCCTCGACACCTATACGGACGAAGAGCGTAGGCGCGACGCCGTTTCGGGCGAAAAGCTCCTCGCACTCGCGATCGAAGAAACCAACCGACCCGACAATTACCTGAACCGCCTTACGGCAAACCGTGACGCGGGTAGAGTGGCGATCCTGAAAAAGATCGAAGAATTCGAAAAGCGCGGCAATTTCCTCGAGGACGTCGAGGACGATCCGCCCACACGCCCGATCGAAAAGGGCGAGGTCGATTATCTCCGCAAAAATCCGATAAGCCGTATGCACCGCACAGTCGCCTTCGCAATGGCGCACCGCTTCGTAAAGGAACAGATCGATAAAAAGAATCTGATCATCCGCGAGATCCGCGGCATTGAAAATTTTGCAGCCCTTGAAAGCGGCGCCGTCATCACCTGCAACCACTTCAACGCATTTGACAGCTTCGCAATGGAACTTGCATACGAGGCATCGGGGCAGAAGAAGAACCGCCGCGGATTCTATCGCATCATTAAGGAAGGGAACTATACCTCCTTCCCCGGCTTTTACGGCTACCTGATGCGTCACTGCAACACGATCCCGCTTGCATCCGCGCCGAGTGCAAAAAAGGAAATGGTGAAGGCGACCTTCTCGCTCCTGAAGGACGGCAATTTCGTCCTCGTTTATCCCGAGCAGAGTATGTGGTGGAACTACCGCAAGCCGAAGCCCCTTCAGCCGGGCGGCTATTACTTCGCCGCAAAAACGCGCGTTCCCGTCCTCCCGTGCTTCATCACGATGCGTGACAGCGAGTACATCGGGGAAGACGGCTTCCCCGTGCAGGAATACACGGTCCACGTAGCGCCGCCGATCTATCCCGAGAAGGGACGCTCGCTCGGTGAAAATACCGAAACCTTGATGCAGAAGAACGCGGAGATCTGGAAGGAGATCTACGAGCGCGAATACGGAATGCCGCTCACCTATACGACCGAAGAAAACGTAGCCTCCGAAGAAGCAGCAGGCGTATAAAAGGAATCAAAATTTTAAAAAATTTGCACCGATCGTATAAAGCGAAAAAAACTGTCCATACTACGAAATAAAGGACGCATTCCAAAAGAAAATCGTGAAATAGCGTCCGAATTTCAGAAAAGTCGGAGGACTTTATCTATGATTATGGATAGAATCGCGCTCATCATCACCGTGATCGGCGCACTCAACTGGGGTAGCATCGGACTCTTCGGTTTCGACCTCGTCGCGTGGATCTGCGGCGGTCAGACCGCACTTCTCAGCCGCATCATCTACACAATCGTAGCGCTTGCGGGCATCTGGTGTATCTCCCTCATCTTCCGCGCTCGCGAGAGCTTTCACGCGATCGACGCGTAACGCATCGAGCTCGGAAAAACAAAAAAGGAAACGGCCGACCACGAAGCTGCCAATTTTCGCTTTGTGATCGGTCGTTTTTTGTTTTATCCCGCGATCTCACCGCAAAGAAAGCGGTAAAATTCCTCCGCGTGAAGGGAATGCGGTACGCGTTCGTATAGCTCCACAATGAGATCCCGCCGCGCGTCACAGTCGGAGATCGGAAGCAAAACGACGTTCTCGTTGTTGAGCTTCCCCCAGGAATATTCGGGCCAAAAGGCTACGCCCGTCCCCGTACTGATGAGGTTCTGAACGGCAGTCGGAGAATCCGAGGCAAAAAGAAGCTTCGGATAAAAGCCCGCATTCGCACAAAGACGCTCGCAGATCGCACCGAAAAGGCGCGAGCTTGACAGCATGACGAATCCCTCGTCACGCACCGATGCGAGGGCAATCGCTTCCTTCTGCGCGTGGCGCGAGGTGCGCGGTACGGCAAGGTAGATCTGCTCCTCCTTTTCGTAGCGGCAAAGGGGCTTCTCGCGCATCATACGGCTCCGCCCGTCGGTCGTGATGACGATATCACAATCATACTTTTCCTCGTTCTGCGAAAACGCAAACAGTACGTCGGGATGTATCTCTCTGTATCGCACGATCGCACTTAGCACAAAGGTCGAGGCGGCGAGAATATTCAGCTTCACAGTCTCTTTCGACTCCTCCTTCATGCGCGCCAGCTCCGCAGGGATCGCATCAAGCTCGGGAAGGAGACGATCCAACCTCGTCTTGAGATATTCACCGTATTCGGTCAAATCAATGTTCCTGCCTCGCTTTACAAGGAGCTTCACCCCAAGCTCATTTTCAAGCGAGCGGATCGCCTGCGTCAATGCAGGCTGTGCGATCGAGATCGACTCCGCCGCTCGGGTAACGTGACGGAAGGTCGCAACGGTGTGGAAATATCTGAGCTTTTGCAGTTCCATAGCTTCTCCTTTTCGTGAGGCAAGATAATTGATAAGATTTTCTTATGAATTCCACAGTAATTATATATTTTACATTTCCATTTGTCAAGTGTATAATGGTAAAGAAATCCAAAGAAGAAACGGAGAATTTCCATTATGCAACAGATCCTTGAATTCGTTATGCTCCTGTGCTTCGGTCTTTCGTGGCCGATCTCGGTCTATAAAAGCATAACCTCACACTCGACGAAGGGCAAAAGCCCGATCTTCCTCATCGCCATCATCGTAGGCTATTTCGCAGGGATCTCGGGAAAGCTCGTCGGCGGAGACGTCACCTACGTTCTGATCCTATACTGTCTGAATCTTCTCGTCGTATCGGTAGATCTCGGTCTCTACTTCGTCAACCGCCACCGCGAGCGGGCAGAAAAAATGGCGGCTCCGTCCTCCGAGGAGAAACCGACAGCCGCCGCATCAACTATTTATTGATCATTTTCAACTCACCGATACTTCTCCGCCATCCGAAGGAGTACGGGGTGCGTTTTTTCATTGCCCGCAAAGATCGGGCAGGGAGCCGTCAGGGTAACGGGCGAGCCGTCAAGCTGTGTCACGATACCGCCCGCCTCCGAGATCAGAAGGACCCCCGCGGCAATATCCCACGGAGAGAGTATAAACTCAAAGAAAACGTCGATCCGTCCCGCCGCCAGATACGCTAGATCGAGTGCGGCAGAGCCCGACCGCCGTATATCTGCCGTCGCAAGAAAAACGTCGTGCGCGAGAGCAAAGCTCTTCTTTGCAAGGGTGTCCTTATAATAGGGAGAAGTACCAAAGGTCGAGAGGGAAAGCTCCATCGGGTGATCGGAAACCCGCATCGGTCTTCCGTTCAGATACGCCCCCGCACCCTTCTCTGCAGAGAAAAGCTCCCCGAGATAGGGCGCATAGATCGCCCCGAACACGGTTTCTCCGCGTGACACCATCGCGAGCGAAATGCAGGAATGGCGGTAGTCGTGAATGAAATTCGTCGTTCCGTCGATCGGATCAATAATAAAACAGAATTCACCGTTCAAAACCGCAGGATCGTTTTTCTTCTCCTCCGCAATGAATACGGCGTTCGGAATGATCTTCGCGATCTCCCGCATCAAAAATTCCTGCACACGCACGTCATACTCGGTCACGAAATTCGACGTTCCTGGCTTGACCCTGACGTCACCGTTCGGATCGACCGCGTGCGCACCGAGCATGATCTCTCCCGCCTGCCGCAGGAGAGCCATCAGTTTCTCTGTAATTTCTTTTCTATCCATTTTTACCTCTCAATTATGACCGCATTGCGCGCATTGCGTTGAGGATCGCGATCACAGCGACACCAACATCGGCAAAGACCGCGAGCCACAAGGATGCCGCACCAAAAGCGGCAAGCACCATCACAAGCACCTTGACTCCGATCGCAAAAGCGATGTTCTGCCGCACGATCCGCACGGTCCTTCGCGCGATTCGGATCGCCTCCGCGATGCGCGTCGGCTTGTCGTCCATCAGTACGACGTCGGATGCCTCAATTGCCGCATCCGAGCCGAATGCACCCATCGCAACGCCAACGTCGGCGCGCGCCAGGACGGGCGCATCGTTGATACCGTCGCCAACGAAAAGAAGCGTCGCCTTTTCGGGGGTATCCCGAAGCAGCTCCTCAACGGCGCGCACCTTGTCAGCAGGCAATAGCTCTGCCTTTACCGTGTCTACACCGACCTCTCCCGCAACGGCTTCCGCGACCGCCGATCGGTCACCCGTCAGCATTACGGTTCGTTTCACTCCGAGCCGCTTGAGGGCAGAGATCGCCTCTCGTGCATCCGCCTTCGGTTCGTCCGCGATCACAATGCATCCGAGATATTCCCGTTCATCCGCAACGTGCACGAGTGTTCCGACCGCGTCACACGCAGGAAGCCCGTATCCGATCGACGTGATGAGCGCGGCGTTTCCGACATAATATGCCTGACCGCCGTCAAGCACCGCGCGAACGCCCCGCCCGGGAAGCTCCTCGACCGAGAATTCCTGCACAGGCGAAAGCTCCTCTCCGTACGCCTCGCGGAGCGAAAGCGCGATCGGGTGCGTCGAATACCGTTCGGCGTGCGCGGCGATCGAAAGAAGCTCCTTTTCACCGATCCCCGAAGCGGGAATGATCTCAACGACCGAAAACGAGCCCTTCGTGAGCGTCCCCGTCTTGTCAAACACAACGGTCTCGACCGAAGCGAGTGCCTCAAGATAGTTCGCGCCCTTTACAAGAATACCGCGCCGCGAAGCTCCTCCGATCCCTCCGAAAAAGGACATCGGCACCGAAATAACGAGCGCGCACGGGCAAGAAACAACAAGGAAGGTCAGCGCACGGGTGATCCACGGGACAAAATCAAAGCCCGTAAAGAATGGTGGGATCAGCGCGAGCGCAAGCGCCGCAAAAACCACGATCGGGGTGTAATAATGCGCGAACCGCGTGATAAAGCGTTCGCTTTTCGCCTTGACCGCGCTCGAATTTTCAACGATCTCAAGGATCTTCGTTGCCGTCGATTCCCCGAATTCCTTCGTCGTGCGAATGCGTAGTACACCACTCATATTGACGCATCCGCTGACCACTGTATCGCCGGGGGCGACCTCGCGCGGCAGGGATTCACCTGTTAACGCCGCCGTGTCAAGCATCGAAAAGCCATCAAGGACCTCGCCGTCAAGCGGGATCCGTTCTCCGGGACGCACGAGGATCGTACTGCCGATCGCCACCTCCTCAGGATCCGTTTCGACCGTTTCGCCGTCACTCGTCACAAGATTTGCAATGTCGGGCCGTAGCTCCATCAAGGAAGCGATCGAACGACGGCTTTTTCCGACCGCAACGCTCTGGAAAAATTCCCCGACCTGATAAAAAAGCATGACTCCGACCGCCTCGGCGTTTTCGGTGGTGCCACCGGGAAGAAACCCAAGCAAAAGCGCGCCAACCGTGGCGACAGTCATCAGAAAGCATTCGTCAAACACCCTGCCGCGCAGAATGTTGCGGATCGCCTTCCACAAAACGTCGTAACCAATGATCACGTAGGGAAGAATAAAACAGGAAAGCTCCGCATACGGATCTCCGAAGAAATCCCACGCCCCCGTCTCCTTGAGAATGAGGAGAGGGAAGAAGATGACAGCCGAAAGAAGGATGCGTATGAGCATCCTTCTTTGCTTTCTCGTCAGCCGCTTCATGATCACAGAAGAATACGGCAGGCGGAGTCGACCTTCTTGCAGGCCTTCTGCGCCTCTTTCATGATGCGCTTTTCATCAGCGCCGTCTGCGAATTCGATCGTCAATTTCTGCGCGAAAAAGTTGATCGAAGCAGACGTAACACCATCGATTGTACCGATCGCAGTCTCCATTTTCGACGCGCAATGCGCGCAGTCAAGCTCTTCCATTTCAAAGGTTTTCTTCATTGTGTTGACTCCTTTTATGTGTAGTTTGGTTTCCGAATGATCTCGGGGTGAATTCTTACTGCTATGGACCGTCGAGGACGCCGGTCCCTACGGGAAGTTATGAGCATTCCGCTCATCTCTCACTCCTCGACGTGCTCCATCCCTTGACCGAGGATCGTTCTGACGTGATCGTCGGCAAGCGAATAGTAGACCGTTTTTCCGTCGCGGCGGTAACGCACAAGCTGTGCCTGCTTCAGAACGCGAAGCTGATGCGAGATCGCAGAAATGCTCATCGACAGAAGCGCGGCGATGTCACACACACACAGCTCTGCCTCAAAAAGGGCATATAGAATACGAATGCGCGTGCTGTCCCCAAACACCTTATAAAGATCGGCAAGCGCGTAGAGGTGCTCGTCGGATGGAATGCTCTCTCTCACACCCGCGAGAACGGCATCGTGTACGACCGTATCCGCACAGTGCGGCGCGGGATCGGTATCACAAGCACAGACTATTTTCTTTTCTGTCACGGTGTCCTCCTCTGATTTTATATTTGAACAACTGTTCAAGTGTCATTTTAACACCTTTCCCGAGGTTTGTCAATAGGTTATCTTGATTTTTCGCTTCAACTCCAAAATTTTATTACCAAAGAAAAGGGATGAGTTGACTCATCCCTTTCTCCGATAGCTACGCCCCGCCGTAAGCTCGTCTCCGAAAAGCTCGGAAACCGTAACAACCTCGTAACCTTCTTCATAAAGCCGCCTAAGAAGGATCACGGTCGCGTCATAGGTGCTTTCATAGATATCGTGCATCAGTATGACGTCGCCGTCCTTCACGGCACGCATAACGTTTTCGACGACCGCATTGACCTTCCCGTCCGCAACCTCGTCCGAATCGCCTTTCGAATATCTGTATTCGTAGTCCTCGGGATCAACGCTCCACATAATAACCGAATACGGAGATGCCGCAAGGCGCGCTTCAGAGATCCGCCCGCCGACGGGACGCATCAAGCGCACGTTATACCCGGGAACCGCCCGCTCGATCCTCTCAAGCGTCTGCCCGATCTCATTTTCGTACTGCTCGTCGGTGCAGGTGTCGTAATAGATCTCATGCGTGAAGCCGTGAATGCCGATCTCACATCCCTTTTCCACCATATAGGAAAGCGCGTCCCCGCCCGCAATGCGATTGCCGACCACAAAAAAGGTCGCAGTGAAGCCGTATTTCGACAGTTCATCCACGATCGCCTTCGTGCGTTCCTCATAGTGCTGCGGTCCGTCGTCAAAGGTCAAAGCAACACGCTTTTTCGGCGTTGCCTCGGCCTCCCCCTCGGTCGTTTCATCGGTGGTGTCACCGCCCGTTGTTTCGATCCCCTCTGTGGTCTCTTCTTCCCGCGTGGGTTTTTCGCAGGAAACGAACAGAGAACACGTAAGTAACAGTACAAGGCATAACGCCATAATTCTTCGCAATTTCATTTCGCCGTCCCTTCTAATTATCCATCCGAATTTTCAGATGTCGCTGTAACGGTCCAAATCAAGCAGGGAACACCCAAGAAACTCACGCACAAGTAGCTCAAGCCGATGCACGGGCAGCCCGACAACGTTGAAGTAGTCGCCCGAAAGGCGCTCGATCCATAAGGACGCGCCGCCCTGTACGGCGTAAGCCCCCGCCTTGTCCATCGGTTCGCCACTCGCGACGTATCGCTCGATCTCTCGAGCAGAAACCTCCGAAAAGAACACCTCGGTCTCCTCCGCAGCGGAGATCTCACGCTCTCCCGAAAAAAGCGCAATACCGCTGATCACACGGTGCGATCGCCCTGAAAGGCGTGAAAGCATCGAGACCGCCTCGCTTTCGTCCCTCGGCTTCCCGAGGATCTCTCCATCCACCGAGACGACCGTGTCGGCGGAAATGATCAACGTATCCGTAAGAGCCTTGCCCTCCGAAAAAAGAAGCTCTCGCACGGCGCGCCCCTTCCGAAGCGCAAGCTCCCGCACAAGACATACAGGATCGACGGTTTCAGACGTTTCGTCACAGTCCGCACTGACAATATCAAAGCAAAATCCAAGCCCCGAAAGGATCTCGCGCCGCCGCGGCGACCGCGATGCCAAAATAATCTTCATAACCGTTCGTCTCACATTTCAATCAAAATCTATCAAAAATCCGCTAAGGCGCAGAGGTTTTCTCCATTATACCATAAAATCTTACGAGATACAATATCGGGAAGAAAATTCATCAAACTGCCACGAAAAATTCAAATCACCGCAAAAGAACAAAAAGATTTCGAAGAAAATCAAATATTTTTCGAAAAACCCCTTGCAAAACAAGAAAGAATGTGCTATAATACCCGAGTACGGGCAATCCGCACACATAAAAATACAGGGGTATAGCTCAGTTGGTAGAGTACTGGTCTCCAAAACCAAGGGTCGTGGGTTCGAGTCCTTCTGCCCCTGTAAAAAGAAAGCATCCGCTTGCGGATGCTTTCTTTTTACCTTCAGCCGAAAAGAAGGACTCGAAGGGCGCGTGTCAGAAAAAACCACAGTGTGGTGTTTTCCCGCGCCACCGCTCCGCCCGCAGGCGGGCGAGTCCTTCTGCCCCTGTAAAAAGAAAGCATCCGCATAGCGGGTGCTTTCTTTTTACCTTTAGCGGAAAAGAAGGACTCGAAGGGGGAGCGAGGCGAACGCGCCCGGTGGGCGATGAAGTGAAGCCGAGCGAGTGACAAAACAAGGAGCCTCGGCGCGGAGCGCGTGAGGCGACTATGTTTTGGAGGGAAAAGCCGCACCACCGCCCCACAATGAGCGAGATTAAAAAACTAATCCAATTGGGTTACGGCTGCGGTGTGGTGCCCGACATTCTCTATATTGACTTTCATTTTGAAGTATGCTATAATGAGCTGAAAAAAGCTATTGCTTTCGGAGGTTTAATATGTTTTCAAAGGCAATCCCCGTATGGGGTAAGTATTTGAATAATATTGATAAGCTGAATCGCCATCTGATTTTTCAGGAGACAGTAGATTCGCTCAATAATGTTACTATAGATATTGCCGCTTCGGATTTTTACCGTCTCACCGTAAATGGAAATTTTGTCGGTTTCGGTCCGGCGAGAACTGCTAACGGATATGCAAGAGTAGATTCATACGATCTGTCCGGTATAAAGAGCTCCGATAACGAAAACAATGAGATCGTTATAGAAGTGGCGGGATATCACTGCAAAAGTCTGTCCACCGTTTTGAGGGAGTCCTTCCTTTGCGCGGAAATTACAGAGAACGGCATAGTTAAAAAATACACAGGCAGAGATTTTGACTGTTTTGAAAACACGCGACGCGAACGCAAGGTAGAAAGATATTCCGTTCAGAGACATTTCAGCGAAATTTATGACGATAGTCTTTCAACCAAGCGCACTGTTCAAGCTGTCCCGGTGGCGCACGATATTACGTTTATCCCCCGACGTGTTCCGTTGGCATCCTGCATAGTTTCAGATACTTACAAGTATATGTCTCGTGGAGCTTTCCTTGAAACTGACGACGAGCGTATCCATTCGGGAGAGTTCGGCACGGGAAGAAAGCAAAACGCTTATAGCTTTCCGCCTGAAAAAGAGCCGGAATACGGGATCTTTCCTGCCGAGGAGATCAAAAATAAGCCGTATCGCTATATAGGGGGCGTAGAGAAACGTAAGATATCAGGCGAGGGAGAGCTTCCAATAACGCTGTCCGCAGGAGAATGGCTGATGGTCGATTTTGATATGATCATAACAGGATTTTTGCGCTTTTTTGCCGACGTGAACGAGGAATGTGATATTATCATCGCCTTCAGCGAGCTGTGTGAGAAAGAAACCTTTGTCTTTCGCAAAATAAATATGCAGAGTGTTATAGAGTATAAGCTCTCTGCGGGCGAGGCGAGTGAGGAGTCCTTTGAACCATACACATTTCGTCACGTTGCTGTTTTTGTAAAAAAAGGAGAAGTGACCGTAAAATCGATTGGATACCGCACCTTTGAGCGAGATATGAGTTCAGCTATTCCTCGAATCTTCCAAAAGCCCGAGCATAATGAGATCTACAGATCGGCGCTCCGCACTTTTGCACACAATGCTGTAGATATTTTTACTGACTGCCCATCCCGCGAGCGTGCAGGTTGGCTTTGCGATTCTTTTTTCACCGGTCGTGCAGAATATTTTTTCTTTGGGAATACTGCAGTTGAGGATGCCTTTCTCGAGAACTATGTGCTTTATCGTGGAGACGGAACATTTCCCGAGGGAGTTCTTCCTATGTGCTATCCGAGTGATGCTCATCAAAACAACAAGTTTATTCCTCAATGGGATATGTGGTACGTTCTTGAGGTCTGCGAATATCTTAACGAACGCAGACCGGATATGGACAAAGAAATATTTAAGCCCTCAGTTATGGGCGTGTTGAACTTTCTCGCGCGATATGAAAATTCCGACGGATTGCTCGAGGATCTTCCTTCGTGGAACTTCGTTGAATGGTCGTCCGCTAACTCTTGGACGCAGAATGTCAATTATCCCACGAACTTTCTTTACAGTGCTGTGCTGTCTTCAGTAGCAAAAACCTTTTCACTTCCCGAGCTTTTGGCTAAAGCTGAAAATATACGCCAAAAGACGAAAGAGCTTTCGTTTAACGGTGAGGTTTTCGTCGATCATGCAATAAGATCTGCCGACGGAACACTTGAAAATCAAAAACATATCTCCGAGGCGTGTCAATACTATGCTATACTGTACGGTGGTGTCGATCTTGATGCTCCCGAATATAAGAAGCTAAAGGATTACGTAATTGACGATTTTCAAAGCTTTGTTCCCGATGGGAATCAATTTTGTCCTAAGAATGCGTTTATAGGGCTTTATCTCAGAATGAACGTGCTTATGAATATGAAAGACAGCAAGCTTTTAGCGAAAAATTTAGAGACATTTTGTATTGATATGAGCCGCACAACAAATACCCTTTGGGAATATAGGAATGGAAACGGTAGTCTTGACCATGGCTTTGCCTCCTACATTGCCCTTACGATCCCCCTTGCTGATGCTCAGTCGGAACAGATAAACGAATGAATAAGATTATAGAAGCTCCCCTCACCGCCAAGTGATACGTGTACCCCCACGAAAAAAATCACGGACTGTTTTTGTACGGTAGTCTTGTTTGGATCTGTTTTGCATCGATATCACAACAAAAAGCCGATGCATCAGCATCGGCTTTTTGTTTTATCTCTATCGTTTCATTACCTGATGCGATACCCCGTTGTCGTGACCGTGGCCGTCAGATTTCCCAAATCATCCGTCACATCCACGCGGTAGCAGACAGTGCTTTTTCCGTCCTTTACGCAAGTCGCCCTCGCGATCAGCTTTTCTCCCTTTGCAGTGCCCAAAAAGGAAATATCGGCGCGGAGCGATACGCATCCCATATTTTCCCAATTCGCCGCAACCGCAAAAGCGAAATCCGCAAGCATAAAATACGTCCCACCCATGACGGCACCCATCGCATTGCGGTGCGAATCCGTAATGACGAGGCTGCAGGTCGCGCTGTGATCACCGACCTCTTCTATCACGGCTCCATTCTCGGTTGCAAATCGGTCGCCCTCAAATATCCTTCTGACGTCCTCCAGGGTTTTCTTGTTGTTCATCTATCTCGTTCCTCTCTCTTCATTTTAACGTAAAGGCTAACATCGAAAATTTCTTTCGGATAATATTATATCACTACTTTTCCCCAATGTAAAGCGCGTTTATGTAAACAATCGAGCGTTTTTTCACACGGCAGATCAATTTTACAGCAACACGTCAAGAAAAGAGGCTGAGTCATTTAGGCTCAGCCCCTTGTTCGCTTTTCACGCCATCGTTTCCAGCATTTTCATATTGACCTCATATCGGCAAGGCTCTCCGTCGAGATAAAGCTCGAATTCCTCTGCCATATATTCCGCCATACGTACGACCTCGTCGCCCATACTGCCCGCAATGTGGGGCGTCAGGAAGCAATTCTCAAGCGTATAGAACGGATGGGAAAGCTCTGCAGGCTCGGGATAGGTCACGTCAAGCACAGCCGTGAGATCCGCACGCTCGGAAAGCGCACGAACGAGATCTGCCTCGACGACCTGCGCGCCTCTACCCGTATTGATAAAGGTCGCGTACTCGGGCATTGACGAAAAATGCTCGTAACGGAGTATTCCCTTCGTCGCTTCGTTGTTCGCAAGGTGGTTCGATACAACGCGGCAGGTGCGGAACAGCTCGTCAAGCGTGACGGGAGTGACGTTCAATGCCTTCGCCTTTTCCTCGGAGAGGAAGGGATCAAAGACACACACGTCAAGAACGTATCCCTTCAGCATCTCGGCGACGAGCGAGCCGATCATGCCGCAGCCGATCAGCCCCACGCGTCCGCGGTAGCTTCCGACACTCGATGCCTTTCGCGTCTTTGCGTCGTCGAGCCGTTTTTGTGCCATGAGGCGCGTCTGTGTATAGAAGCTCTTACCCGCAAGAATGATCTGTGCCACCGAATACTCGGCAACGGGAACGGCATTCGCCGCCCACGCGCTGAATACCTTGACACCGCAGGCGAGGAAGGGGCGTGCAAATTTCTGCACCGTTCCTGCCGCATAGAATATGCATCTGAGGCGCGAGAAGATCGTCTTGATCTCCTCCTCCGAAAACTCGGGCATTCCCCATGTGGAGAAAATGATCTCGGTATCGACAAAATTCTCGCGGGAAGCAAGAATATCATCCTTATCATAGACCGTCCCGTCAAGCTCGACGCGCTCGCGCAGTCTTTCTATTACGTCTTCGGGATAGACCTTGCGGCACATCTTCTTCTTTCTCGTTAAGAATATCGCCTTCATTCTTCTCCTCCTACAATCGTTTTAAGCGTTGCCGCCTCGGTTTTCAAAGTGGACAGATTTCCGTCGGGCATAAATTCGAGCAGAAGGGTGCGCGGAACGGAGAATTTCGAAAGATATCCTCTCCATTCTTCCATGCCGTCTCTGAGCGGAAGCTTCAGCTTGTCCTTCCACTGAAAAACGTGAATGTGACAAGCATAGGGTGCGATCTGTTCGGCATAAGCGAGGTTGTCCTCGATCTCCTTCCACTGGAAGGGCTGCCAATACATACGGAAGTGCGGAGAATGGATCGCCTCCATCAATTCGAGAGCATCCTCGAGCCGCTCGGTATAGGTGTTTTTATGGCACTCCAAGCACAGGGTAACACCCTCTCGCTCGGCAATATCCGCCGCCGCCCGACACTGTGCGAACAGCTCCTTCTTTTCGTCCTCCGTGTAGCCTTCACCGTTCTTTCTTCCGCACCACAGGCGCAGAATATCGGTTCCGAGGATCTTTGCGGCGTTGATGTAATCCGTCAGCTCCTCGATCGGAGTCTCAAGAAAACGGAAATAGGTTCCGTACGACGAGCATGTAATGCCGTATTTTTTCTGAAGCTCCACAAGCTCATACAGACGCTCGGTATCCTTGCACGGAGCGTGGACGTCGCTTCCCCATTCAATACAGGAAAGTCCCGCATCGCGTGCCGCCGAGAGGATCTCCTCAGGGGCGATCTTCCGAAAGGAAACCGAAACTAAGCCAAGATTATACTCTGTTTCTTTCACGGTCCATCTCCTGCTTTTTCCGTGCGAGAAGGGTCTCGAACCAAAGCTCGGGGTCCGGCATCGGCGATGCCTTCTCAAGGTACGACTCGCCGCCGCGTGTCAGCGTGCGCGTGTCTCGTGTCGTCACATTTCGGTCGGGCTCGCGGTCAACGAACGCAGAGCCGTGCGTGCCGATCGCTTCTGCGGAGCAGATCATCGCGGAAAGGGTCGAACGCTGGGTAAGCACCATATCGTAAAGCTGATACAGAGCCGCGATCTGTCGATCGTTTGCGATCACAGCCGTTTCGAAGAAGCATTCGCACAGGCGATCTACCCGATCGAAAAGCGCCTTCATGCCGTCGGTTCTTCTGTCGAAGTCCGCAACGCGGCTCATCTCGGTCTGCAGCTCTTTTCTGATCTTATCGAGATTGCTCTCCCCGATCGAAATGCGGGGGAGTGCAAAGCGCGGTGCGGGACGGTCGCCGTCCTCCTCCTTCTTTGCGATATGCTCCGCCGCGCGCAGGCTTCCGACCTGCGTTGAGTTCAGCGCGCTTCCGCCCGGACGGTAAACACCGAACGTGCCTGCCGCTTCACCCGCAACGTAAAGCCCCTTGATCTCGGTCTGCCAATCGCCGTCAACAGCCACACCGCCGTTACAGTGCTGGGCGCAGACTGCGATCTCAAGGTATTCCTTGTAGAGATCGATATCATGATCGGCATAAAGCTCGATCGCACCGATGTTCATTTTCGCAAGACGCTCGATGGGCGTTCCAAACAGCGCGCCCGAGCGCTCGAGGTAGGTATAAGCCTCCTCGGGAAGAACCGAGAAGCCATTTTCGAGCCCCTTCGGGTTTCTCATAAAGTCGAGATAGACACGCTTGCCGCTCTTGATCTCGTCGGCAACGAGCAGGTCGACCTTCGATGAGCCCTCGGTCTTTCTCGTATCAAAGGGCCACTGATAGCCCTTGAGGAAGATCAGACCGAGCGAAGCGTCTCCGAGCTTCTCGTAAAGGAATTCGCTCTCATTTCCGTTTTCGTCGACCGAAATATATCTCGGTAGGACCTGCTGATACGTACCCGACAAATTCCAACGGAACTTGGTGCTTGCAATGCCATACTGCCACTCCTCCATATTGGAAAGTGCCGCACCCGCATCGATCGCAAGTCCCGTCGCACCGTGCTGGCTCTCGGGATAAACGGTGTTCAGATAGATCCCCGCAGGACCGCCCGTGCAGAGGATCACGTTTTTCGCGGCGATCACCGAGAGATCTCCCGTAAGCGTATTGGCACACGCGACTCCCGTAACTGCACCGTCCTCGGTGAGGATCTTGATAACACGTGTGTAGTCGATGATCTCGATCCCCTTCGAAAGAACCGACCGTTCAAGTGCCTCGGTCATATATTTCGACGTCAGAGGGCCGCAGGAGGTCGCGCGGGTCCTGGGATCGTGGTCGGTCTTGTAGCCCGCGTATTCCCCGAACTCATTGGTGGGAAAGGGAACACCCAGCTCCACCAGGTGCATGAAGCAGCGGGTGGAATAGGCCGCCTCGCAGAGCGCGGTCTCCCCCATAACGGCTCCCCCGTCGTAGAGGGTACGGGCCATTTCCCGCACGCTGTCCCCTTCGCCGCCGCAGAGGGAGAGCTTATAGTAGGTCTGTTTGTCGCTACCTGTGTTGCGGGAGGTGCCGCAGTTGACACCCTCGGTCAGGATGGCGATATCCCGCACGCCCATAAGCCACAGACGCTCGGCGGCGTGGTAGCCCGCACAGCCCGTGCCGATGACCAGGGTATGATACCTATGCTTCCGTTCCATATTCACAGACTCCGTATGTGCATACCGCCGTCCACGATCAGGGAGGCGCCCGTGGTATAGCCGAAGGTGCCGTCACAGAGGGCCAGCACGGCGCGGGCCACGTCCTCGGGCTGCCCCCAGCGGCCCAGGGGGACAAGCCCTCCCTCGATGAGGCGGTCGTATTTCTCCTTGACGGCGGCGGTCATGCCCGTGGCGATGATACCGGGGCAGATCTCGTTGACCGTGATGCCCTCCCCCGACAGGCGGTCGGCAAAGAGCTTGGTGATCATCCCCACCCCCGCCTTGGAGATGCAGTATTCTCCGCGGGAGGTGGAGGAGGTGTAGGCCGAGCAGGAGGAAATGTTGACGATGGAGCCGCCCTTGCCCTGCTTGACCATGACATTGGCCACGGCCTGGGTGAGGAACAGAGTCCCCTTGGTGTTGATGCCCATGACGTAGTCGTAGCTCTCCTCGGTCATCTCCAAAATATCGGTACGCACCTTGGGGGCGACTCCCGCCACGTTGACAAGGGCAGAAAGCTCCCCCTTTTCAGCGGCGGCCCGTACCAGAGCGGCGCGGTCGGGGGGGTTGTCGATGCTCCCGGGGATATAGGTCACGTCGTACCCCTCAAAATCCGACAGGTCGGGGGAGGGATTCCGTCCCATGCCCACCACGGCGTAGCCCTTTTGTGCCAACAGCAGCGCTGAGGCCTTGCCGATGCCCCCCGCGAGGCCGGTTACAATGGCAATTTTCATAGCGTTTTCTCCTTATGGATGATACAGCTTCTCCGCTCCGTCATCGGAGCAGGGGTAGTCAGCCTCGTTCACGGTCAAACTCGTGCCGTCGGTGAAGAGCAGAGTCACGGCGGTGTCACCGACGTCGCGGGAGGCGATCACCTCAGCCACGGTCTTGCCGCCATCCTTGGAGGGGCAGAGTGCGGTGACAATACGGGCGGTCTTACCCGTCACGGGGTAGCGGACGCAGGGAGCGGGAACGGCTTCGTTGACGGCGGCGGCGTTATCGTACCGCTTGCGCCAGCCCAGGAAGAGGGGTTCGGTCTGCCCCATCACCACGGTGTGGGGGACGGAGGCGATCAGGGTCAAGGTCACGCCATCGCCGTGATCGGCGGTGAAGACGTTTCCGTCATCGGTGTAGGGCTCAAAGCCCAGCTGGTAGGAGGGGGCAAAGACGTGGGCCGCCCCGTCCTCCGCGGTGAAGCGATCCGCCACCAGCGCGAAGGGTTGGCTTCCCGCGAGACCCTCCTTGAACAGGATGAGCTTACGGCGGTGGGTCACGGCCAGGAAATCCGGGCCAAAGCCCTGGTTGTAGATACCCTCTACAGTATCTACCGTGGGAGAAAATCTCCACTTCATCCCCGCGTAGCCGTCCAGCGGCTCGTCCCGCCAGGAGTAACGGCCCCGTCGGTTTTGGCCCATGTCATCCACCAGGGCGCAGTTGTGGGAGCGGGTGTCCAGCACGAAGCGGCGCATGGGGGAGTCGTCGTAGGCGTAGTTGCCTGCGTCAAGGAGGAGATTCTTGCCGTAGGCCGAAAGCAGAATATTGAGCTTGTCCTCGTGCTGGTGGCCGCGGCCGAAGTCCCCTGCGTCCATGAAGCACCAGAGGTCGTCACGTTCCCAGCCCGTCCGCATGAAGGCCAGACCCGAGTAGGGGAGGGCCACCGAGGTGTAGGCGGGAGGCTGACCCTCTCTGCCCTCGGTGGCGAACCAGCGGATGGCGGGGTGGTCGGGGAAATAGTTCAGTCCGATCCCGCACCAGTAGGCGAGGGAGGAGCGGCTTCCGTCGTTGAGGTCGGGGTAGCGGCCGTCGGGGCAGGTGACGTGGATGTCCAGCTCAAAGAGGCGGAGGAGCTTTTTCGCCAGTCCATCGGGAACGGGGTAGCCCATGGCGCGGGCGGTGGCAAAGACACGGTGGTAGTTGACGATGACCACGTCGTGGTAGTTCGTGGACAGCTCGAACTGGAAGCCGTCGGCGTAGATCTGGTTGTCCAGCTCCGCCTCCAGCACCGAAAACGCCCGATTCCCCCACTCGGGGGCCTCCCGCAGGAAGGGGTACAGCATGGCGATGTGAGCCAGCCCCGCCATCTCCATGGCCCGCCAGTTGCCGCCGCCGCTGCCGAAATGCCGCAGACGGTAGCCGTGGTCGCAGATAGAGCGGATGAAGGTGATGATGACGTGGTCCGTCATGAGGGGGGAGCGGATGAAGGCGAAAAAGGCGTAGTGCCAGCTGAGGGTCATGCGGATCCCCGCCTCGATGGTGCGCCAGCACTTGGTAGCGTAGAAGGGGGCGTCGGCGGGGC
The DNA here is from genome assembly GCA_045589215.1 of Eubacteriales bacterium. GTDB lineage: Bacteria > Bacillota > Clostridia > Oscillospirales > CAG-272 > JAZNOQ01. Next base: position 31,619 of record JAZNOQ010000156.1, read on the forward strand.
AGGTAGCCTGCTCGCACCAGCTCATCATCAGGTCAACAAAGGCCTTGGTGTACTTCTCGTCTCCCGTGTGGCGGTAGCAGTAGCCCAGGCATCGCCATTCGTGGTGGCGGGAGAGCTGCCACGTCCACTCGGCGTACTGATTGGGGGTGGGATTGCACGCCCAATCCACCGAGGCGGTATCGGGGAATTTATGGGGGAATCCGCAGGAGCGGAGCTCGCCGGACAAAATCTTCTCGGCGGCCGCAAGCTCGCTGTCGGCAGGGTCGCACCACACGTTCTCCCGATCGTGGTAGGGTACGGTAAAATAGTCCTCTGTCCGCAAGGAGGCGCGGATATAATCAGCCAACTGTTTCTCGGCGACCTCAATTCCCTTTTCATGGAAGGTTACGTCGATGTCTGCCAGGGCGGGGATGCTCGTGTCCAGAGCCTCGCAGAAAAGCTTCTCGTAGGTGGTCAGCATATACACAGTGATTTCCTCCTTGTGGATGGTTCAGGATGGAACGCAGACCTGCTTGTACAGGTCACGGTAGTATTCGTGGAAGACGGCGCACCCCGACACCTGTCCCGCCCGCATGAGCTCGGTGCACTTGGAGCAGGCGACACAGCACTTTTTGGGGGTGAACTTCCCTTCCCTGTAGTCGCGGTAGAAGGCGGGGTAGGCCAGCCACATCCGCCCGAAGCCCACGAGGTCGCAGATGCCCTCGGTAAGCTGGCGCTGTGCCTGC
>JAZNOQ010000157.1:0-32825 GCA_045589215.1 Eubacteriales bacterium
CAGAACTGTGAGGTGAAATGCGTCTCGCTTGTAGCGGATGAAAAGACTCTGTGCGAAAGATTATCAATGGATGTAGAAAGAGGTATTCGCTCTGAAGATGTAATTGAGAGAAGCATAGCAAGAATACCGATGTATCAAGCATTGGATACCATTAAAATTGATACAAACGAAAAAGCTGTGGCTGTGATTGCCAATGAGATTAAGCAGTTGTAATACTGACAAATTCCAATTTGTCGAGCTGAACAGCGTTGAATGTTGATGTGATTTTGGTGCAAATTTGGTGCAACACTTTATAGGGCGATATTCACGATATCAAACGGTGATCTTAAAACTCGAAGAGATAATCACCCGTTTGGGATTATTTCGATATACAAAAAGCTCTGCTACGGCAGGGCTTTTTGTTACGTTACCGTAGGGACGATTCATGAATCGCCCCTACGAATATTTGTGTTCACATCTTCAAAGAATATAAAGTCGGGTGCCTCTGACAATCGATCACGATTTGCTTTGATCAAAAGGGCGGTTCAATTTCTGAAGAAATGAGGCGTCCTATTTACTTTTACAAAAAATTATGATATAATGGAACTGTAAGAATTATGATATTTCTTATTTTGCATCGATCACGATCGATAACACGAGAATTCTTTTGACCATAGATCCTGAGTCCCACTCTACCGTCGGTTGAGTACCCCACATTCAACCGTTGGTGTGTTGATTTTTTATTTTACGTCAGCTATACTGATAGCGAAAGGAGGCATCCTATGGACCTAGTTAAGATAGGAAAATTCATTGCGGAGCGCAGAAAAGCGGCAGGCTTCACGCAGGCGCAACTCGCAGAAAAGCTGAACATTACAGACCGTGCGGTATCGAAGTGGGAAACGGGCAGGGCAATGCCCGACACGTCGATCATGCTCGAGCTTTGTGACGTTCTCAAAATTACGGTAAACGATTTACTTTGTGGGGAGGTAATTACAATGGAAAATTACAATAAGAAGCTCGAAGATAATTTGCTTGAAATGGCAAAAGAGAAGGAAGCGGCAGACAAGAGGCTGTTGTCGCTTGAGATCGTGGTCGGCGTACTCTGCACCGCAGTTATGTTTGCCCTCGTGATGGTTGCGTCGCTTGTTATGATGGAGGAATGGTTGAGAATTTTACTGATCCTGATCGGATTTGTGCCGTTTCTCGTCGCTACTCCGTTTATGCTGAAGATCGAGCAGACGGCGGGGTACTATGCGTGCCGCAAATGCGGACATAAGTACGTTCCGAAATACGGCAGCGTTTTTATGGCTATGCATATGGGCAGAACGCGGTATATGCGCTGTCCGAAGTGTGGAAAGACGTCCTGGCAGAAAAAAGTGATCAGCAAGGAATAATACCAAAGAGGGGCTGAACCGAGCGGTTCAGCCCCTTTTCTTTTACGGCGTGATCCCCCTTGACTTTTTCCTACCTTTTTGGTATAATATAGAAGATCACGAAAAAACTAATCCATGTACGGCTTTACACAGAAAAGAGGGAAGATATGAAGGAAAGAATCGGCAGAAAGGTGAAAAATCTGCGGCAGGAGAAGCTGCTCACGCAGTCCGAGCTTGCGGGTGACAAGATCACGCGCAGTATGCTCAGCCTGATCGAGCACGGCAATTCCGAGCCGTCCCTTTCGAGTCTTTCGTATCTCGCGGACAGGCTTCACGTTTCGCCCGCGTACCTGCTTGCCGACGACTCGGAGGATGATATGTACCGTCGGGCGGCGGCGATCGGAGAGATCCGTCTCGCCTATGCGACGGGCGAATACCGCATCTGCCTCGATCTTTGCCGCGCCCTCGGTTTTCCCGATGACGACGAGCTGAATCTCTTATCGGCGGAATCCTCGATCGCGCTTGCGGTGGAGGAGATCGCGGAGGGCAATCTCCACGCGGTCGCTGAGCATCTGGAGCGTGCCGTTTCCTACGCCGATGCGACACGCTACAACGCCTCGCACGTTTACGCCGAGGTATCGGTGCTGTCGCGCTATATCACGCGGTTTTCGGAGGCGTTTTACTCGGGTGTCGAGACGCTCGCGACCGAAAAGGGGGTGCCGCTTTCCGCGGCATCGGCAGATCCCTTTTGCGCGTATGCGTTGATCGTTGACGCGCTCGAACGTGAGGAGGTGCCGCCTGCGGAATTCCGCCGTGTAAGCACCGAGGCGCGCTCGGCGCTGCAGGTCAACGCGCCCCTTCTCGCGATGCACGTCGAGGTGCTTCTCCTCATAAGGGAGGGAGATCACGCGGGGGCTTTCGAGGCGATCCGCGCGGTTCTCGGAGAGGGGGAGCGGCTTCCCGTTCCCGTTCTTTACGAGATCTTCCGCGATCAGGAGATCTGCGCGAGAGAGGCGGGCGACTACAAGGGTGCTTACGAGTCGGCGAGCGCAAAGCACGATCTCTTCTCCCGCCTTCTTTCGGAGTTCTGACGGGGATCACGCGCCGTTTTTCGGAACGACCGTGACCGTACAGCCCTTGACGTCGGGTAGGGAAGAAAGGATGCATTCGCGCGCCCGAAGGACGATCGGTGTGCATTCGGACAGCGTCAGCGAGGCGTCGAGCATCAGCTCTGCTTCGACATAAATGCGCGAGCCGAAAAGACGGGTGTAAAGCTTTTCGACCGATACGACCCCGTCAACGCTTTTGACGGCGTCATAGATCTGCGCCTCAATTTCTTCGTCTGCCGAGCGGTCGATCAGTTGCATCGCCGCCTCTCTGAAGATGCTGTATGCGGCGTGCAGGAGAAAGCCTGCGATGACGATCGATGCAAGCAGCTCGAACACCCCGAAGCCGAGGAGCGCCATTACGATCCCGAGAAGTGCCGCGAGAGACGCGAGTGCGTCCGAGATCTGATGCAGAGCCTCCGCGCGGAGGGAGGTCGAACGGATCCTTTTGGCGACCGCGCTCATATAGCGTGACAGCGCGAGCTTTACAGCGACCGAGAGGAACGCGACGACGGCGGCTGCCGTTTCGGGGGGCGACGTGTCGAGATAGGCGCGTGACAGAACGCCGCGCACGGCGGAGACTCCGATCGTGAGCCCCGTCATGAGAAGCACGCCCGAAAGCAGGATCGACGCGAGGCATTCAAACCGCTCGTGCCCGTACGGATGTGCTTTGTCGGGGGATCTCTCGGACAGGCGAAGTCCGACGAGGAGGATCAACGTGCTGAAGAGATCGGCTGCCGAATGGGCGGCATCCGACACGAGCGAGGGTGCAGAGCAAAGAATGCCGCACAGGAGCTTTACTGCGGCAAGCACGAGATTTGTAACGATGCTTGCGACCGAGGCAGACACCCCTGTGGGGGTTCGTGCCCTTTTATCACATTTTGACATAATCGTCTCCATTCTGCCGCCCTGCGGCGGCACAAATGTATTTTGAAATCAACCCGGGTCGCTCTGCGGCAAAAATGGGATCGGGTCCCATTTTTAGGGTTGATTTGTGCGTGAAACAGTGAGCTTCGGGTATAAACGCACTGAATTTTCACGCTGAGGCCTTTCCCGAGCGAAGCTCTTTCGATGCGGATTTTTGCATTGGGAGACGCGCGGATGGACGGTCTCCGAACACAGTATATGCGCCATAATTCGCCGCGGTCACCGCGTTTTCGCGAATATGCGCCAAGGAAGAAAGGACGGTATCACCGTATGATGATGGTATCCGCAAAGGGGCGGTACGCCCTTCGCATTCTGATCGAGCTTGCACGGAGCGGCGGCGACGGATTTCTGTCGCTCAAAACGATCGCCGAGCGGCAAAAGGCGCCGATCAAATATCTGGAAGCGATCGTTGCGCTTCTCAATCGGGCGGGGATGGTGGAATCCCTGCGCGGAAAGGAGGGCGGCTACCGCCTGACGCGCGATCCTTCCGATTATAACGTATTCGAGGTCTTACGCCTCACCGAGGAGAGTATGGCACCCGTGGCTTGCCTTGGAAAGGGAGAGGTCCCCGACTGCGATCACGCGGACGGGTGTGTCACGCTTCCGATGTGGCAGAAGCTCGACACCTTGATCGAGGAGTATCTCACGACCGTCTCCTTGCAGGATTTGTTGGATGGGACGGTTTGACGGTCGGAGGGCGGGATTTTTTGGTATAAAATCCGCAAAAATCCGCAAAACGGCTAAACCCTATTGACAAGGTAGGAATTATGTGCTATAATAAAAATGCAGAAAAAAAGCCCCACCCGACAAAGGCGGGAGGGCGCATTTCAAAGGCATTTGAGCCGTCCCTCGGGGCGGCGGAACGGAGATAGATCATGAAGGAAATTTATGTGGACAATGCGGCAACGACGAAGACAAGCCGTACCGCGATCGAGGCAATGCTGCCGTATTTTGACGTGACGTACGGCAACCCGTCGAGCCTTCACTCGGTGGGACAGAGAGCGGCGGAGGCACTCGCAGAGGCGAGAGGGATCGTCGCAGAATGTCTCGGTGCAGATCCGAAGGAGATCATTTTCACGTCGGGCGGCAGTGAAGCGGACAATCAGGCGCTTCTTACGATCGCGAAGATCGGTCGCCGCCAAGGGAAAAAGCATATCATTTCGACGGCGTTCGAGCATCACGCGGTCCTGCACACCCTGAAGGCACTTGAGCAGGACGGCTTTGAGATCACGCTGCTCGACGTTCATAAGAACGGACTTGTGACCGCGGAGGAGGTCAGGGAGGCGATCCGTCCCGACACCTGCGGCGTCAGCATTATGTATGCGAACAACGAGATCGGTACGATCCAGCCCATCCGTGAGATCGGCGCGGTCTGCCGTGAGAAAAAGGTGCTGTTCCACACCGATGCGGTGCAGGCGGTCGGACATCTGCACGTCAACGTGAAGGACGATAACGTCGATATGCTCTCTCTTTCGGGACATAAGTTCGGCGGCCCGAAGGGGGTCGGTCTGCTTTACGCCCGTAAGGGCTTGCTCCTCCAGAACCTGATCCACGGCGGAGCGCAGGAGAGAGGAAAGCGCGCGGGAACCGAAAACATCGCGTCGATCATGGGTATGGCACACGCACTGCGTGAGGCAACTATGCATCTCGACGAAAACGCCGAGAGGATCACCCGTATGCGCGACCGTCTGATCGACGGGATCGAGGCGGCTATCCCGCACTGCGAGCTAAACGGCGACAGGACGCACCGCCTTCCCGGAAACGTCAGCTTTTGCTTTGAGGGGATCGAGGGCGAGGCACTGCTTCTCCTTCTCGATATGCACGGAATCTGCGCGTCGTCGGGCTCTGCCTGCACGTCGGGATCGCTTGATCCGAGCCACGTGCTTCTTGCGATCGGCAGACCGCACGAGGTCGCACACGGATCTCTCCGTCTCAGCCTCTCGCACGAGAACACCGACGAGGAGGTCGACACGATCCTTCGTGCGCTTCCCGAGGTCGTTTCCACGCTCCGCGGTATGTCTCCCGTTTGGAGAGACCTCCAGAACGGCAAGCGGCAATATATCATTTGACAAGGAACAGCTTTAAGGAGATAGAACTATGCTTTACAGTGAAAAGGTAATGGACCATTTTATGCACCCCCGCAACGTGGGTGTGATCGAGAATGCCGACGGTGTCGGTGAGGTCGGCAACGCAAAGTGCGGCGACATTATGAAAATTTATCTGAAGATCGAGAACGACATCGTCGTTGACGTCAAGTTCGAGACCTTCGGATGCGGCTCTGCGATCGCATCAAGCTCGATGGCGACCGAGATGATCATGGGAAAGCCGATCTCTGAGGTGATGGAGCTGACGAACAAGGCGGTCACCGAGGCTCTCGGCGGACTTCCCGCGCACAAGATCCACTGCTCGGTGCTTGCCGAGGAGGCGATCCGTCTCGCGCTGAGAGATTACTTCGACAAGAACAACATCCCCTACGACAAGGCGGATTTCCCCGATCCGAAGGACGATCACCACGATCACGCGGAAGAGGAAGAATAAGCTCGGCGTTTCTCTCATAAACTGTTAAAAGTGCCGCGAGCGTTGCGGCAGAACGGAGGTAACTTATGAACGTAACACTTTACGGAGCGGCGAGCGATGCGATCGACCGCATTTATATCGACCGTGTGGAGGAGCTTGGATACGAGCTTGCGAAGGCAGGACACACGATGGTGTTCGGCGGCGGCTCGTCGGGACTGATGGGCGCGGCGGCGCGCGGAATGAAAAAGGGCAAAGGACATATCATCGGCGTTGTTCCGCATTTTATGCATGAATTTGAGCCTGTGTTTCCTGCGTGCAGTGAGCTGATCAATACCGAGACGATGGCAGACCGTAAGGATGAGATGGAGGCGCGCGCGGATGCGTTTATCATCGTTCCGGGCGGCATCGGTACCTTTGACGAGCTGTTTCAGATCCTCACCCTGAAGGTGCTGAAGCAGCACGATAAGCCGATCATTCTCTACAACATCAACGGCTTCTGGGACAGTATGCTTGCGGTGATCGGAACCGATATCTTCAAGGGCTTTATCTCGAAAACCGTGGCGGACGGCTTCGTGCTGTGCGAAACGCCCGAATCGGTGATGCGGGTACTGAAGGCATAAGCAAAAAAATAAGAATAGGGGCTGAGTCACAATTGACTCAGCCCCTTAAAATTATTCGGTTACGGCACCCGTGCGAGCCGCTTCGAAGTCCTCTTCGATCTCCTTTGAGGGTGCCTTTGTCAAAAGCGAGACCACTACAATGCAAATGGAAGAGAAGATGAATGCGGGGAGCAGCTCGTAGATGGCGAAGACGCCGCCGAGCTCGCTCAGCACGAGCTTCCAGAAGAATACCATAGCGCCGCCGCTGATCATACCCGCGATAGCACCGGGCTTATTGATACGCTTCCAGAAGAGCGAGAAGAGCATAAGCGGACCGAAGGTCGCGCCGAAGCCCGCCCAAGCGAAGGAGACGATCTCAAAGATCACGCTCTTTTCGTCAAGTGCGATAACGATGCCGATCAGGGCAAGCACGAGGAGCGTGATGCGGGAGACCCACATGACCTGCTTGTCGGTTGCGGATCTCTTGAAGATCCCTTGAAAAATGTTCTTGGAGAATGCCGATGCCGCGATCAGGAGATAGGAATCGGACGAGCTGATCGTGGCGGCGAGGATACCTGCCATGACGAAGCCTGCGAGAATGGGAGGCAGGAAGGATCTTGACATCGTAATGAAGATGTTTTCGGCGGCAGATTTTGTCAGGTGAGCCACGGGGAAGATCTGACGTCCGATGATACCGATAAATACGGCAACGGCAAGGGAGATCGCGACCCATACCATCGCGATGCGGCGGGAGGTCTTAAGCTCGCTTTCCTTGCGGATCGCCATAAAGCGGAGAAGCACCTGAGGCATACCGAAGTATCCGAGGCCCCACGCCATCATAGAGCAAACCGAGATAAGCCCGTAATTTGACGCTTCGCCGAAGAGAGGCTTTCCGCTTTCGACGATCTGTTGACCGTCGGCGCCAACCGTAGGTGTGGCAAGACCGAAGAACTCAAGGAAGCCGGGAATGTTGTTGGCGTTATCGATGACCGCTCCGAAGCCGCCTGTTTTTATAACACCGACGATGACGATAACGGAAAGGGCTACTATCATAACGATAGACTGCATAAAATCGGAAGCGCTTTCGGCAAGAAATCCGCCAAGGATCGTGTAGACCAGAACGAAGACTGCGCCGAGGATCAGCATCAGCTGATACGGCATACCGAAGAGGGTGGAGAAGAGCTTTCCGCAGGTGACGAAGCAGCTTGCCGCATAGACCGTGAAGAAGATGAGAATGAACGAAGCCGCTATCAGCATAATGGCTTTGTTTTTCTCACGGAAGCGGTTTGAGAAAAATTCGGGCAGGGTGATCGCGTTATTGGCACGTACGCTGTATCTTCTGAGACGCTTTGATACGATGAGCCAATTGAGATAAGTGCCGACCGCGAGGCCGAGCGCCGTCCAGAATGCGTCTGCAAGACCGCACCAATAGGCAACGCCGGGAAGCCCCATCAGGAGCCAGCCGCTCATGTCGGACGCCTCCGCGCTCATAGCCGTGACCCACGGACCGAGTGAACGTCCTCCGAGGAAGTATGCCTCTGAATTTTTGTTGGCGCGCTTTGCGTAGACCAAGCCGATCACGATGACAGCCGCCATATATAGGATCATAGCGATCAGTATCTGTGTAGTAGGTTTCATATTGACCTCCGAGATGTATTTTGTATATTATACCACACGATCGGTATAAAGTCAATGTTCTTGCATAATTATTCGTGTGCTGTATCGAAATAAATTACGCCTCTTTTTCGATTTCCTGTTGACTTTTTTCGCGTTTTGTGCTATTCTTTATCTATCACGATAGAATATAGGAGGTTTTGTTATGGCAAAGCTTACGAAGGAAGAAAAGAAGGCACTTCGCGCGGCAAAACGCGAGGAACGGAAGAAGAACGGCTTCTGGGCAGATTTCAAGAAATTTATCACGAAGGGCAACGTGCTTGATATGGCGGTCGGCGTTGTCGTCGGTACTGCGTTCAACGCCATCGTCAACGGGCTTGTGAAAATGATCATCAACCCCTGCGTTGCATTCTTTACGGACGGTGTCAGCCTCGACGAGCTTCAGTACGTCATTCGTCCCGAGGTCGTTGATGCAGAGGGTACGGTCGTGACCACCGAGCTTGCGATCCTGTACGGCGCTTGGATCCAGACGATCATCGATTTCCTCATCATTGCTCTGACCGTGTTTGTTGCTGTACGTGTCATTCGCAAGATGGAGCGCAAGCTCAACGCGAAGGAGATCGCAGAGCAGGAAGCGCTCGCGGCGCAGAAGAAGGCTGAGGACGACGCAAAGGCGGCTGAGGCAAAGGCTGCGGCAGACGCAAAGGCAGCTGAGGAAAAGGCGATCATCGACGAGTACTACGAGAACATTCGCGAGCAGTCGAAGCTGCTCCGTGAGATCGCAGAGTCGGTCAAGAAGTGATCGGGCGCGCTTGATACATGGAATAAATAAAGCAACGGGATACCGCAGGTGACTGTGATATCCCGTTTTTTCTTGACAACGGCAAGATTTTGTGGTATCATTCTACTGTGAAACGATTTATTTCGGAGGGTTGATCATGGGAAAAGCCGATCTTGACATACTCGAAAAGCGGATCGAGGAGGCGGAAAAGCGCGAAAGAGCAGAGCTTCGCGCACGCCAAAAGGAAATATTTAAGAAGGAGCGTGTCAGCTTCTGGACCGATTTCAAGAAGTTCGTGACGAAGGGCAACGTGCTTGATCTTGCCGTCGGTGTTGTCATCGGTACTGCGTTCAACGCGATCGTCAACGGGCTTGTGAAAATGATCATCAACCCCTGCGTTGCGTATTTTACGGACGGCGTGAGCCTTGAGGAGCTTCGGCACGTGATCAGAGAGGCAAGCGTCGATCCTGTGACGGGAGAGGAGATCGCCGAGCTTGCGATCCTCTACGGCGCGTGGATCCAAACGGTCATCGATTTTCTCATCATCGCGCTCAGCGTATTCGTCGCGGTGCGTGTGATCAAAACGGCAGACCGCAAGATCCGCGCGAAGGAGCTTGCAAAGAGGGAAGCCGAGGCGAAGCGGAAGAAGGCGGAGGAGGAGCGCAAGGCGGCAGAGGCGAAGGCGATCGCAGACCGATTGGCGCTTGAAGACAAGGCGGCGCGCGACAGATTTTACGCGAACGTCGAGCGGCAGACCGCTTTGCTCGAAAGGATCTCGCAGCGGCTTGATGCGGCGGAGGAAAACGGGAAGAATATATAAACGTAGGGCTGCTCCACAGTTGTGGAACAGCCCTTTGGCTATTGGATCACTTATAGCGCGTCAAACGCCGCAACGTCCGTGAAATCGCGGACGGTCAGTGCCGTCCCCTCGTAGAGCGGGTCACCGTCCTTTTCGACGAGCTGAACGATCGCGTGCGCGTTTGCGTTTCTTGCCGCGAGTACGCCCGAGCGTGAGTCCTCGAAAATAAGGCATTCGGATGCCGAAACGCCGGTCTTTTCTGCCGCGCGGAGGTAAAGCTCGGGATTTGGCTTACTCGGAAGCACGCCGTCGTCCCAGACCATTTTGTCGAGCGAGAACCATCTGTCGATGCCGAATTCCTCGAAATAGAACTGAACGTTGCTGATCTCTGAGCCCGTTGCGATCGTGAAGGGAATACCGCATTCCTTCAGGTGGTCGAAGTAGTCCTCCGCGCCCTTTACGAGGTGGAAGGTCTCTTCGTCCCTTTTACAAAGCGAACGGTAGAGCGATTCCTTTTCGAAGGCAAGACGGTCGATCTCGCTTTTCGACAGATCCTCGCCGAAGTAGCGCGTTAAGATCTCGGGATTCGACTGCCCGAGGCAGTTCTTTCGGACCTCCTCCTCGGTGATCTCGATGCCGAGACGCTCGGGGAGGAAGATCTGCCACGCCTCAAGATGCTTCTTCGAGTCAAAAAAGAGCGTGCCGTTAAAGTCAAATAATACGCCGCGGTAGTTCATCATACGATCTCAATCAGCGATTCATCCCACATGGACGGTGCTTCAAAGCCCATCAGATTGACCATCGTAGCGGCAACGTTCGAAAGTCCGAACTGTCCGTTGTCTGCCTTCATCTTGTACGATGCCTTCGCATCGGTGTTGTCATAAATGATGCAGGGAACGGGGTTCAGGGTGTGCGAGGTCTTTGCCTTGTACGCGCCCGTCTTGCCTGCCTTCGGGAGTCCCGTCTTCTTGTCGCATTCGTACATCTCGTCGGCGTTGCCGTGGTCTGCCGTGATGAGTGCCACGCCATTTGCCTTGTCGAGAGCCGCGAGGATGCGGGTGAGCTGAAGGTCGAGGGCTTCCATCGAGCAACGGGTTGCCGCGATCGAGCCCGTATGACCGACCATATCGCCGTTCGGGAAGTTGACGCGCAGGTAGCGGTACTTGCCCGACTCAAGCGCTTCGATAAGCGCATCGGTGATCTCCGCGCACTTCATCCACGGACGCTGCTCGAAGGGAACGACGTCAGAGGGGATCTCGATATAGGTTTCAAGCGTCTCGTCGAACTTGCCTGACTTGTTTCCGTTCCAGAAGTAGGTGACGTGACCGTACTTCTGCGTTTCGGAGATCGCGAGCATCGGAACGCCTGCGCCTACGAGATATTCGCTCATCGTGTTTGTGATCTCGGGGGGGGATACGAGGTACTTCTTCGGGATGTGGAGGACGCCGTCGTATTCGAGCATACCTGCGTAGCAGACCTTCGGAACACGGACACGGTCGAAGGGAGCGAAGTCGCCCTCCTCGGCGTCGAATGCCTTCGAGATCTCGATCGAACGGTCGCCGCGGAAGTTGAAGAAGATCACGCTGTCGCCGTCGTTTACCGTGCCGACGGGCGTGCCGTTTTCAGCGATGACGAAGGGATCGAGGTCCTGGTCGATCGCGCCCGTCTCGGTGCGGAGGGTGGTGTATGCTTCTTCAGCCGATGCGAACTGTCTGCCCTCGCCGAGCACGTGGGTCTTCCAGCCCGCCTCGACCATTGCCCAATTCGCCTCGTAGCGGTCCATCGTGATCTTCATTCTGCCGCCGCCCGATGCGATACGCGCGTCGAAGGATGCATCATTCAGAGAAGCGAGGAAGGCTTCGAAGGGTGCGATATAGTCCATACCCGAGGTCTCACCGACGTCTCTGCCATCGAGGAGGATGTGGACGCGAACGGTCTTGACACCCTCGGTCTTCGCTTCCTTCACCATTGCCTTCAGGTGGTCGATGTGCGAATGCACGTTGCCGTCGGAGAAAAGTCCGAGGAAGTGGAGGGTGGATGCGTTTGCCTTTACGTTTTTGACGAGTCCCTGCCAGGTGTCGGATGCGAACATCTTGCCCGACTCGATCGAGTTCGAAACGAGCTTTGCGCCCTGTGCGAATACCTGACCTGCGCCGAGTGCGTTGTGACCGACCTCGGAGTTGCCCATATCGTCGTCGGAGGGAAGTCCGACCGCCGTACCGTGTGCCTTGAGGGAGACCATCGGGTACTCCTTCATGATACGGTCGAGGGTGGGGGTGTTCGCAAGTGCGACGGCGTTGCCGCAGGAATCAGCGGGAGCGATGCCGACGCCGTCCATAACGATCGTGAGGACGGGGCCCTTTACGCCGGAAAATCCGGAGAGGGGAGAAAGTTTTGCCATTTCAGTAGATCCTTCCTTTAGAAAAATTTCCATACACATCTATTATATCTCGTTTTGCCGATAATTTCAAGGGGGAGAGGGCGAGTTTTTTACGAAATTTTCAGGAAACGCGAAATTTTTGTAAAAAGTACGTGCGAAAGTGAAAAAGCCCTTGCAAATCGGGGCGAATTGTTGTATAATAATAAGGCTATAAAATTACAGACGGACGCCTTGTCCGTCAAACGTTGAACTCGTGAAAGGAAAACAGAAATGGCAGAAGAATGCACCCATAACTGCTCGAGCTGCGGCGCCGATTGCCCCTCGAGAAATAAAGAAAGTATGATCGAAAAGCCGAACGCGGAGTCGAAGATCCGCCGCGTGATCGGCGTTGTCAGCGGAAAGGGGGGCGTCGGTAAGTCGATCGTCACCTCGATGCTGTCGGTGCTCATGCGGAGAAAGGGCTACCGCGTCGGCATTATGGATGCCGACATCACGGGTCCCTCGATCCCGAAGGCGTTCGGTCTCGCCCCCGGTGTGGAAAGCACCGAGACCGCGCTTCTCCCGAAGACCACGGCGTCGGGCATTGACGTAATGTCTCTGAACCTCCTCGTTGAGGATCCCGAGTCTCCCGTTATCTGGAGAGGTCCCGTTATCGCGGGTACGGTCAAGCAGTTCTGGACCGACGTTATCTGGAAGGATATCGACTATATGTTCGTCGATTGCCCTCCCGGAACGGGCGACGTACCGCTGACCGTATTCCAGTCGCTTCCGCTTGACGGTATCATCATCGTTACCTCTCCGCAGGAGCTTGTTTCGCTGATCGTCGCAAAGGCGTTCAAGATGGCTGAAATGATGAACGTTCCCGTCCTCGGACTTGTCGAGAATATGTCCTACGTCAAGTGCCCCGATTGCGGCAAGGAGCTTTACGTGTTCGGTGAGAGCCGTATTGAGGAGACCGCGAAGGCGCATGGCACCGAGGTGCTTGGACGGCTTCCGATCGATCCGATGCTTGCGGGACTTGTTGATAACGGCATGATCGAGGGCATGGAGGTCGATTACCTCGACGCGGCGGCTGATCGGATCGCTGAGAGACTGAATTGATTTTTGACTGCGGGGACGACGTCCGAAAACGATGTTGCCCCCGTGTTCTGTTTACGGAAAGGACCGCTCTCTTTGATGAAAAAGAACCTTGAAAAATTGATCGCGGCGGTAAAAGCCGATTTCGAAAAATGGCGTGCGAGCTGCAGCGATCCGAAAATTGTGCGGCGCACGCTTTTCCGCACGCTCATCCTTTTCCTTGTGGTCGGACTTTGCGGTGTGATATTGATCCTTTCGGTCAGCGGTGCGATCGTCGACCGCGGAAGGGAGCGCATCTCGAGCCACGAGACGATCGACGCGTTTGCGGGGACGGGCGGGGAATACGACTGTATTCTCGTGCTTGGCTGCGGCGTGAAGAAGGACGGTACGCCGAGTGACCGTCTTTACGACCGCGTGAAGGTCGGCGTTGATCTGTACCACGCGGGCGTTGCACCGAAGCTTCTCATGAGCGGCGACCACGGAAGGGAAGGTTACGACGAGGTGTCGGCGATGCTTGCGCTCGCTGTCGAGCTTGGCGTGCCGAAGGAGGACGTTTTCCTCGATCACGCGGGATTTTCAACCTATGAGAGCGTTTACCGCGCCGATTACATCTTTGACTGCGACAAAATGGTGATCGTCACGCAGGATTACCATCTCTACCGCGCCCTCTACATTGCCGAGGCATTCGGGATCGAGGCGTACGGCGTGTCTGCCGATCTTCGTCCTTACCAAAGGATGCTTTACCACCACACGCGCGAGACCCTCGCGCGGTGCAAGGATTTCTTCTACGCCCTGACGAAGCCTGAGCCGACACACCTTGGCGACAGGATCGACCTCTCGGGTGACGGAAGCGTGACGCACGAGGGATAAATAGAAAAATGCTGTCTCATCATTCGGTGAGACAGCATCTTTTATTTTGTTCTTATCTGAGTAAGAGATAGGTCAGGTATCCGCCGTAGAGAATGAGAAATGACGCGCCCTCAATGCGCGAGAGCTTCTTGCCCGTGAATGCCGTGACCGCGAGGATGATCGACGTCGTGAGCAGGACGAGCTGGTCGATGAAGCAGGCGAAGTCTACGTTGATCGGCAGGACCAAAACCGTTGTGCCGAGAATAAACAGGACATTAAAGATATTCGAGCCGACGATGTTGCCGAGTGCGATGTCGCTGTTACCCTTTCTCGCCGCAATGACCGAGGTAACAAGCTCGGGGAGGGATGTGCCGAGCGCGACGATGGTAAGTCCGATCACCGCCTCGCTGATACCGAGCTGATGCGCGATGTCGGTCGCGCCCTCTACGGACAGATTGCCGCCAAGCACGATGAGAAGCGCGCCGCCGACGGTAAAGAGGATGCTCTTCCACCACGGGAAGACCTTGAGACCTTCACCCTCCTCGGGGGTGTCTCCTGTAAGCGCCTGCTCCTTGCGGAAGCGGAGTGCCGAACGGATGGTGAGGAGAATATAGCCAATGAAGAGAAGCACCAGAACGACACCCGAAAGGCGGCTGAGGTAGCTGAAGTGACCGTCTCTTGCGGCTCCGACCGAGAGAAGCGTGATCGCGGGGAGAAGGACCGCCGTGAGGAGAAGCACGGGGATGTCGCGCCGAAACATTTCCTTGTCGACGTGAAGGGGAAGGATCAGTGCGCTGAGACCGAGAATGATCAGAATATTCAGGATATTTGAGCCGACGACGTTGCCGACGGCGATGTCACTCGAGCCGCCGATCGCGGCAGATACGCTGACCGCAAGCTCGGGCATACTTGTTCCCATCGCGACGATGGTAAGACCGACGATGAGATCGGGGATGCGAAGTCTTTTCGCGATCGAGCTGCTTCCGTCCACGAAGAGATCCGCGCCCTTGACGAGTGCGAGAAAGCCTATCACGAGAAGGATATAGGGCAGGACGGGAGCGAGAAAGGGGAAGGTGTCCGTAATGGATTTCAGGATGGTGTCGAGCATTGCGGCTCCTCCTATTTGGGATGTCGTTATTTGTGGTAACGTGTGCCCTTTTGAATGTTCAGGGCGCGGTAGATGCTTTCGAGTAAGATCACGCGCATAAGTTGATGCGGGAAGGTCAATTTCGAGACCGAGAGACGGAGATCACAAGCCGCCTTCACGCGTTCGTCAAGTCCGTGCGACGAGCCGATCAGGAAGTAAAAGTCTCCCGACGTCTGTGCCGCCGCTTCGAGCTTCTCGGCAAGCTCCTCCGAGGAGAATTGCCGTCCCTCGACGCACAGTGCGATCTTGTAGGCACGGGCGGGCAGGAGTGAGAGGATCTTGTCGCCCTCCTCGCGGAGCGCCGCCGCGATCTCCTTTTCCGACGGATCGTCGGGGAGGCGGGATTCCTTCAGCTCAATGATCTCGGGGCGAGAGAAGCCCGAAAGGCGTTTCATATATTCTGCCGCCGCATCGCGCAGATAGGACTCCTTCAGGTTGCCCGTCACGATGATATGTATGTTCAGCACGGTCGGGTAGCTCCTTTCTCGTTTTCACAGGGGCAGGTGTCACACGAAGGCTCCTCGGCACCCTCGTCGAGAAGAAAGGTGACGCGGTCGGGATCTGCCACGCGAAGGGTGAGGGATTCGTCTGCGAGGGAAGAGAAGGTCTCCTCGTAAGCGAGCAGGGGCATATTGTTTTCCTTCGAGAGATGCGCGAGGAGAAACCGCTCGGTGCCGTTTTCTGCGAGGAAGGATGCAAACGCGGCGGCGTCACGGTTCGAGAGATGACCTCTCCTGCCCTTGATGCGAAGCTTCAGGTCATACGGATACGGTCCGTCAAGGAGCATATTCTCGTCGTGGTTCGATTCGAGCACGACCGCCTCGCACCCGCACAGCCCCTTTTCGACGGCGGGCGTGACCACGCCGAGGTCGGTCGCGTAACCGAATACGCGCACACCGCTTTGGGTCGACACCGTGATGCGGTATCCGACGCTCATTTTGCTGTCGTGGGAGGTGGGGAAGGAGGAGACGGAGAGGTTGCCGACCGTCACCGAAAAGATCGTCGGATGTGTGACGATGCAGCTTTTCATCGGGGTATCTCCCGCGATGCGGTAGAGCCGCTCGGACGAGCCCTCGGTCACGTGGACGGGAACGGGATTTTTCTTCAGAAAGACCTCAAGCGCGCCGACGTGGTCGCCGTGCTCGTGGGTGATGAAGATCGCGTCGATCGGCGGCTTTTCGGGTGTGCCTTTTTCGGAGATCGCGCCGATCTCCTTTAGTGCATTCGTGAGCGCGCGTGCGCTTTTGCCCGCATCGATCAGAATCGAGGTCTCCCCGCTTGAAATATAGGTCGCGTTGCCGCCCGAGCCCGAGTAGAGGGTACAGATGCGGCAGCCGTTTTTCTCTATACAAGTACTTGTCATAATCGGTTTTTACGTGGATTTAACCGAACAGTCCCGAGAACGTCTCAGCAAAGTAGGGCTCAAAGACGAATAGATAAAAAATATCCATAAAGAAGGTGAAGAGCAGGGGAAAGAGAATGGTGACGCACCATTTCGATTTCCGAAGTCTCGTTTCGCCGTCCTCGACGTACGCACGCTTCTCCTCCTCCGACATCGTGTCGGGGAGCATATCGACGGTCACGTTTTTTCGCGTGAAGCCGCGGTTATAAATGACGTAGAAGGCGGCAACCGCCGCGAGAGCGATGAGATAGACGATCACGACGGTCTTCCAGAAGGAAAACTGCGTCAGCACGGCGTAAAAACCGTAAAAAAGGATCGAGTTTAAGACGATGATGATCGCATAGATGATCTTTTTCCGTTTTTTTTCGCGGGATACGTTCGTTTCTGTGCTGTGATCAGGATTTTTTTTCATATTATCTCCGTTTCAGAGCATTCTGACAGCCCCGCGGGGACGGATGCGGAGTACGACGCACGCGCCGTCACCGAATGCCGCGTCCATCAGTGCGCGGAAACCCTCGACGTCTGCTGTGGGAACGTACGCCTGGATCGTACCCGCAAAGCCGCCGCCGTGTACGCGGAACGCCGCCTTCTTGTCTGCGAGATAATTCTCGGCGAGACAAAGCGCGAGGGAAAGTCCCTGCTCGGATACGTTTTTCGTGGTATAGACGTTCTGAAGATAGCAGAACGAGGATCTGCCCGATGCCTTTACGAAGTCAAAGTAGCGGTCGAGATCGCCCGCCTTCAGTGCCTCCTTCTGTTCCGCTACGCGTTTGTTTTCACCGAAGAAGTGAAGGGCGCGGAGGATTGCACGGTCGCCGCAGATCCTTCTGAGCGCGGGGATCGCCCGTATTACCTCCTCCTCGTCGCATTCGCGGAGAACGGTCTTGCCGAAATAGGAGGCGACCGCCTTCATTTCCGCGGGAACTGCCGCGTAGTCGTCGGTGAGATCGGCGTGGTTGCCGCCCGTATTGACGATACAGAGGCGGTAGCCTTCGGCGGAAAGATCGAAGTCGATCTTTTCGATCACGGGGGAAGCGGTGTCACGGAAATCGATCGCGACGATGCCGCCGACCGCGCAGGCGACCTGATCCATCAGACCGCAGGGCTTGCCGAAGAATACGTTTTCGCTGAACTGCGCGAGCTTTGCGATCTCGACATTCGAGACCTTGCCCCCGTTGTAGAGGTGGTTCAGGATGTTTCCGATCATATCCTCAAACGCCGCAGAGGAGGAAAGCCCCGAGCCCTTCAGGACGTTTGACGTGGTGTACGCATCAAAGCCGCCGACCGCATAGCCCTTCCTGCGGAAGCCCTCTGCCATACCCGCGATCAGGGAAGCGGAGGAGCCGAAGCGGGAGCTGTCGGGCTCGGTCCATACGTTCGTGTCTACGCTGTCCTCGGAGAAGCCCTCGGACTTGACGCGGATCACCCCGTCGTCGCGCGGAGAGACCGCCGCGATCACGTCGAGATCGATCGAAGCTGCGATGACGCAGCCGTGGTTATGGTCGGTGTGATTGCCCGAAAGCTCGCTTCTGCCCGAGACCGAGTAGAGGGTGATCTCGCGGTCGCCGCCGTAGAGGGCTGCGAATTCACGAATAATCGTGAGATAACGGGATTTCTGGTATTCAAGTGCCTCCTCTCCCGAGAGGGAAACGATGGCTTCATTCATAGCGCCGTTTTCGACGGCGCGGATCAGCTGTTCTGCGTGCATAATGGGATCTCCTTTTTGGTCTACGGTGTGGCATTTGAGTAAAGCTCTGCCTCCGTGGTCATAATAAAATCATTATAGCATAAAGCACGGTTGGTGTCAAGGCGTTTTGCCCGTCTTTTGGGCGCGGCTTTGCCCTTCGCGCTGTAAAAAAATGTACGAAAATTGTAAAATCGAAGGAAAAACGGGGACGCGTGCTTGACAGAGCTTTTCGCGCGTGATATAATTTTGGTAGAGTTTGTAGTATTTTTTCGGAGGAGCTATGGCAAAGCAGGCAGAGAAGAGCGAGCGGATCGAATACAGAGCCGACAAAAGAAGCGCACAGAAGGTCAGAAGTCTTTTGATGAAGATTCTGTCAAAGGATAAGAAGTCCGACGGGATCGGCTTTTCCTATACCTATAAGTCCTTCGGAAAGAAGGCGGAATACGTCATTTCGGGTAGGAGTAAGACCGTTCTGAGGTGCATCGCCGCTTTTCATAAATTCGTTCTGAAGGAAGAGAAAAAAGCGAAAAAGCGCGAAGCGGAAGGTGCGAAGGCGATCCCGATCGCGAGGGGGAGCTACTATACGATGAAGCCCCTGAAGGAGCGGAAAAGAAGAAACGTATGACAGAGCAGGAATTCAGAGACCGTCTCCTTCCGTGGTACAGAGAAAATCAGAGAGATCTGCCGTGGCGGCGGCTCGTAACGCCGTACCGCACGTGGATCTCGGAGATCATGCTTCAGCAGACGCGTGTTGAAGCCGTGAAGGGATATTTCGAACGCTTCATAAAGGAGCTTCCGACGGTGTATGAGCTTGCCGCCGTGCCCGACGAGGTATTGATGAAGCTTTGGCAGGGGCTCGGGTATTACAGCCGCGCCCGAAACTTAAAGAGGGCGGCAGAGATCATCGTTTCGCAGTACGGCGGACGGCTTCCGGAGGATGCGGACGAGCTTATCAAGCTCCCCGGGATCGGGAGCTATACCGCAGGGGCGATCGCCTCGATCGCATTCGGGAAGCGCGCGCCCGCCGTGGACGGAAACGTTCTGCGCGTTTACGCGCGTGTGTTCGGAGACGGACGGGACATTGCCGATCCCGCGACGAAAAGGGCGTTTGAAGGCGAGGTGCTTTCGCTGATGCCCGAGGAGGGCGCAGGAGGATCCGATAACGATTGCGGCGACTTTACACAGGGGCTGATCGAGCTTGGTGCGACGGTCTGCCTTCCGAACGGTGCGCCTTTATGCGACCGCTGTCCCTTCTCCGACGTATGCGTGGCACGGCGTGAGGGGAGGACCGACGCGCTTCCCGTCCGAACGAAAAAAGCGGCGCGCAGGACCGAAGAGCGCACGGTGCTTCTCATCAGCAGCGGGGGACGCTACGCGCTCGTGCGCCGTCCCGAAACGGGATTACTCGCGTCGCTTTACGAATTTATAAATCTCGAGGGTCGCTTTTCTGAGGGAGAGGCACGCGCGTGGCTCTCTTCCCGTGGATTTCCCGTGCGAGAGATCCGCCCGATCGGAGAGGCAAAGCATATTTTTACACACATCGAGTGGCATATGACGGGATATCTCGCAGAGGTCGAAATTGACGCTCCGACACTTGACGCGGTATTCGCGACACCCGAGGAGATACAGAAGGACTACGCCGTTCCGTCCGCCTTTCGCTATTTTTTGAAATTCATAGCGGGTGCGGAGGGCTCGGACGGTCTTTGAATGCGGAGGAAACGATATGTACGAATACAAGGCACAGAGAAGGAATAAAGCGGCGGCGGTGACGACGCTTCTTTCGTCGCTTGCGGCGGCGGTCTGCCTGTTTGGGGGCTCGCTTCTCGGTTCTCTCAAAGGGATCGCGGAGATCATCGGGCTTTTCGCGCTTGCCTTTGCCGTGCTTGTCGCGAGCCGATATCTTTTGAAGGACTACGTCTACAGTCTTGAGGAAGCCGAAAACGGAGACGTCGATCTTACCGTGACCGAGCTGCAGGGCAAACGGCGTGTCACGGTCTGCCGCATCGAGCTTTCCGCGGTGGAGGAGATCCTCACGGAAACCCCCGAAACGCGAAAAGCAATGAAGGAACGGCTAAAGGGGATGAAGCGATACGATTACTGCGCCGACCTCGTGCCGTCGCGCTCGCTTTATCTCCTGTTCCGTGACCGAGACGAAACGGTGTCGGTGCGGCTCATTCCCGACGAACGGATGGAGCGTATCCTCCTTGAGCGGTCGGGACACACCCTTATGAAAACAGAAGGATCTGAGATCAAGTAAGAAAACGCCGAAAGGAGGAGACAACGATGAAATTACCGAACAGAGATCACGAACCGAATTACGATCGCGGCCACCGTGTGACGGGGCGCTATCATATGTACAAGGGCGACGTGTACACGGCGTTCTTCCGCGGCTCGCTCGTGATCATCGGCATCATTCTGCAGTTTCTTGTGATGCTTCTCCTCTCGCTTCTGATGATGCGGTACTCGGTGCTGCTTTATCTCCTGATCGAGCTTGTCGGTGTGATCTTTGCGGTATATATCATTTATACGAGCGCATCCTACAGACATTTCTGGCTCGTCATCATTTTGATGCTTCCCGTGGTCGGAATATTTATGTACATGATGTGGGGAAGTCCACTCGTCAACGCCCGTTCCAGACATCGGCTATCCTCCTGCATTGAGGAGGCGATCGGCTGTATTCCGCACAGCGATGCGCTTCTTTCATCTCAGGAAATGGAGAAGAACGGGCAGATCTCCTGCGCGCGATACCTGTCGCTCGAGGGGCTTCCCGTGTACGGCAACACCGACGTGCGGTACTATCCGCTTGGGGACGACCTGCGTGCCGATCTCCTTTCGGACCTCAGACGGGCGAAAAAGCGCATCTGGATCGAGTTCTTCATCGTCCTTCGCGGGGAGGTCTTTGACGAGGTCGAGGCGATCCTCAGTGAAAAGGTGAAGGAGGGCGTTGACGTTCGCCTGCTCATTGACGACGTCGGAAGTATTCGGCAGATCAACCGCGCCTTCAAGAAACGAATGAAGGAGCTTGGCATCCCGCTTTCGATCTTCGCGCCGATCCATAAGGACATCACGAAGCTTTCGCTCAATTACAGAAACCATCAGAAGATCGTTGTGATCGATGAGAATATCGGATATACGGGAGGCATCAACCTCTCGGACGAATACTTCAATATTTACCCGAAATACGGGCATTGGAAGGACACCGCCGTCCGCTTTGAGGGGGACGCGACCGCGAGCCTTTCTGCAATGTTTATGGGAATGTGGAATTATACGATGGGGAAGAGACGGGACGGAAGGATCCCGAAGGAGGCGATCGGTGCGCCCGTCGGCGTTTCGGTCAGGATGGACGAGTCGCTCGTTCAGCCCTTCTATTCGGGGCCCCTCAAGGCGCGGTACAACAACGCCGATATGGTCTATCAGGCATTGATGCGCCACGCGAAAAAATATCTGTGGATCACGACGCCGTATCTTGTCCTTGACCGCGTGACGACCGACACGCTCATCCGCGCGGCAAAAAGCGGCATCGACGTGCGGATCTACACGCCCCGCCACTATGACAAATGGTACGTTTACCGCGTGACCGAGTCGAATTACGGTAAGCTTCTCCGCGAGGGGATCCGCATTTTCGAGTACGTTCCGGGGTTCATTCACGCGAAAAATCTGATCGTGGACGGTGAATGCGCGGTCTGCGGCTCGATCAATCTCGATTACAGAAGTCTGTACTTCCACTATGAGTGCGGCGCGGTCTTTTACGGCGGGAGGACCGTCGGGGAGATACACGAGGATTTCGTTTCGACCGAGAAATTAAGCGAGGAGATCGTCCTCGAAAAATGGAAAAGACGGACGTGGGGAAATAAGCTCGTGTCGCGCATCCTGCGCTTTTTCTCGCCGCTGTTCTGACGGAGGCGGTCAGGTCTTAAAAAAGTGCTTTTTCGTTTACGGTTTCGTCATAAATTTTTATTGTTCGGTTGATAATACGCTGATATAATTTGGGGGCTATCACGAGGCTTATGCCATCATAAACAAGGAAACGGTGAAGGAATGAGACGGTTTTTTATGAAGATCAAATACGTAGTGCAGCGGTTTATGTACGGGCGAAACGGAAACGATAAGCTCTGTCTCGTTCTTATGTGGGTCTATCTTGGGCTGTGGATCACCGCGATGGTGCTTACGGCACTTGATCTTACGGCGGCTTATCTCGTCGTGTGGGCACTTCAGCTTCTCGTATTGTTTTATTGGATCTTCCGTGTTTTTTCCAAAAACGTCGCGAAGCGGCGGAGGGAGTGCGATCGGTTTTTCGGATTTTTCCGAAACAGGCGCAATCGCTTCAGAGATCGGAAAACACACGTTTACAGAAAATGTCCGCATTGCCGCGCGATGCTTCGCCTTCCGAAGCGGAAGGGAAAGCACACGGTCGCGTGTCCCGCCTGCCGTGAGCGGTTTACGGTGAAGATCAGACGGAACGGCAAGGGGATCTCGCGCCCCTCGGGACGGTAAGGCGACGGTCTTTCGGATCTGACAAAAATTCATTCCATATAATAAGGATAAATCAATGCTTACACTGAAAAACATTACCAAAAATTACGTGATCGGAGACGGTAGCGTAACGCCCGCGCTTTCGGGCGTCAGCATCTGCTTTCGGAAAAGCGAATTCGTCTCGGTGCTTGGCCCTTCGGGGTGCGGCAAGACGACGCTTCTGAACATCATCGGCGGACTTGACCAATATACGTCGGGCGACCTCGTTATAAACGGGCGGTCGACGAAGGAGTATAAGGACTCCGACTGGGACACCTACCGTAACCATTCGATTGGATTTGTCTTTCAGAGCTATAACCTGATCCCGCATCAGACCGTTCTTCAGAACGTCGAGCTTGCTCTGACGCTTTCGGGTGTTTCGAAGGCAGAGCGCCGTGCGCGTGCCACCGAGGCGCTGGAGAAGGTCGGACTCGGAGATCAGCTCCGTAAAAAGCCGAACCAGATGTCAGGCGGTCAGATGCAGAGAGTCGCGATCGCGCGTGCGCTCGTCAACGATCCCGATATTCTTCTCGCGGATGAGCCGACGGGTGCGCTTGATACCGTCACGAGCGTTCAGATCATGGAGATCCTCAAGGAGATCTCGAAGGATAAGCTGATCGTGATGGTCACCCATAACCCCGAGCTTGCCGAGCAGTATTCCACGCGTATCATCCGTCTGAAGGACGGCGTTGTGACCGACGACTCGAACCCCTACGGGGGAGAGGAGGAGGCACCCGCGACCGCTGAAGGCGGCACGGCGGGCGACAATGCTACGGCTTCCTCCGAGCAAAAGACCGAAAAGAAGAAGGGAAAACGGAAAAAGACCTCGATGTCCTTCCTGACGGCACTCTCTCTGTCGCTCAACAACCTTCTCACGAAAAAGGCGAGAACCTTCCTCACCTCCTTCGCGGGCAGTATCGGCATCATCGGCATTGCCCTCATCCTTTCGCTTTCGAACGGCATTCAGCTGTATATCAATCAGGTGCAGGAGGATACGCTGTCGACCTATCCGCTTACGATCGAGTCGGAGGCGCAGGACTACTCCGCGCTCCTTTCCGCGATGATGAGCGTTTCGGAAAGCGCGAACCGCGAGGTCGAGGAGGGAACGATCTACGTCGACGATTCGATGGGCAGTATGCTCTCCGCGATGAATTCGACGGTGTCGAACGATCTCGAAAAATTCTACGCGTATCTCGAACAGAACCGTGACAAGATCGACGAGCATATCCTCGACATCAGCTACACCTACAACTTCGATATGCAGATCTACTCGGAGGACGGCAAAACGCGGATCAATCCGACCACGATCTTCGATCACCTCGGAGACGAATTCGCAGGGCTTTCGACGATGCTTGAGACCTCGGGTATGATGTCGCAGTTCAACGTCTTCTCCGAAATGATCGACAACAAGGAGCTGCTTCTCTCGCAGTACGATCTCATCGACGGCGATTGGGCGGAGGATTATAACGAGGTCATGCTCGTTCTGAATAAGAACAACTCATTGACGAATATGGTGCTTTACATCCTCGGTATCGAGGATCAGGAGGAGGCGGCAGAGGTCATGAAGGAGCTGATGGAGAACGGCGAATATACCGTGTCCGACAGAACCTTCACCTATGACGACTTCATCGGTATGAGCTTCTATATCGTCCCGGGAAGCGCGTACTACGGGCGGACCGACGAGACCTTCACGGTCGACGGTGAGACCTATCACATCTACTCCGATCTTCGTGACGGCGAGGACTACGAGCAGGCTTCCTTTGCAAAGGAAAACGGCGTGAAGGTCACGATCAGCGGTATTCTCCGTCCCGCAGACGGCGCGGTCGCAAGCTCGATCAATGGTGCTGTCGCATACAATAAGTCCCTCACGTCTCACGTCATCGATCTTGTGAACGCGAGCGAGGTGGTGAAGGCGCAGAAGGCTCTTCCGACGCACGATCTCCTCACGGGTCTTGAGTTTGACAACGGTCAGTACGATGATCTTTCCGCGGAGGAAATGGCTGCGGCATTCGATGCTTATCTTTTAGGCGGCGACGCAGGCATCAAGGACGCGAAGATCGAGATGATCCTCGACCTCATGTCGAGCCTCTCCGAGGAAGAGGAAGCGGCGTTCATTTCGGAGAAGGTCTCGGGAATGACGGCGGACGAAAAGACGGTGTACCTCATGCAGAATTTCGAAATGCTTTATGAGGCAAATCCCGCACACTATCAGACCTTGACGCTTCAGCTGATGCGCGTGATGCTCGGCGATCAGTATGCATCGATCGGCCCGATGCTCGAGGGACTTTCTCCCGAGGAATTCAAGGCGACGATCGGAGAGATGGGCGGCACACAGGGCGGCACGACAGGCGGTGCGCAGGGCGGTGCAACGATGACCCCCGATCAGCAGCTTGCCGTGATGCAGGCGGCGTTCGCTACGGTCGATCCCGCCTTGATCAATGAGTACGTTTCGGAGATCTACCTGCTTGAAGTAAAGGACGGACTTGCGGAGAGCCTTCGCAAGGAATACACCGACGAGGAGCTGGTCGCTCTCTTTGACACGCGCTATGCCGAAATGAGTGCCGAAGAGAAGGCGGTGCTTTACGAGGGCTATATGCCTGCCCGCGTTTCGGAAAACAGCTACGAGGACGTGATGTACGCGCTCGGATGCGTTGCGAAGGCAGTACCGCAGGCGATCCACTTCTACGCGAAGGACTTCGCTTCAAAGGATGAGATCGTTGCCTTCATCGACGGCTATAACGACGTCGCAGAGGAGAACGACGAGATCGTCTACACCGACTATATCGGTCTTATGATGTCCTCGATCACGACGATCATCGACGTCATTTCCTACGTTCTCATCGCGTTCGTTTCGATCTCGCTCGTGGTCTCCTCGATCATGATCGGCATCATCACCTATATCTCGGTGCTGGAGCGGACGAAGGAGATCGGTATTCTCCGCGCGATCGGCGCATCGAAGCGGAATATCTCGAGCGTGTTCAACGCGGAAACGCTGATCATCGGCTTTGCGTCGGGTGCGATCGGTATCATCGTGACCGTGCTTCTGTGCTTCCCGATCAACTTCATCATAAGAACGCTGTCGGGCATTCAGAGCATCGGCGCACAGCTTCCCGTTGTCGGTGCGGTCGTGCTGATCCTCATCAGTATGGGTCTTACCGCCGTCGCGGGTCTCATTCCTTCCCGCATTGCGGCAAAGAAGGACCCCGTTGTGGCGCTGAGAAGCGAATAAAAAGCAGTAAAAAACAAGGCTGTCCCACCTAGGTGAGACAGCCCTTTGTCTTTTTCGGGGGTTATCGGCTTTTACGGTATCGGCGGTCAAGCTTCATAAGAAGTGCCGAAAGCGGCAGGATCAGACAGCCGAAGCCGAGGTTTCCGAGCATATGAAGCACGTCGAAGTAGAGCCCCGATGCAATGTACGCGAGGAGCTTTTCGGGTGCGAAGGAGTTATAGTAGATCGGAACCTGTGTGAAGGCGCAGAGGGTGCCGTACATGAGTCCGTGGAGACCGCAGACTGCGGGGTAGAGAACCGCAAGCACCTTTGTGGGAAGCCCTCTCGGGATCAGCATCGTGATCGCCCACAGCACCGTCCAGGCGTAGAAATGGACCACGCACCACGGCGCAAAGCCGTAAAAGACGAAGAGGATCACCGCATACAGATAGATCGGGATCAGTGCCTTTGCGCGGAAAACGACCGTGTAGACCATTGTGAACATACCGACCATATGGATGTTCGGTGCCCACTCGAGCGCGATCTTGGACGCAAACATCATAGCCCCGAGCATTGCGAAAATGCAGATTTCGTAAGCGATGCGGGCAACTGCGCGCTGCGATTTCGACGCGTCCCTCGGCTTATCCGATCTTGTAGGTGAGCTCATAATGCGCTCCGTCCTCGACCTTCGTGCTGTCAACTCCCGTCATCAGCATCTCACCGTTCTTTGAAACACCCCACCAGGACTGATTGACGCTGTAATCTGCGGCAATGCCGTTGACTGCCTGAATGTAAAGCCCGTAAGGACCGTCTTCGCCCGTGACGATGCCGTGTGCGAGCAGGGGCGCACCGAGGAATTCCTCGTCGGTCTTAACGGTAAAGGTGACCGAGTGACCGTCTGCGATGACCTCGACCTTGACGGTCTTTGCGCCTTCGCCGAAGCACTTGTCCTCCTTGTAGGTAGCGGTGTCCCAAAGCGCGGGAAGTGCATCCCCTGAGCCGCTGCCCTCGGGAGTGCCCGACGACGTTGCGGGATTTTCGGTGGTCCCGTCTCCGTCTCCTGCGGCGCCGCAGGCGGTAAAGACCGAGAGAATGGTGAGGATCAAGAGAAGAAGGGCGAACAGACGGATGGTTTTGTTAGATCTCATTGTTAGAAATCTCCTTTTTGTATTGTATTTTTCAATACGCAAGGATAAAAGCGGCAATATCCTTCGCCGTAAGCTGTACGCAAACGGTTGCCCAAGGACTTGTCACGTCACGGAACGATCGGCATTCCGACTTCGGGAGCGTTCTCTGCATCGTCTCCCGTTACGGCAGTGGCTGCTGCTGCGGTTTTGCACCGCATTTCCCGATCCCCGAGCGTACCGTCAGGCAGTACGCCCGATCCCCAAATTTCTTCCTGAAATTTCGGTGAACCGTGTTCTAAACTCGCGCTGAAAGCAATAAAATGCTGACAGATGGAATGATGATGAATAATCGTGCGAATATTCACTTTTCCACAGTCTGTGGAAAAATGTGTGGAAAAGGTATTGATCTCGGCGTTTCCTTCGACAGCTTTCGAAAAAAATCTGCGTTTTTCGAATTTTTACTCGAAAAAGCCGAGGAAAACCTGAATAATTATAGATACCTGTTTTTATAACGCGCAGATGACGCGCTCGATCGCGGCGTATCCGTCCGACGAGGACTGCTTCAGCAGTGTGTCCGCCTCGGTCGCGAGGGAGATCGCGTGAAGAAGCCGTCTGCTTCCCGATTGAAGCGCGCTTTTTTGGTAAAGCCGCGCCTTGTATTCGTGCATTTTCAGCTGCTTCTGCACGTCGTAAATGCTCACGCCGCCCTCGGTCAGGGTAAAGACCGTGTAGAGGTCGCAGAAGACGCGCGTGATCTCGGAGAGTGCTAAGATCGGATCGATGCGCCGCCGTTTCATATCGGAAAGGACGGTGAGCGCGTCCTCGTTCCGTCCCTCCATCAGGGCGTTTGCAAACGCAAAGGCGTCATGCTCGCTTGAGGGGATCGCGACGAGGGAGACGTCATCCATGGTGACCGTATTCCGCCCGCTCGCGAGAACGTAGTAGCTAATCTTGTCGACCTCACTCGCGAGAACGAACATATCGGTCCCGCAAAGCTCGATCACCCTGCGGCAGACCTCGGGTGGGGAGACGACCTTGTTGAACGCAAAGTGCTTTTCGCACCACGCGGCAAGACGAGACGGGGTAGAGCGCTCGAAGTGTACGGGGGTGAGATGCTCGGACAGCTTCTGCAGTGCCGCCGACGGCCGCTTCGGCAGATAGCCGGGGGAGAGAAGCCCTGCGGGGACCGACAGGATCACGACGTTGTAATCGTATTCGGAGAGTGCCGCGAGGGCATCGCAGAGCGCATCAAGCTCGGAGGCGCGCATCGCGTCGACCGACAGCCCCGTGAGGGTGACGATCTTCTGCTCCGCACCCATCGGAAGGGGCATCAGGGCATCGAGAAGCTTCGGCGGGGAAAAGTCGAGTGCGTCGAGGCGAAGATCGTTGAAAAAGGCAAACGTCTCGTCGGGCGCAACCGTCCTTCCTGCGGCTTCGAGGTCAAGCTGCTTCAGGTAATCCTCGTCGCCGAAAAAGAGGTATCCGCCCGAAAGTCCGCTTTTCAGCTGCTTTCGGAATTCCGCTTCGGTGATCATTTGCATCGGCTTCACTCCTTTCCGCACATTATCTTCCTTCATTATAACCGAAGTTTTTCGGAAAGTCAACGCTTTTGCGGCATTTTTTCGTCTTTTCGGGTTGGATGATCGTCTGCGTTTGTCCTGTGAAACGGGAGAAGCGCGAAAAAAATAAAAAAATTTCCTCGAAGCCCTTGACAAATCGGTAGGGGTTGGTGTATAATATACGATGTTATTGTGTGGGCGCTGATGAATCTCTCGAAACGCGCTTTCGTGTACAGTATACCTACAGAGAAGAAGTCCGCTTCCCGAAATGCGGGTGAGAGCCCCGACGGGAGGAGTATCGGACGAGTTAAACAAAGGAGGTGCGACAAATGCTTAGAACCTATCAGCCGAAGAAGCTCCAGAGAAAGAAGGAGCACGGATTCAGAAAGAGAATGGCTACCGCTGACGGTAGAAAAGTCCTCAAGAGAAGACGCGCAAAGGGTAGAAAGAGACTGACCTACTGATTTTCAGCTTAGGACGGTCAGAAACCGTAAGAGGTCACGGACGTTACGCGAAATATAGACATTTCAGCGAGCGACCCTGACCTCTGTTTCTCTGTTCGGACGCTTTTTGTTTAGCCGAGCAGAGCCGAGCGGCGAACGGCATTCGCCGAACCAAAACCACGGTAGACTGTAAAAATGAGAGACGATCCGTACGGAAGGAGGACAGGCATTGTATGAAAAATCCGGCAATTACCGAAAATCATCTTTATCTGAAAACCTTTCGGAAGGGGAAGAGGTTCAGCGGAAGGATCCTTTCCGTATACGTTCTGAAGGATTACGGCGCGGAACGGCTTAAGAAGGCAGATCCGTTGCACCGCATCAGAAACCGACTCGGACTGTCGGTCACGAAGAAGGTCGGCGGTGCTGTGACGAGAAGCCGCGTCAAGCGCATTCTGCGCGCGGGATACGATGCTGTGAAGGGGGATCTCCGAACGGGATACCTCGTCGTGATCAGTCCCTATCCGCGGGCGGCGGAATATAAAAGCACCGACGTCGAAAGGGAGCTGCGCTATGCGTTCCGTAAGCTCGATATGCTGAAGGAACCCTGCGAAGGAAAGCCGCAGGAAAAGAAGACCTTAACACAATGAAATATCTGTTTATCTGGATCATACGATTTTACAGGCGCTTCATATCTCCATTGAAGCCCCCCTGCTGCCGATTTACGCCGTCCTGCTCCGCCTATGCCCTTGAGGCATTTCAGAAACGTGGATTTTTTGTCGGCTTCGCACTTACGGTGTGGCGCATTGTGCGCTGTAATCCCTTTTGCATGTCGGGACACGATCCCGTGCCCGAAAGGGGATTCGATCATTTTCCCGTGAGGATACCGAAGTACGCAAACGGACAGGAACATAAAAAGGAACAGCGGAAAAAGAAGTCAAGTGATACGAATTCGGAGAAGGGTGACGGTTGAGCCGTGACACGCTCCGAGCAGAGGAACGTGCAGCTTTTGCACGGGAAAAGAGGAAAAAACGTTGAATTTATGGGATATTATTAACGTTCCGATGGGTTACGTCCTCAAGTGGTGTAACGCACTTATGGGGAACCAGTACATTCTGGCACTCTTCCTGTTTGCGATCATCATTGAGGTGCTGCTTCTGCCCTTCGGGATCAAGCAACAGAAGAATTCCATCCGTCAGGCGAGACTCAAGCCGAAGGAGCTTGCGATCCGAAAGAAATACGCAGGACGTGATGACAAACAGACGCAGCAGATGCTTTCCCAGGAAATCCAGGAAATGTATCAAAAGGAAAACTTCAGCCCCCTTTCGGGCTGTTTGCCGATGCTGATCCAATTCCCGATCATCATCGCGCTTTATAACATCGTTCTGAACCCGCTGAAGTATATCTGCGGACTGTCGGAGGGCACGATCGATCAGCTGATGACGGTCGTAAAGAGCTTCCCCGAGTACGCGGAGCAGTTCGCGAAGGCAACCCCGTCGCGTACGATCGAGCTTCTCGGTGCGGTGAAGAAAATTATGGGCGAGTACGGAAGCGAAGCGTTCGCGGGCGTTGAGGGCTTTTCGTCCTCGATGACGCTCCCCGATCTGACGATCTTCGGCGGTGCGATCGACCTCGGTATGGTTCCGAGCTTTTCGAACCCCGGGTGGATCCTGCTCGTTCCCGTTCTTACCTTTGTCGTTTACTTCGCGTCGACGAAGATCACGCGTAAGCTGACCTATCAGCCCTCTATGGGTGCGACCGATCAGGCTGCAGGCTGCAGCAACAAGATGATGGACATTACGATGCCTCTGATGTCGGTGTTCATTTC
This sequence comes from Eubacteriales bacterium, assembly GCA_045589215.1. Lineage (GTDB taxonomy): Bacteria > Bacillota > Clostridia > Oscillospirales > CAG-272 > JAZNOQ01. Next base: position 30,912 of record JAZNOQ010000157.1, read on the forward strand.
GTTCGGCGTTCCTGCGGCAGTCGGTGTTTATTGGATCTTCAAGAGCATCATCGGCTCTCTGAAGCAGTTCATCCTGCACAAGGCGATGCCCCTACCGCAGTTTACCGAGGAGGATTACAAGGAGGCGGAACGCGAGGTCGGCGTGCGCAGTAAGTCGAACAAGGAAAAGCGCGCCGAGCGCGCAGCGGGAGCAGAAAACAACACCCCCGTGAAGAAGAGCGCGAAGGTCGGCTCGGTCCGTTCGCTCCATCACATCGATGACGAGGACTTCGACGATACCCGCGAAAGAGCTGAGCGCGCGAAGGCGGCGATCGCAGCCGCGGAGGCGGAAAAGGCGGCTTCGAAGCACGCAAAGGACGAAAAGATCGTCCTTGACGGTGCGGGTTCTTCTCTGAAGAAGGACGAGCCTGTTCGTCCCGAGGGCAAAAAGAAGCGGGCGAAAAAGGAAGCACCGAGCGTTCCCGCAGAGAACGAGCCTGCAAGCGGCACAGAGGATACCCCCTCGGAGCCTGTCGCTACGGAGCAGACCGACGGGGATGCATCCGAACAAAGCAAAGAAAACTGAGACGGAAAAGGAAACGATAGATAACTATGGAAAAGAAAGTGATCATTTCCGCAAAGACGGCGGAAGAGGCAATTACGAAGGCAGTTGAGGAGCTTGGCGCACCGAACGCAGATGCGATCAAGGTGACCGTTTTGGAGGAAGCAACGAAGGGCTTCCTCGGACTCGGCGCAAAGCAGGCGAAGATCGAGGCGACCTATAAGGTCGGCAACGAGTACTACGCGCTTGAGCTCATCAAAAAGCTCCTCCTTGACATGGAGATCAACGCCGATGTCACGATGTGTGACGGCGACAACGACGATAAGCTCATCACGATTGAGGGCGACGGCGCGGGTGCGCTGATCGGTCATCACGGTGATACGCTCGACTCGCTTCAGTACCTCGCAAATCTTGCGGCAAACAAGAAGCAGCCCGGTGAAAAGCGCGAATACGTGAAGATCACCATTGACATCGAGGGCTACCGCAAAAAGCGCGAGGAGACCCTCCGCGCACTTGCAAGACGCAAGGCAGAGCTCGTTCTGAAGTACAAGAAGAGCATTATGCTCGAGCCGATGACGCCCTACGAGCGTCGCATCATCCACTCCGAGGTGCAGAACATCAGCGGCGTTTCGACGAATTCGATCGGAAGCGAGAACAGCCGCAAGGTCGTTCTCTTCCTTGACGAGGAGGCGGCTTCCGCAGAGATCGACAGCTACGGCGAGGGCGAAGAATAAAAAATCCTTGGGGCTGTTCGGTTTCGTACAGCCCCAAAACTGTTTTCAGGAGTTCTTATGCAGCTTTACGATACCATAGCGGCGGTCAGTACACCGCGCGGAAAGGGCGGGGTGGCACTGATCCGCATCTCGGGTGAAGACGCGATCACGATCGCAGAGCGCGTCTTTTTCCCGAAAAAAGGACAGAGCCTATGCGAACTTATCTCCTCCCGTTTCGTTTACGGTGTGATCCGAATGCCCGGGGAGAGCGCGGTACTTGACGACGGCATGGCGGTCGTTTTCCGTGCGCCGCACTCCTTTACGGGGGAAAACACGGTCGAGATCACCTGCCACGGCGGCGTACTCGTGACCGAGACGGTGCTGTCGGCGGTCCTTGCGGCAGGCGCGCGCCCCGCAGAGGCGGGGGAATTTACCCGCCGCGCCTTTGTAAACGGCAAGCTCGCGCTTTCCGAGGCGGAGGCACTCGGCACGCTTCTTGAGGCGAGGACCGACAGTCAGCTGCGCCTTTCGAGAGGAGGTATGGACGGTCGGCTCTCCGCGTGTGTCGATGCGCTTTCCGCGCGCCTCCGTCACGTCCTCGCGTCGGTCTACGCGCGCATCGACTAAGTCGGAGGCCAAGCGGTCTTAGGAAGGCAATTT
>JAZNOQ010000158.1:0-2794 GCA_045589215.1 Eubacteriales bacterium
GAGCAGCTCTGTGAGGGCGGGGATCTCGGGAAGATCGACCTGACCATCAAGGACATTACCCAGCAGGGACAGTTCCCCGAAATGAACGCTAACCTCACCGCCTCCAACTTTGGCAACCTCAGCGATCTGGCCGACAGCCACGATATCGCCTTGGGTATTGCCAACATGGTAGCCGAGACCATCTTCATGATGGCCATTTTTGCGGCGCGGAGCAAGGGGATCACCGATATCGTCCTCACGGGTAACCTCACCACCATTGCCCCTATCCGCCGTGTTTTTGAGGGGCTGGCCATCAATTTCGGCGTGCGCTTCATCATCCCCGAAAATTCCAGCTTCGGCACCGTCATCGGAGCGGCGTTGTACGAGGGATGATGCCCCCATAGCCTCTCCCCTTGGGAGAGGTGGCACGCCCAACGGGCGTGACGGAGAGGGCAATTCTGTTGGGAAACAGCCCTCTCACCCGCTTCTAAAGCCCTCTCACTCGCTGCGCGGGAGCTCCGCCAAAGGGGGAGCCTACGTTAGAGCCTTCCGGACGGTCCGCGAAAAGCCTCCCGGAGGGAGCCTTCATTGCAAAGCCGTTCCTTAGTCCTTACAGAGAGCCTTATTCCTCGGGCATCCCCCGAAGCTCCTCGCGCGCCTTCTTCGCGATCGCAAGCGTGCCGCCGTGATGCGCGATATAGGAGAGACATTTCCGAAGCTGCTCCCCGTCCCCCGTCGCGCGGTAGATCTCGGACAGCGTATGCATACGGTTCACCTTCGTGTACGGAACGGTGTATTCGCGCGACGTGTCGGTGAAATATTCAAGTGCCTCCTCGTAGATCCCGTCCGCAACGTCCGCGCGGTGACGGAGACGCGTCACCTCTCTGTAAATACGGCTGTATTCCTGCGTTCCGACCTGCATTGAGGAGAGGATCTCCTCTGCCGCCGTGATCGCCTCGCGTGCCGAAACGAGATCGCGTAGCGCGACCGAGTAAATACCGATGTCAACGAAGGCATCGGCGCGGTCGACCGCCCTTTGCCGCGTAAAATCGGGACGCAGAACGAGCAGACGAACGATCTCACGCGCCTCCTCGGATCTCCCGACGAGATGAAGCCCCGTCGCGTAGGACGACTCGGTCAGATAGACCGCGCGTCTGTTCGACCTTCCCGCCTCTCTTACGGGCTCGTACAGAGAAACGAACCGCTCGGCGTCGCACTCCTCGGAAAGGATCTCGGTGTACGCGCGGTGCATTCTCCTTGCCTGCCGCATTGCGAAGGCATAGATGATGTACACCCCGCAAAGGAACGCGAGGATCGGCGACAAAATGCCGCTCAGCGTGCTGCCGTATTCGTCAAAAACCGTCAGCCGCCCGACAACGACGGCGACCGCCCAAAGGAGAGACGCGATGATCGCGAAATTTCGCGTTTTCTTGAACAGTAGGATCATTGCCGTTCCTCCAAAACCGCAAGCGCGATCCGCTTCGCGAGCGCGATCCGTTCCTCGGAAACGGGCTTGTCGAGGTCTCGGAAGGTATTGTCCGCAACGTCGCCATGGCATATCGTGCCGTACCACATCAGTCCGAGCAGGTATCGACCGAGCCCGAGACTTGCGTGGAAGGTGTCGCGGAAGGCGGACTTCTCCTCTTTCATAAGCTCCGAATGCAGGCGGTACATCGCGTCGCCCGAGTAGATCATTCCGTCCGCCGAAATCAGGTCGCGCGCGCGGTCGTACGCCCTCGTAAGATCATTGAACATCTGCTCGGCGCTTTCCGCACCGATCTTCTCAAGGCGCGCACAGCCGTTCTCGTATGCCCACGTCTTGTGGAGATAGAGCTTCGCCCGAGGGGCATGCTCACGAACGAATTCGGCAAGGCGCGAGAGATAGGGCTCGTAGCTTTCCTCCCTCCAGCTTTCTGCACTGCACTGCTGAAGCGTCACAACGTCCCACTCATCCGAAAGAAGCGCCTTTTTCAGCGAGACGTAGAGTCCACTCGACATCCCGTTCAGCTCGTAGGAATACGCATCCTCCTCTGACAGCATATTGCGGTAATGGCGATAGAGCGAGCAGCCGCCGATATAGAGGTTGACCACCTTAAGGCTGACGCCGTCCGCCCGCGCGATGCCGTACAGATACCGCGTCGCATCCTGACTGAAGCTGTTTCCGATCGCAAGAATTTTCATAGACCTTTTCCTTTCGTAAAAACAGGGACGCCCCGAAAGGAAGCGTCCCCGAAAAAAATCAAATTACAGAATCACAAACTCGGGAATGCCGTTCTTGTACGTCGGCTCTGCCTCGCCCTGAATGAGGGGCAGGAGATACTCGCAGCACGCGTCGGTGACGTGGTTCCCTCTTTCGTTGATGTACTCCGCGGGAACCTCCTTGATCTGATTTGCGATCACCATAACGTCGCTGTGACCGATCGAGAAGCTGTTGTCTGCCTCGCGGATGTAGGTCATCATCTCGCGTGTGACACCGTTTGCAGCCGCACGGACTGCCTCGCGGCCGATACGGACCGAGTCCTCGATGTCCTCACCCGACGCGATGTGCGCGGCACATCTCTGGCTGATGTTCAGCTCGACCGAGCGGACCTTGCAGCCAAGCTCGTTCTTCACAGCGATCTCGAGCGCCTTGCCCGTGCCCGAAAGCTGCTTGTGTCCGAACGCATCCACGCTCGAAACGCCGATGCCCTCGCAAACGTAGGTTCCGTCAGCAAAATGAATGCCCTCGGAAACCGCGATCACCACGTTCGGCTTCTTCTCGAGCTCCTTCCGTACGTCCTCGAAGAATTCCTCCATCGAGAAATTCCGCTCGGGG
>JAZNOQ010000159.1:0-3099 GCA_045589215.1 Eubacteriales bacterium
CCTCCGACTTGAAGAACGCCATGCCGCCGTCCTCGTAAAGCGGATTTTGCTTCAGGTCGATGCGGGGCGAGTCGATGTGCGACGCCGAGATGCGGATGCCGTTTTCGATCGGCTCTGCGCCGACGGTGAAGAGGAAAAGATTTTTGCCGCGGTTGTCATAGTAATATTTGCCGCCCTTTTCGAGCTTGTCGCCGAATGCATAGGGAACGAAGCCCTCCTTTTCTGCGATCGCGATCGATGCCTTGACCGCCTCTCTTTCGGTCTTTGCGTCGTCAAGATACTTCTTGTAGGGCTCGGAAAAATCGAACGCCTTTTTGACGGCGTCGGAGGACAGAGCCTCATAGACGGTCTTGTTTTTGTAGGTCAGCTTTTCGGAAAGCTCCTTTGCGTAGTCGGACATGGTGTTACTCCTTTATATTTTCGATTATTTTTTATAATTTTTTCTCCCCGTACAGCCGTTCATACACCGCGCGCGCCTTCGAGACGCGCTTTACGTACCTCCGCGTTTCCTTGTAGGGAATGCTCGTGAGGTTTCCGCTTCCGTCTGAGTGCGCGGGATCGTCGAGCCATTCGTCGACCGCAGGCTCGCCCGCGTTGTATGCGGCGTAAGAGGTCTCCCAGTTGCCGTACTTTTGATAGAGAAGCGACAGAAGATAGGTGCCGTAACGGATATTCGTTTCGGGATCATAAAGCAGTCCCTCGTCGTAATGCTCGCCCGTAAGCGCGCACAGGTCGGAGAAGGTCTGCGGCATCAGCTGCATCAGCCCGATCGCGCCCACGCGCGACACTGCGGACGAATCAAATCCACTCTCGCATTTGATGACCGCGTAAATGACCGCTTCGGGTACGGCATAGCGGCTCGAGCAGTCCTCCACGATCTCGCGGTAATCGCGCGGATGCGTGATGCGCTCGAAAAGCGTGAGTGCGCCGCTGTACAGAAGCCCGATCAGGACGGACAAAAGTAAGATCGACAGGACCGCAAGAAAATGGCGGTGAAACGGTTGCTTTTTCAAAGAAAAACTCCCTTCGAATGCTGTAATAGGGACAGATCAGCCGATAAGCGGCAGGACGCGGGACTCGTAAAACGCGGAGATCGCGTCGGAAAGCTCCGCTTCTGTCCGATCGTTATACAGGACCGCATCGGCTTTTTCCTCGTAAAAAGCGTCGGGATGCTGTCCACGCACGCGAAGCGCGGCGGCGGACACCGAAATACCGTCGCGCGCCGTAATGCGCGCAATGCGCGTATCTTTGTCTGCAATGACCGTAACGACGAGGTCGCACCACGCATCCGCGCCCGATTCGTAGAGGGCAGGCGCGTCGAGGATCATCGCGCGCGCACCGTTTTCCTCGGCTTCGCGGAGAAGCTCCCGCGCCCGCTTTAGAACGAAGTGATGCGTGACCTTGTTGAGGCGTGAAACAAGCTCGTCGCGCTTTGTCTTGTCCTCGGGGGAGAAAACGATCCTTGCGAGTGCGGGTCTGTCAAGCGAGCCGTCGGGCTTCAGAATATCCCTCCCGAACGCCTCCGTCAGCGCATCGAGACACGGGGAGGGGGGAGTGAGGAGGGTGTGGTAGACCTCGTCTGCATCGATCGAGCGAATGCCGTACCGCTCGAGCATCACACGGCAGAAGACCCCCTTTCCGGCACCGCTCGGGCCGGTCAGTCCGATCGTAAGCATAGGCACTCCTTTCTCCCTTGTCGGGCTTTGTCAAATGGGCTCGGAAATCGCGATCCGCGTGCCGCTTTCGGCACTTTGCATGGCTTTTTCCATCACAAGCTGGATATAAGCGGCGTCCGAGATCGATGGCGCGAAAAGTCCCTCGGCGGATGCATTCGGGGCTTTTTCTGCGCGATGCACCGCATCGAGATAGCGGTACATTCCGTGAATGTGACCGCGCAGCCAGCCGTTTGCCGCCTTCGGGGAGGGGAAAGCACCGCCCGGCGCGGGGTAACGCCCGACGCATTCGATCGCGGTGTAGCCCGCCGTCCCGCCACAGGGCGTTTGTGGCTTCGTTCCGTCGTAAAAGTAAAGATAATTCGGGTCCATCAGGGAGAAGCGGAGCGCGCCCCTCGAGCCGAACACCTCAATGGTAAGATCGTCGTTCGCGCCCGACGTAAGCTTGCTCGCCGTCACCGTTCCGACAGCACCGCTTTCAAGCTCTGCGAGGAGATAGAACGCCTCGGAGGCGTCGGTCGCCCATTCCTTGCCGTCCATGCCGCGCCTATGGGGGAAGGCGATCTGCGCCTGTGCCGTAACGCTCCTGAACGCGCCGCAGAGATAATAAACGAGATCAAGCACGTGACTGCCGAGATCGAACAGCACGCCGCCCTTGCCGCACACCGATGCGTCCTGCTTCCAGCCCGCGTTCTTTTCGGGATCGAGACAGCTGTTGTGGAGGTAATCCGCGCGGAAGGAAAGGATCTCTCCGAGAGAACCCGCTTCGATCAGCTCCTTTGCGCGCAGGATCGATGCGTGGTTGCGGTTGTTGAATACCACACCGCACACCTTGCCGCGCCTTTCGTGCAGTCTGACTGCCTCGACGATCTCACGCGCCTCCGCGTAGCTCGCCGCGAGGGGCTTCTCGCAGAGGATGTGCTTTCCCGCCTTGATCGCCTTTAGGATCGTGTCCTTGTGGCAGATGTTCGGCGTGCAGACGTCGATCACGTCGATCGTCGGATCGTTTATGAGATCGTCCTCCGAAACGGCGGCGACGTCAAAGCCGAGGTCGCGGCAGACCGCACGGGACTTCTCGATCGAGCGTGTTGTGACGCCTGCGATCTGTGCCTTAAAATCGGCGGAGTAGTAGTAGGGAAGGGACTGCACCGCAAAGGCGTGGGTCTTTCCCATACTGCCAAATCCGATGACACCGATGCGGATCGTATCGTTCTTTTCGTTCTGCATAAAAGGGGTTCCTCCGTAGGTCGGGGTGCGCAAAATTATACATAATATATTATAACGCAAAACCGCTCTGATTGCAAGAGGGTTTTCGGTTTTTTCAAAAAAGTTTCATATATCCCCATCGTTACGCAGGCTCCCCCCGTCTTTTGCCTTCGGCAAAATCCACCCCCCTCTCGGAGGGAGGCTTTGAATTGCCCCCCGT
>JAZNOQ010000160.1:0-39056 GCA_045589215.1 Eubacteriales bacterium
TCACGATGTGCTCAACAGAGCCATCCTCCTTGGTGATATGCGCGACCTTGCGATAGGGAGCCTCGATAAAGCCGTAGTTGCTGATACGTGCATAGGTGGTCAGATAGGAGATCAGACCGATGTTAGGACCTTCGGGGGTCTCGATGGGACACATACGACCGTAGTGGGTGTAGTGAACGTCACGGACGTCGAAGGATGCGCGGTCACGGGACAGACCGCCGGGGCCGAGTGCAGAAAGACGACGCTTATGCGTGAGCTCTGCGAGCGGATTATTCTGATCCATAAACTGCGACAGCTGCGAGGATCCAAAGAACTCGCGGATGACGGTCGCAACCGGGCGGATATTGATCAGAGACTGGGGCGTAAGAGCCTTTTCGCTGTCCTGCGTAGTCATACGCTCCTTGATGATCTTATCCATACGGGTAAAGCCGATGCGCATTGCATTCTGGAGCTGCTCACCGACCGAACGGATACGACGGTTGCCGAGGTGGTCGATATCGTCCACTCTGCCGACTTCGTGTACAAGGCAAAGGATATAGTTAATGGAGGCAAAGATATCATCCTTCGTGATGTGCTTCGGAACAAGCTCTGCAATGCGAGCCTTCGCCATAGCCTTGATCTCGTCCACGTCGCCGCCCGACTGCTCGAGAATGTCGAGAAGAACCGCGGTTCTTGCCTTTTCGGGCACGCCGCAATCCTTCAGGTCAAAGCCGAGGATGTACTCAGGCTCGATCGTGTTGTTCGAGAAGACCTTGAGCACGTAGCCGTTGTCAAGCTCGATCTTAACGTCGTTCACCGCATTGTGTTCAACGTTCAGTGCCATCTCGGGCGTGAGAACGGTTCCCTTCTCGTAAAGGAGCTCACCCGTGATCGGGCTGACAACATCCTGTGCGAGTCTGTGGTTTGCAATTCTCTCCGAGATCGCAAGCTTCTTGTTATACTTATAACGACCCACCGGAGCGATATCATACCGCTTCGGGTCAAAGAAGTAGTTGTTCAGAAGGGTCTGTGCCGATTCGACGAGCGGAGGCTCACCGGGACGGAGCTTCTTATAGATCTCCTTCAGTGCCTCGATGCCGACCGACGAATGCATACGGATCGCAAGATCCTCGCTCTCGTCCTTCTCAAAGGTAGCGGCGAGATTTTCCTCTTCGCCGAAAAGCTCGTAAATGGCTTCTCTCTCTTCGAATACCGAGGTCTCCTCGAGCGCACCGAGCGCACGGATAAACATCGTGATCGGGACCTTACGGTTCTTATCGATGCGGACGTAGATGACACCCGACTGATCGATCTCGTACTCCAGCCATGCACCGCGATACGGGATCACGGTAGCGCTGAACGTCTTGCGACCGGTCTTATCGATCGCAGAATCGTAATACATACCGGGCGAACGAACGATCTGGGATACGATGACACGCTCGGCACCGTTGATCACAAAGGTACCGTTTTCGGTCATCAGCGGGAATTCACCCATAAAGATATCCGACTGCTTCACTTCACCGGTCTGCTTGTTCGTCAGACGAACGTTGACCTTCAGGGGAGCTGCGTAGTTCGCGTCGCGCTCCTTGCATTCCTCGACCGAGTACTTCGGCTTCTGATCGATCGAATACGAAATGAATTCGATCTGAAGATTGCCGGAATAATCGACGATCGGCGACACGTCGCGCAGAACCTCGATCAGTCCCTCATCGAGGAACCAGCGGAAGGATTTCGTCTGAATTTCCACAAGATTGGGGAGTTCGAGCGTATTGCGGGTTCTGGAGAAGCTCATTCTCTTATTCTGCCCAAGCCACGTCTCTTTTACATTGACCATTGATACAATCACTCCATTCAAGCTTTTCGACTTGCCTTTTTTCGCGTTCTCGGTCCCTTTTCAAGAAAAGAATGAACCGCAAGAGCGCACAGATGGCAATTATAACGCAGTATAGTATTATAGCAGACTTGTCAAGACTTGTCAAGGGCTTTTTTGAATTTTTTTACAATTTTTTTGCTTTCGGTGTTTTTTCGGCAAAACCTTCCCTTTTATACGCCATATATACAAAGGTAAAAAACCTTCCGACACACCGATCCGAAAAAGCCCGTCCGCAAGACGGGTGACAGGAAGAAAAGCTCTTGACAAGCAGAGCGGAAACTGTTATAATGATTATATGTAGCAAAAACGAAAGGGGAGCGGCGCGTGGATAGCATTTTCTCACATATCGTAGGCAACGACGCACTGAAGAAACGGCTCGGTGCCGACGTACGACGCGGCTCTCTCTCTCACGCATACATCATCGAGGGCAGACGGGGATGCGGCAAGCACCTGACGGCGCAGTCGATCGCGGCGGCAATCAACTGCAAGGGTAAAAAAAGCACAGTTCCCTGCGGGAAATGCGAGGCGTGCCGTAAGATCCTCGAACACCTCTCCCCCGACGTCATTACGGTCACCCGCGAAGACGGAAAGGCGTCCCTCGGTGTCGAAGTCATCCGAGGTCTCCGCGCAGATACGGCAACCGTCCCCGGTGAGCTTGACCGCAAGGTCTACATTGTCGAGGAATCCGATCTCATGACCGAGCAGGCACAGAATGCACTTCTCCTCACACTTGAGGAGCCCCCGCCCTTCGTGATGTTTCTTCTGCTGTGCGAAAACGCACGCTCCCTCCTCGAAACCATCCGAAGCCGCGCACCGACGATCCGCGTCGAGCCGCTCGGAAGGGATGCACTTGACAAGTATCTGTGCGAAAACGATCCCCGCGCACGGCTGACGAAAAACAATCAACCGAACGAATACGAAGCGATCCTGACCGCCGCGGACGGCTCGATCGGAGAAGCGCTCCGTCTCCTTGATCCAAAGGAGCGAAAGGCATTCCTCATAGGGCGGGCAACCGTCGATACGATCGTGCAGGCGCTTGCAATCCGCTCGCAGAACGATACCCTCTCCGCACTCCTCTCGGTCGCATCCCAAAAGCGTCCCGAGGTGATCGCACAGCTTTCCCTCCTCCTCACCGCACTCCGCGATCTCATCGCGGTCAGCCGTGCCGAGAATCCACACCTTTGCTTTTACACCGATATAGAGGAAACCGCCGATCTCGCATCGCACTTTTCCCTCTCCGCACTCGTCTCGCTCTTCGACGCCGTCGATCACGCGATCGACGCGCTCTCGAAAAACGCGAGCGTCCCTCTCACCCTCATCAACCTTTCCGTGGCGGCGGGCCGCTGACCCCGACACGAATCAAATCACAGCATACAGAAAGATACAAATATGATGTCTTACGATAACACGACCCAGAATAGCGAACAGGAGAGCTCCCCTTTCCGTACAGGTGACGCGCCCGCGGCGAACGTTTCGGGCATTCCCGACGATTACGTTATGATCGACCTCTCGCCAAAAAGCGAGCCCGAAAAGGCGGAAGTCCCCACAGAGGCCGACGCACCTGCAGAGCCGAAGCTCGCTCCCCCTTCGGAGGAGCCGAAAAAGAATAGCGGCGACACCACGGTGGAGATCGTCGGCATTCGCTTCAAGAAGGGCGGAAAGATCTACTACTTTGATCCGCGCGGGATCAAGGCGCCGAAGGGCGGCTTTGCCATCGTCGAGACCGCCCGCGGTCAGGAATACGGCGAGATCGCGCTTGAAAACACGCGCGTACCCGAAAGCGAGATCGTCCCTCCCATCCGTCCCCTTCTTCGCGTTGCGACGAAGGCAGACGAGGAGCATTTCGCAGAAAACCGCCGGAAGGAAGAAGAGGCTTTCCGCACCTGCCTTGAGAAGATCGCATCGCACAAGCTCGATATGAAGCTCGTTGAAGCACAGTACACCTTCGACAACTCGAAGCTTCTGTTTTATTTCACCTCCGCAGGACGCGTGGACTTCCGCGATCTCGTCAAGGATCTCGCCTCGGTATTCCGCACGCGCATTGAGCTTCGTCAGATCGGCATCCGTGACGAGGCAAAGCTGATCGGCGGTCTTGGGAGCTGCGGACGCGCGCTTTGCTGTTCGGGCTTCCTCTCGGATTTCGGTCAGGTCTCGATCAAAATGGCAAAGGAGCAGAATCTCTCACTCAATTCCACGAAGATCTCGGGCACCTGCGGCAGACTGATGTGCTGTCTGCGTTACGAATACGAAACTTATCTTGAGGAAATCCGTCTGACCCCGCCCGTGGACAGCATCGTAAAGACACCCGACGGTGTCGGAACGGTGGTTGAGACCGCACCGCTGCTCGGAACGGTCAAGGTCCGTCTTTCGTCGGAGCCAGACGCCGCTCCCCGTCCCTATCACAGAGATACCGTAACGGTGTTCCCGAAGGGCAAGGGACCGACCGAGGAGGATCTTGCGATCCGTGCACGCCCGAAGGATGACTTTGAAAAGAAGCTTGCCGCCTTTGAAAGCGCACAGGCATCGACGAATACAGCTCCCCACCGTTCCCGCACAAATGACCTTCAAGGGAAGAAGGAGCACAAGGCGGAAAACCACAGCTTCCGCAAGAAGGACGAAAAGCACGGCTCAGCCCTCGTGCAAAAGAGACCGCCCGAAAACGACGGTCGCGGCAAATCTTCCGCCGTCGAAAACGGAAACGCGAAAAACCATAGTCACGCCCAAAGACATCATGGAAAATCGCACCACCAAGGCAGAAAGCCCCACCCCGTTCAAAAGACGCAGCACCGCGGCGGAGGAGGGAAATCGGGCTCGAACGGTGGAAACTCCTGACGAAAAAACGAGATTTTGACGGTGTTTCCGAAAAAATCTACAAAAAAAATCGCACTTTTTTCAAAAAAATTGCAAAAAGGTATTTCCAAAACCGAAAAAGTGTGATACAATATACCCGTAACCAAAATACCACACACATATGGAGGAAACTCAAATGGCTTACAAGATTAGTGATGATTGCATCTCCTGCGGCGTTTGCGCTGAAAACTGCCCTGTAAACGCAATTGCTGAAGGTGACGGCAAGTACGTAATCAATCCTGACCTCTGCATCGACTGCGGTGCATGTGCAGGTGACTGCCCCGTTGATGCTCCCAAGGCAGAGTAATTAACGCGGGGAAAGCGGAGTCGGCCGTATCTTCACAGTGAGAGCGCGGTCGGCTCCGTTTTTCTGTATAAGCCTTACCCAAACGATAACCGCTTAAGGATCGTGATCATCATATGAAAGCTCCACCTATACTTTACGAAAACGAACGGCTTGACGAGGTCAACGAGGCGATCACCCTGATCCAGAAAAAAGACGGGCTCACCTTCGGCACGGATGCCTATCTCCTTGCCGCCTTCATAAGACCGTCGGCACGCGCACGGGCGATCGAGCTCGGTGCGGGCACGGGGATCATTTCCCTTCTGCTTTCGGCGCGCAACAAGGTAAAAAGCACCCTCGCGGTCGAGCTTCAGCCCGAATTTGCCGAGCTTTGCAGGCGGAATACCGAGCTGAACGGCTTCTCGGATCGGATCGAGACACTCTGCGCCGACGTGCGAACGCTTGACGCGGGACGTCTTGGATTTGAAGCCGATCTCGTTTTTTCAAATCCGCCTTATATGAAAACCGACTCAGGACTCCCGAACAGGAGCAAAGGAAAGAACATTGCTCGCCACGAAACGGCAGGCGGCATCGGAGACTTCTGCCTCGCGGCGGCACGGCTACTGAAGCACGGCGGCACCTTCGTACTCGTCTACCGTCCCGACAGACTCCCCGAGCTCATCGTGGGACTTCACGCGGCGGGACTCGAGCCGAAGCGCATGACCTTCGTTTCGTCGGACGTTCATACCGCTCCGTCGATGGTCCTCGTCGAAAGCCGCAAGGGCGGCGGAACGGGGCTTACCGTCACACCGCCCCTGATCTTACACAAGGAACGAAACGGATCGGGTCCGCTTGAAATGACCGACGAGGCACGTGCCGTATACGACTCCTGCGCCCTCTTTCCCGTACAGGGAAAACGCACAAAGCCCACAGATCGGAACAATACGAAGGAGTGATCTCTCTTTATGAATAACGCACAAAAAAATCTTCATACCGCGAAAAAGGCGATCAAAAAAGCCACGCGGCGCGCTTCGGCAAAATTCCTGACCGTCGCCGCTCTGAGCGCAATGATCCCGTACAAGATCGAAAAACGCCAAAACCTTGAAACGGGTGACGACGGATACGATCTTTCCTCCCTCCTTCTTCGTGTCTCGATCGCGCCGAAGTGCGAGGACTCGATCAGGAACAAGACGCTCCTTCGCGTCGGACTTCGCCCGATGGATGAGGTGAGGGAGGATCTCCGCACACTTGAAGGGATGCTTTCAAAGAAGGAGCCCACCGTCATCGAGCCTGTTCCCCTCTCCGAAAAGGACGCGAAAAAGCTCGAAAAGGCACAGAACACCGCGCGAAAGCTCGAACGCAAGATTCTGAAGAAGCGGCTGAAGGCGGCGCGCAAGGCATATAAGGCGGCGTGCAAGGCATGAGACGAATTCTGAGCTACGTTCGCCGCGCAGTCGACGATTACGAAATGATCGAAAACGGCGACCGCATCGCCGTCGGCGTATCGGCGGGCAAGGATTCGCTGACGCTTCTCGCCGCCCTTGCCGCCCTGCAAAGATTTTACCCGAAGCACTTCGAGCTCGTGGCGGTCACGATCGATATGGGCTTTCCAAACACCGACTTTTCAGAGATCCGTAAATTCTGTGAGGAACGAAGCGTTCCCTATCACGTGATCCCCTCGGAGATCTACAAGATCATTTTCGAGGTGAGACAAGAAAAGAACCCCTGCTCCCTGTGTGCAAAAATGCGGAGAGGGGCGCTTCACAACGCCGCAAAGTCGCTCGGATGCAATAAGGTCGCGCTCGGGCATCACTTTGACGACGCGGTCGAGACCTTTATGCTGAACCTCTTTTATGAGGGGCGCATCGGGTGCTTCTCACCCGTCACCTATCTTTCACGTGCCGATCTTCATATGATCCGCCCGATGATCTATCTGCCCGAAAAGGACATCCGTTACTTTGCGTCGCACACGAGCCTTCCCGTCGTGAAATCGGAATGCCCCGCCGACGGAAACACCGAGAGAGAGGAAATGAAGCAGCTCCTTGCTACGCTCGACAGACAGCACAAGGGGCTTCGTTACCGTATCTTCGGTGCAATGCAGCGCGGAGAGATCGACGGCTTTAAGCTTCCGACGGGCAGGATGAAATCGATGAACGATTATTCAGACAGCGAAAGTAAGTGACGTCGAAAAAGAAAAATGCGTATTCCCCTTCCCGTGGCGGTACGCATTTTTTGTTTTGTAATTCTTTCAAAAAATCAAGAATTTGTAAAAAGTCATATTTACAAATCTCCCAAAATGTGGTATAATATGTTGACTACGCAACGAAATCACTTTCTGTGAGCATCGAATTCTATGAAAGGCATCGCGTTTTTTTGCGAAGGAGGATCATATGAATACGACCGAAGCACCTGCGAAAGTGCAGGAGAAACCGATCTCAAACCCGAAGAAAAAACGAAGGTGGATCAAGCTCCGCCACCGCATCGTCCGTGTGATCGCCTATCTCATTCTGAAGCCGATCTCGCGGCTGAAATACGGCATCAAGATCGAGCCTCTTCGAGACAAAAGGCAGTTCACGATCCTGCTAAACCACCAGACACCGTTTGATCAGTTCTTTGTCGGAATGGCATTTCCGCGCGTGATCTACTACGTCGCGTCCGAGGATATCTTCTCGAACGGCTTCGTGTCGTCCCTGATCCGTTTTCTCGTTGCCCCCATCCCGATCAAAAAGCAGACCACCGACCTCCGTGCGATCAGGACCATCCTATCGGTTGCCAAGGAAGGCGGCTCGATCGCGATCGCGCCCGAGGGAAACCGCACCTACAGCGGAAGGACCGAATATATGGCTCCGTCGATCTCATCGCTCGTGCGCCGCATGAAGCTACCTGTTGCCCTTTTCCGCATTGAAGGCGGTTACGGCGTTCAACCGCGATGGGCAGACGGAACGCGGAGAGGCAAGATGCGCGCTTACGTTACCCGCATCATCGAGCCCGAGGAATACGAAGGTCTTACGGACGACGAGCTGTTTTCCGTCATCCGAGAGGGGCTATACGTAAACGAGGCTGTGCCGAGCGGCATTTACAAAAGCAAACGAAGCGCTGAATATCTCGAAAGAATGCTTTACGTCTGTCCGTTTTGCGGATTTTCGCGTTTTGAGAGCCACGGAGACACGGTCACGTGCATGACCTGCGGAGAGAGCGTTCGCTATCTCGAGACGAAGGAGCTTTCTGCCACTGCGCCGAGGTTTCCCTTCCACTTGATCTCGGAATGGTATGACTATCAGAAGGATTTCGTAAACGCGCTCGACCTAATGCAGTACACCGAAGTGCCGATCTTCACAGACACGGCAAGCGTTTCGGAGGTCATCGTGTGCAAAAAGAAAAAGCGGATCGCAAAAAACGCGCCCGTCGCGCTTTACGGAGACCGCGTCGAGATCGGGGAGATGTCCGTTCCCTTTTCACTTGCATCCGCCTTCACCGTGCTTGGACGAAACAAGCTCAACATCTACTATGAGGGAAGGATCTATCAGCTGAAGGGCGACAAACGCTTCAATGCGCTGAAATACGTACATCTTTATCACAGATACAAGAACTTATCCAAAGGAGACGGCAATGGAAAATTTTTGGGACTTTAAGGTCTGGGGCAGCATCATCCTTTTTTCGGTTCTGCTCGCAAGCCTTCTTGCAGGTAACATACTCAGAAAAACGATCCCCTTTCTCAAAAAATCGCTTATCCCCACATCGGTGATCGGAGGCGTTCTCCTGCTCATTGTCGCAGGTGTTTATAAGGCGATCACGGGTGACGTATTCTTCGAAACGGCGGCATTTGGCGGCAACGGAACGACAAACCTTGAGATCCTGACCTATCACACCCTCGCGCTCGGGTTCATCGCATCGACGTTCAAGACCTCCGAGGGCAAGCTGACGAAAAAGCGCACATCCGAGATCTTCAACACGGGCGTCACAACGGTCTCGACCTACCTGCTTCAGGCGATCTTCGGGCTCGTGATCACGATGATCGCGGCACTCGTCGTGAAGGATTTCTTCTCGGCGGCGGGTATGCTTCTTCCCTTCGGCTACGGTCAGGGCACGGGGCAGGCGATGAACTACGGCAATATTTACGAGACCGAGCACGGCTTCATCGGCGGCAAGAGCTTCGGACTTACGATTGCGGCTCTCGGCTTCCTATCGGCAAGCCTCGGCGGTGTACTGCATATGAATATTATGAAACGCCGAAACAAGCTGAAGCTGGCAAAAGCCTACGGCAAGTCCCTCAGAACCGAGGACATTGAAGCGCAGAACGAGATCCCGATGCAGGAAAGCATCGACAAGATGACGATCCAGATCGCCCTGATCGCGTTCGCCTATCTGCTCTCGTACCTTTTGATGTACGCACTCGGACGCCTCTTGCCCGGAATGCGCGCCGTGATCTACGGCTTCAACTTCCTCCTCGGCGTTCTCTCGGCGACGCTCGTCAAGGCAGTATTGAATTTCCTGCGAAGAAAATCGGTCATCAAGAAGGAATACACAAATAATTTCCTGCTCACGAGAGCAAGTAATTTCTTCTTCGATATTATGGTCGTTGCGGGCATTGCGGCGATCCGCCTCGATTATCTCGAGCGCTACTGGGGCATCATGCTGATCCTCGGCGTTGTCGGTATGATCATTACCTATGTCTACAACCGCATCGTTGCGAAAACGCTCTTCCCCGAATACGCAGAGGAGCAGTTCCTCATGATGTACGGCATGCTGACGGGAACGGCGAGCACGGGCATCATCCTGCTGCGCGAGGTCGATGGCGACTTCAAGACGCCCGCGTCGGACAACATGGTATATCAGAACTTTCCCGCGATCGTGTTCGGCTTCCCCTTAATGTTTCTCGCAACCCTTGCGCCGACGAAGCCTGTCTTAACGCTCATCGCCGTTACGGTATTCTTCATCGTTATGAATATCATTCTGTTCAGAAGCTTTATCTTTAAAAGGCGGAAGAAATAACCCAAAAAGAAAAGGGGCTGCGTCAAAAGCGTGATGCTCTTATCGGAGAAATCACATAGCGTAAATTTGCTCCGCAGTAAACAAATAATTAACGCCGACAGATTTTCAAAGTCTGTCGGCGTTTTATTTATTCGATAAATCTGTTTTATCGCCAGTTTCGCCTCTGTATTACAAACGCGCCTGACATAGCCCATACCCTTATTCTTCGGTGTATAATTCATCGTAGTACCATCGGAGGGGATTTTCGCAAATATACCGCAAATGCTCATCGTAATCTTGACGGTTACGGATAATATGGTCGTGAAAGCGAGCCTGCCAAATGTTTTCACAGTATTCCTTGTTGCAAAAACGCTTAAATGTCGATACAAACTGCGAACACGCGCTATTCGCTCTCTCAACGTTTGTAGGGACAGGCGTCCTCGACTGTCCTTGATCGGTCGAATTTTTGGTTTCCTTCACCCAAAGCAAAAGGTGAATATGGTTGGGCATGATTACATACCCTTCAACCGACAAATGATTGTAGAAATCATTTAGTTGCCGGATGTATTTATCTGCAATTTTTCCATATTGGGTCAATTCTGTTTGCGGACAGTCGAGGACGCCTGTCCCTACAATGCGAGATAAAAGCGGTCGTCTGTTTTGCGTACAGATCGTTATAAAATATGCGCCGACACTACTGTAATCAAAGCTTTGATATCTTGGCGTTCTTCTATTTTTTAATTCCTCCATTTCCATCACCCATTCTATTATATCACAAATCGGCCGAGGAATCAATCCCTCTGCCGATATTTGTGCCCGCAAATTCTCCGTTAAGAACAACAGAGAAATGACTCAGCCTCTTTTTATTGCTCCGACGCCGTTTATACAAGTCGGATCTTCTTTTCAAATATTTCTCCGTCCACCGCAATATAGCTGTGCGTTCCGTTATATCCTGCACTGATCGTGTGTCCGTCAAAGCTTGCCTTTAGCTCGTGCTGCTGCTCGACCAAAGCCTCATACGTGTCATACACGTTGCCGTCGATGATCAGCTCGTTTCTGCGCTTCACGCGTCTATAACAGACGTTATGACCAAACGCATTCGTTTCGAGCAAAACTCTGTGCTTCACAGACGTGTCGGCGGGATAAAGGATAGCGGTGTCCACCTTCGTGTCGACGGGCGTGGACATCGGCTCCTCGGGAGAAACGTATTCCCCGCCCGAAAGCGGTGCGTCGGGATCAAGGGTCATTTCCGCATCCCAAAGCGGCACCTCCTCTTCGGGTAGCTTCAGCAGCTTGTAGTGCGCGTGAATACCCCGCGAAAGCCCCACGATAAACCACACGTGGAAGATCAGGTCAACGATCGCCTCCATGGAAAAGCTGAGAAGCAAAAACAGTAACGTATCAATGGCAAAGATAACCAAAGCGAAGATCATCCAGCCGATCTTATGCTTTTTCGATAAGAGCCAACTGATAAAATACAGCGCCGTACCAATGATCGCAAAAGCCAGCATGACCGCAAAGAAGGAGCTGTCTATCGGCTCGAGACCTTCAAGTCCGTCCGTATAGTAGTCGTCCGGCATCATACCACACAGGATCTTGCCCATCGAGACAGCAAAATACGGAAGGAACGCCGAGAAAAGAAAATAAGTATTGGAATCAAAAAGAAGTAACGCGAGATTGATCACCGTAAATATGAGCACGTATAGAATATCCGAACGGGCAGAGTGGTATCGGCGCTCGAGCATAATACGCTCCGACGGTATCGGCTGTTGCGTTTCTGCTCCAACGCCGAATCTGTATCTGAACTTCATAGCCGTCTCCTTTTAGGTGTCCGAATTTTTATATAGAGGATTTTCCTTTACTTTTTCAGTTCAAGCGTGCGCTTGTACGCCGCCAATACGGCGTCCATCGCGGCATTCCGCATACCGCCCGCTTCAAGGGCGTGAACACCTGCGATCGTCGTCCCGCCGGGACTGCACACAGCGTCCTTCAGGTCACCCGGGTGTCCGTACTCGAGAAGCATTTTTGCCGCCCCGAGAAGGGTCTGCGCCGCGTATACCGCCGCCTTGTCGCGCGGAACACCGCACTCGACCGCTCCGTCTGCGAGCGCCTCGGCAAAGAGATATACGAACGCAGGGCCGCAGCCCGAGATCGCACTGCCCGCATCGATCATACCTTCGGGGATGCAGTCAAACCGTCCTGCCGCCGAAAAGGCGTTGAGGAAGGTCTCCACCGCATCCGCCGTAACACCGTCAGCGGTGTAAAGGATCATACCCTCGCCGACCATTACAGGTGTGTTCGGCATAATACGGATCACGGGAAGCCCTGCTCCAATGTACGAGCGGATCGCCGCGATCGAAAGTCCCGCCGCCATCGTGATAACGGTGACGCCTTTGCGCCCCGAAAGCTTGTCCGCAAATTCCGCGATGCCGCTCGCCATATACTGTGGCTTGAGCCCAAGCACGACGAACGCGGCGTTCTCTGCGATGTCAAGCGCTGTGGTCGGCACGACGCCGCACTCCGATGCGAGCACCGAGGTTTTCGTTTCGTCTCGGTCGCAAACGGCGATCTCGGTGCCCGAAAGCGTTTTTGCCGCCGCACGCACGAGTGCGCCGCCCATATTGCCGCAACCGATAAATCCAAGCGTGTATTTCATAATTGTCTCCATATTTCTCGTGTTTTGCGTGGAATTCTTTTGATTCGCGTATCCTCTGACGATGCTTACCGCACCTGACCGTCGCCCGTAACGATATATTTGTACGAGCAGAGCTCCGTAAGCCCCATCGGACCGCGTGCGTGCAGCTTTTGCGTCGAAATGCCGATCTCGCATCCCTTGCCGAACTCACCGCCGTCGGTGAATCGCGTCGAGGCGTTGACGTATACCGCCGCCGAATCAACGGCACGGGTGAAGGTATCGATCGCTACGTCGCAGTGCGATACGATGCAGTCACTGTGATGCGTCGAATGCGCTCCAATGTGCGCGACCGCCTCATTCACGTCCTTCACGACCTTCACGGCAAGAATATAATCAAGAAATTCGGTATCAAAATCATTCTCTCCCGCAGGCACGCCGCCGATCACGGCAGACGCCCTTTCGTCACAACGGAATTCAACGGGGGGAAGTCCCTTCTCCGCGCGGTCATCTGCAAGACGCTGCTTCAGCATCGGCAGGAATTCATCCGCAACCTTTTCGTTTACAAGGCAGACCTCTGCGGCGTTACAAACCGACGGACGGCTCGTTTTCGCATTTTCGACGATGGCGAGCGCCTTGTCAAGATCGGCGGTCTCGTCGACGTAAATGTGACAGATACCCGTTCCCGTCTGAATGCAGGGCACGCGCGCGTTTTCAATGCAGGCACGAATCAAGCCCGCACCGCCGCGCGGAATGAGCGCGTCGATATATCCAACCGCAGTCATAAGATCGGTCGCACTTTGCCGCGACACGTCCTCGATCATATTGATGAAATCCTCGCAAAGCCCGCATTCGCGGAGTGTCTCGCGAAGCACCGAGACGATCTCGTAAGACGTTCGGAAGGCTTCCTTTCCACCGCGCAAAACGCAGACGTTTCCGCTCTTGAAGCAAAGCACGCCCGCATCCGACGTTACGTTCGGACGGCTCTCGTAGATGATACCGATCACACCGAGCGGAACGCGCACCTTACGAATGCTGAGTCCATTCGGAAGAGCACTCGATTCGAGCACGCCGCCGAGGGGATCCTCAAGGGCTGCGACCGAGCGAATACCGTTTGCCATTCCCTGAATGCGCTTTTCGTCAAGGCGCAATCGGTCGACCATCACGTCTCCGATCTTTTCGCGGGCGGCTTCGACGTCAAGAGCGTTCGCTTCGAGGATGCGCCTGGTGTTCTCTTCAAGTGCGTCCGCCATTCTCAGCAGTGCCGCGTCACGCTTGTCCGTATCAAGCAGCATCAGCTGAGGTGCCGCTTTTTTTGCTCTTTCGAGTATTTCCTGTGTCGTTTTCATATCCTTTTCCTTTCGGGACCGTGTCCCCTATAAAGCGGCAGAGCCTTAGTCTTTGTAAAACCGCGTGTATCCCTTGCCCTTCCCCTCGATGATATCGTAAAGGAATTCGGGATCCTCGCCGTTTGCGATCACAAGATCGCACCCTTCACCGTTACAGATCTGCGCCGCACGGAGCTTCGTCCGCATACCGCCCGTTCCGAGTGCCGATCCCTCTCCGCCCGCAAGCGCGAGGATCTCATCGGTCACGCCGTGGACCTCTTCGATGAGTCTGGCATTTTCGTCCTTCCTCGGATCTGCCGAATACAGTCCCTCAACGTCCGAAAGGATCACGAGAAGCTCGGCGCCGATGCTGACCGCAACAAGCGCAGACAGCGTATCGTTGTCACCGACCTTGATCTCCTCCGTGGCGATCGTGTCGTTTTCATTGATGATCGGAAGCACCCCGAGCTCAAGGAGACGCTTCATCGTATTGCTGAAATTCTCATGACGCTCCTCAGAGGTAAAATCCGAGCCCGTAAGCAGGATCTGTGCTACCGTGTGGTTCTGTTCGGTGAATAGATCATCGTAAACGTACATCAATTCACACTGTCCGACCGCTGCCGCCGCCTGTTTTGTCGGAATATCGGTCGGCTTCTCGAGGAGTCCGAGCTTACCGACGCCCATACCGATTGCGCCCGACGAAACGAGGATCACCTCGTGTCCCTCGTTTTTGAGATCGCTGATGACGCGGCAAAGCGCGGTCGTGCGGCGAATATTGAGCCGTCCCGTGGCGTGTGCCAGAGTCGACGTTCCTACCTTGATTACTACTCTCATAGATGTACTTCCTTTCGGCCGAGCCGAATATAACTCGATATTTATTTTACAGTTTTATCGAAAATAACGGACTTGTCAAGCAAATCGGAAAAACTTTTCGATACATCGCATAGACTTCTCAATAATTCCGATAAGACTTTTCCGCAAGATATGCGTCGATCAGCTGCTGTATGCCGCGCATATCGGCCTCCGACTGAAAAATTGCGTCGAAATTCGTCGTTGCCTCTTTGTAGGTGTAATATTTGTATATGAAATTCATAAAATTGAACTCGGTACTAATCCGTATGTCTCCGCAGAAGGAATAATCCTGCCCGACCGCGCTTTCGCCCGTTATCGCACAGTAGATCGACAGCGTAGTAATGTAGCCCGTCAGCATATTGGGGTGATAACCGTCATCTGCGCTCTTACGGACGATAAAGCTGTTCTGGTCGTATGTCTGCTCAGCGCCCGGCACGGTAATGTCTCCGCGAATGAGCCCGTCCACAAGGCCGCCCCAATCGACGATGGTAACGCCCTTTTCCTCAAGCTCATCCAGCATAGAAAGCCACAGGTAATCATTTTCGTGCGCTCGTCTGGCAATGTGAAAAATAAATTTCACATTTTCGTTTGCCGCCTTAAAAACATCCATGACCTTTTGGCAATTTTCGAGGAATCCCTCTTCCGATTTGCTTCCGTACTGCATCACGACGTAATCAAAGGAGCGATCCGTGAGATAGCTGAGATGGTCCTTGCCCTTACAGCTGCTGTCCACGCCGCATTTCACGAAAAGATCGGTAAAGCCGTGACTTCCGAAGGTCCAATTCGTAACCGAGACCTCAGCGCCGTTCGATCGGCAAAGCTGATAGAAATAGCCCCGGTCGTTGCTCCGCTCCTCCTGTGTAAGCACCTTTGTGCCTTTATCAAGAACAGCCTTTCCGTAATAGTTATGCGAATTTCCAATGAAAATGATCTTCTTTCCGTCAAGCGGGTGCACTGCTCCGGTGCCCTCCGTTTCGTCGTCTTCGGATTCATTCCCCGAGTCGTCTTCCTCTCCGTCCGTGGTGTCGTCTCCACCCGTGGTATCATCCTCGTCGGAGGGAATCATGCTTTCCTCGGCTTCACCGGCACCGGAAACATCGTCACATGCGCTAAAAGCGCAAAGACAGATGATAAGAGCCAAGCATAACGCCAAAAGTTTTTTCATCTTTCATCCTCGCTTTTACTTGTAGGACATCAAGCACTTCCGTTTCATTATACACCATTTTTGCGGGGTTGTCAATCTCTTTTCCGAAAATACGGTGATACACGATAATATGGTAGGGCTGTCTCACATATGTGAGACAGCCCCTTCGAATACCGCTGATTATTTCCCCTCAAGCCCGCAAATGAAGCCGCTGACGTCCGCAGAGCAGATGTCGGCGCCGATCACGCGGTTACGGTAGAGCAAGAGGTTGACGTAGACCGTCCCCTCGTACCCCTCGTAGTTCGTGATCTCGTAGGTATAGCGCATTACGGTCTTCTTTTTGTACTTCGAAAGATCAAAGCCCTGCTCCTTCTGAAGCTCATTGTATGCGGCGAACACCTTGTCAAAATCCGACGGGATCGTCACCTCAGCCTCTGCGACGACAGCGTCGGCGGTCTCCCACCCAAACTGCGCGAGGAAGCTCCTCCGATCGGCATCACTCTTGATCTTTGTGTAATTGTATGCCACCTCTCCCGCGACCGTTCCGTCCTCTGTGGTAGCGGCATAGGTCGGCACGAAGACGATCAGAAGCACGAGTGTGGTAAGTGCAAGCGCAACGACGGCAAAAAATTTCGCGGTGCTCGCCCGAAACGAATATACAAACATAGTAAAAGCCTCCCGATTTCGTTTTGGTATATCGTATGCGCGGAAAGCTTTTCATATGCAGAAGGAGCGGGCTGAATTCGGCTGAAATCCCTGAGGAAAATCTCCCCTCCATAGCAATTCTTCCTTGACTTTTCTCCCCCGCTATGATATACTATATCCGTATATTACTGTTAGGAGATCGCTCATGCTGTTCCGCTATACCGAAATCGAAAATAACGCGCCGAAAACGCTTCAGGATGCCGTTTCCGTGTCGAAGTGTCCCACGCTTCGCATTTGTCTATATCCGACCGCCACGCTCCTGCTTGTCGCGGCAGGCGTTCTGATGCTGCTTTTACAGCCGATCAAGCAGTACCTCGTTTCCTCGATGATATTCTTCATCGTCGCGCTCGTTCCCGTTCTCTTTCTCTTCGATGCACTTTTCTTCCGTATGATGATCGGAAAGGGCGCGGTCGTTCTCCGAAAGCTCGCTTCAAAAGAGACGGTCTACGCCTATACGGACGTTTCGTGGAAATTTCAAAATCCGAAGGGCTCGCGCAGTGCGATCCTCGTTTATGCAAAAAACAAAACCGTCGCGCGGATCCTTCCCGGCGCGAAGGGCTACGGTGCAGTTCTATCTCTTCGCCACAAGGGCGGACTTACGAAGGACGAAAAGGAGCTTCTTCGCAAAGTCTCCTCTTCGCCC
Organism: Eubacteriales bacterium; assembly: GCA_045589215.1. Lineage (GTDB taxonomy): Bacteria > Bacillota > Clostridia > Oscillospirales > CAG-272 > JAZNOQ01. Next base: position 17,261 of record JAZNOQ010000160.1, read on the forward strand.
ATCCAATAAACCGAAAGGGAGCGTCTCATCTTGATACAAAGTCTTTTCAAAAAATTCAAAGAAGCGCTCACGTCGGTCCTCCCCGTCTCACTCATCGTGATCGCGCTGAGCTTTACACCGCTGATCGATCTCTCGGGGAAGGAGCTGGGCGTTTTTATCGTCTCATCCGTCCTCCTCATCATCGGCATCGGAATGTTCAACCTCGGTGCGGATATCGCAATGACACCGATGGGGGAGCAGATCGGCTCGGGGCTTACCCGCTCGGGCAATATGAAGCTCCTCGTCACGGTCTCCTTCCTGATGGGACTTCTCATCACGGTCGCAGAGCCCGATCTTTCGGTGCTTGCTTCGCAGGTATCAAAGGTAATGAACGGTACGACCCTGATCCTCGCGGTCGGCGTCGGTGTCGGTCTTTTCCTGCTCCTCTCGGTTTTGAAGATCGTTTTTAAGAAGCCCCTTTCATCGATGCTTCTCTTCTTTTATATGATCCTTTTCGCCCTCTCGGCACTCCTTCTGCTCCGCGGAAACGGCGCATTCCTTGCGCTTTCCTTTGACTCGGGCGGAGTAACGACGGGTCCGATCACCGTTCCCTTCATTATGGCACTCGGCGTCGGCATCTCGTCAGCACTCGGCGGCAAGAACTCGGGCGAAAACAGCTTCGGTCTCATCGCGATGTGCTCGATCGGACCGATCCTCGCCGTGATGCTGCTCGGTGCTTTCGTAACGGGTGACATCGGCTACACCGTCCCCGATTACACAACGGATATTTCGCTCCTTTCGGTCCTTGAAACCCTCCTACATACCTTGAAGGAGGTCTCGATCGCCCTCGGGCTGATCGTTGCGTTCTTCATTGTCCTGCAGATCTTCTGCCTGAAGCTTCCCTTAAAGAAGCTCCTGCGCATCGCGGTCGGTATTCTTTATACTTTCGTCGGGCTCGTGGTATTCCTTACCGTCGTAACGGTCGGCTTTATGCCGATCGGATACAAGATCGGAACAGAGCTTGCATCCTCCCCCTCGTGGATGCTCATCGGATTTGGCTTCGTGCTCGGAATGGTCGTCGTTCTCGCAGAGCCTGCCGTCCACGTTCTCAACAAGCAGGTCGAGAACATCACCGACGGAACGGTCAGCCGCAAGTCGATGATGCTCGCCCTCTCGATCGGTGTCGGCATTTCGATCGGACTTTCGATGCTCCGCATCGTCTTTGATTTCAGCATTCTCTACTATGTGATCCCGGGATATCTCGTTTCCCTCGGGCTCTCCTTCTTCGTGCCCGGTCTCTATACGGCGATCGCCTTTGACTCGGGCGGCGTCGCGAGCGGTCCTCTGACCTCGGGCTTCATTCTTCCCCTTTCGATCGGCGCGTGCTGTGCGCTTCAAGGGGTGAGTGCCGTGATGAACTGCGCATTCGGTATCGTCGCAATGGTCGCGATGACACCTCTGATCACGATCCAGCTGCTCGGCTTCAAGGCGGTCCTGTCAAAGCGAGTGAGCGAACGTATCGCAAGAAAGCGCATCCTCGCCGCAGATGACGAGCAGATCATCCGCTTCATGTAAGGCGAGAAGGAACAGCATCCGATATTCAAAACTTTTTACCGCCCAGAAGCGGCGGGATGGAGAACAATATGAAAAAAGCATCCACAAAGCACACGGAAAAGCAAGCGGCAGCAGCACCGCCGATCGCGCCCGAAAAGCTCCAGCTTCTCGTCACGGTCGTCAATCGCGAAAAGGCTGAATTTTATACCGACCTGCTTCACTCCTTTGAGATCAATCTGCAGCTCTCCCTTTCGGCATCGGGCACGGCAAGCACGGAGATGCTGAATCTTCTCGGACTTTCCGACAATGAAAAAAGCGTCCTTCTCAGCGTGATCCGCGAGGACCGTGCCGAGGCAGCGCTTGCTATGCTGGACGAAAAATTCCGAACCATAAGAAACGGAAAGGGCATCGCCTACACGATCCCGATGACGGGTACGATCGGCGTTGCGATCTACCGTTTTCTCGCGAACATTCCCGCATAAATCCGAAAGAAGAAAGAAGGCTCTCTTATGAAATTTACACACGAAGTCATATTCTGTATCGTCAACGCGGGATACTCCGACGCGGTCATGGACGCGGCAAAGGAGCTTGGCGCGAGGGGCGGTACGATCATTCACGCGCGCGGAACGGCAAACCGCGAAGCCGAAACGATCTTCGGGATCACGGTACAGCCCGAAAAGGAGATCGTGATGATCCTCGTTCCCTCGGCGATCAAGGACGATATCCTTCACGCGCTTTACAAAAAGGTAGGGCTCGAGACTCCCGGTCAGGGAATCGCCTTTTCGCTCCCCGTCGACAAGGTCGTCGGCATCTCGGAGCAGACCGCGCCGAAAACAGACGCCGCGCAGTAACGGACAAAGAAAGGCCGCCCCACTCATGTGAGACAGCCTGTGCTTCACTTGATACACCTCGGTTAGAGCATTTCGCGGGTCAGAATACGGTACAACGCCTCGGTGTCATCGACAACTGCGATCGCACCCGCCGCGTTAAGCTCTGCGTGCGCTCCGTAGCCCCATGACACACCGACACACGGAATTCCGTGCTTTTTCGCACCCAGCACATCGAACGCAGTATCCCCGATCATCACGGCATTCGCCTTCGGGCGATCCTTCCCGATCTCCTCAAAAAGATGCGTGATGACCTGATCCTTCGTATCGATCCTTCCGTCGAGCGACGCGCCCGCGATACGGCTGAAATACCGCGCAAGACCGAAGTGCTGCAGGATCTCGACCGAGATCCCTTCGGGCTTCGACGTTGCAACGTACAAACCGTACCCCTCTTCATAAAGACGCGCGAGCAAGGACTCGATCCCGCGATAGATGCGGCATTCGTATTTTCCCACCGAAAAATAGCGGCTTCTGTATATCTTCATCGCGTTTTCGATCTCCCCCTCGGGCACTCCGCTTTCACGGAAGGATTCCCGAAGCGGCGGGCCGATAAAGCGGTTTTCTCCGTCACCGTCGGGGACTGCAATCCCGTAATGCCCGAGGACGAGCTTCACGCTATTGATCACTCCCTCGCGTGAGTCGGTCAGAGTACCATCGAGATCAAATAAGAAAAAACGGTCTTGCATATTACACCTCTGTTTCTGTTGTTCGATATATTCCCGAAAACGGTCTTTCTATGATTATACCCCTTTCGCGCGGCGGTGTCAAGCACTGACCACAAAAAACACAAAAAACGAAAGAGCATCCGCACCTATGAAATTATCTCCCTTAACCTTCGGAAAGGGCGAAACCGCCGTTTCTCTTCCCTATGCTCTGATGCTCGCGCCGATGGCGGGAATCACCGATCACCCCTTCCGCGCCCTCTCAAGAGCCTGCGGCGCGTCCTATACGGTGACCGAAATGGTCTCCGCGAAGGCGCTCGTTTATGCGAAGCGCAAAAAACGCAAAACCGAATCACATTCGCAGACCGCCCCTCTTGCCGCGACCTACTGTGACGAATCCCCTGCCGCCGTTCAGCTTTTCGGCTCGGAGCCCGAATTCCTCGCAGAGGCGGCGCGTATGATCGAAAGCGGCGAATATGACGGATGCATCCGTGAATGTCCACCTGCGGCGATCGACATCAACATGGGCTGTCCGATGGCAAAGGTCACGGGAAACGGTGAAGGAAGCGCACTTCTTTCAGATCCGCGCCTCTGCGCCGAGATCGTAAGCGCCGTTGAGAAGGCGACATGTCTCCCCGTGACGGTCAAGCTCCGTCTCGGTTGGTCGCAGGAATCGATCACCGCCCCCGAGGTTGCGCGTGCCGTCGAAAGCGCAGGCGCGTCGCTGATCGCAGTCCACGGCAGAACGCGGCAGCAGTTCTATTCCCCCGGCGTAAGCCTTGATGGGATCCGAAGCGTCAAGGAGGCAGTTTCGATCCCCGTCATCGGAAACGGAGACATCTTCTCGGCAGAGGATGCCCTTCGTATGCTTGACGAAACGGGCTGTGACGGCCTCATGATCGCGAGAGGTGCGATGGGAAACCCGTGGCTCTTCTCGGAGATCCTCGCAAGCGTGCGCGGAGAGGACTTCACTCCGCCCCCCTTCCCCGAACGGCTTGACGTAGCCCTCGCGCAGGTCATCCGTATGATCGAGGAAAAGGGTGAGCGCACGGGACTTTCCGAGGGGAAGAAGCATCTTGCCGCATATGTAAAGAACGTTCGCGGTGCGGCGGAATTCCGCGGCAGGATCATGACGGCAGTCCGTCTTTCCGAGGTCGCGGCGCTCTTTGAAGAGATCAAGGCCTCGGAAGAGGTCTGAACATAACACATAAATGCACGTATAAAGAGAAAGGATACTTATGAATCAGACACCCATTCCGCAAAAACATATACCTCCGCGCCGTCAGGATGCGGATAGTCAAACGGTCTCCCGCAAAAAGAAAACGGGGGGCGGCATTTCAGACCGCGCATATTGGTTCGCGCTCCTCATCTCTGCGTCTTCCTTTGTTCTTGCCGTTCTCCTTATCCTCACCGCATTCATAAATCCGAGCAAAGCACCCGCGGAAACGACCGATGAAACGTCAGATCCTTCCGAAAGTGAGCCCTCTGCAAGCGTCGCCGTGACCTATCCGACCTCCCCGTCGCGTGACAGCTATCTCCTCTCGGAAAACGGAGACACGATCGACGGAAGCCTGCTGTCTGCCGACTTCGCGATCCTCGTCTCCCTCTCTGATTACAGCGTCGTCGCGTCACTCGACGCCGACGCGCGTATTTATCCTGCCTCTATGACGAAGATCATGACCCTCATCGTCGCGTGCGAAACGATCAAGGACGCATCGGTCATTCTTACCGTCTCCGAAGAGGTGATGGAATATTGCCGCGATAACGATGCAACCGTTCTTGCCTCCGATCCGTTGGACCGATTTACCGCAACCGATATGCTCTACGGTGTCGGCGTGGTATCTGCGGCGGATGCCTGCATCACGCTTGCAAACCACATTGCGGGGTCAGAGGCGGAGTTCGTTAAGCTGATGAACGCAAAGGCTACATCCCTCGGACTTACAAAAACGAATTTTGCAAACTCCACGGGGCTTGACGACAAGAACAATTACTCGACCGCACGTGAGATGGCAACGATCCTCTCCTACGCGCTCGACAATCCCTTCTGCCGCGAGATCCTCTCGACCGACAACAGAACCGTCCTCGGCTACTACGATATGGACGGCGAGGAAAAGACCTACAACAGGCAGCTTTACAACACCCTTTGGAACCGTCTTTCGGATGCGGGGTATGAAAAAAAGATCCCTGCAAAGCTCTCCTGCGGTATGACGCTGCTCGGTGCAAAGACGGGCTACACCGACGAGGGCGGCTACTGTCTTGCATCCTTCCTTGAAGACGAAAGCGGAAAGCTCTACGTTACGGTCACCGCAATGGGAGAAAAGGTCGGCACGTCGATCACCGATATGGAGAAGATCCTGAATGAGCACGGCTGACACCACGGATACAAAAAGAGATCGGATCAACAGAGATCCGATCCCTTTTTTGTTTTAGCGGAAAACTACGTTGTCTTTTCCGAGGATCCGTTCGATCTCCCGTCGCACGTAATCGCTCATCGCGACACCGTGGGGATACGGGGTGTAAGCCTTCGTCGAACCGTCGTAGACGATCACGGGGAAGCTCCCGTCATCGAAAATTTCGAGGAGGTTTGAGACCTTAAGATAAGCCTCACACGTGAGATTTTCAAAGCGCAGATAGACCTTCGATACGGGCTTTTCTGCGCCGCTTGGATGTGCGGATGCCTTCGACTGCGGCTGTGTCCGCACGTCGGAGGATCGCTCCCCGCCTCGCTCTGCCTGATGCGCAACCGTACCCGCGGGTGGTCTCTTTTCCTGCCGTGCGGAGCTTTCGCTGTATCTACCGTCCTCTACCAGCGGTGTCACGCGTGAAACAAGGATCTTCGCCCTTTCTCCTTCTCCGAGTGAAAGATTTCCCTCCACGTAAAGTGCCGCATCCTGCACGGCGAGCTGTCCGAATGCCTCGTATTGACGTGGGAAAAGCAGGCATTCGATGTCGTGGTAACGATCCTCGAGCGTAAAGAACGCCATCTGTTGATCCTTTTTCGTCATCTTCTTCGTCAAAGAAGAAATGACACCCGCAACGCACACGCTCTGCTTATCGGGGAAATCCGCATCCTCGCGTGTAAGTGCGCCGATATCGTCCACGGACAGTGCGGCGATATGCTTTCCATAGCTGTCGAGCAGATGCCCCGAGAAATACATTCCCGAGCTTTCCTTTTCCTGTAGGAGCTTTTCTCTGACGCTGAATTCAGGCAGGTCGGGATAGGTGAAGCCGACGGGTGCGGAGGCGGTCTCTGCGGTCTCCGTCATCATCGAAAACATATCGATCTGTCCCGCAACACCGCCGCGGTTCTTATCCTGCACAAGATCGATCAGTCGCTCATAGGATGAGAGAAGCTGACTTCTGTACACGCCGAGGCGGTCGAACGCCCCCGACTTGATCAGCGAATCGACCATTCTCCGATTGAGGTCGACCGTCGCCATCCGCTCGACGAAATCCTCAAAGGAGCGGAAGGGCGCGCGCCGCCGTTCGTCCATCATCGCGCGGACGAACTGCTGTCCGACGTTACGGAGCGCGAGTAGTCCAAAGCGGATATTTCCGCCGCTGACCGTAAAGTGCATACGGCTTTCATTGATGTCGGGCGGCAGAACAGAGATCCCCATTTTCTGCGCCTCGGCAATATACTCGGCGATCTTTTCGGCGTTCCCAAGTACCGAGGTGAGCAGTGCCGCGAGGTATTCTTGCGGATGGTGCGCCTTCAGATACGCCGTACGGAAGGAGAGGACGGCGTACGCCGCCGCGTGGCTCTTGTTGAATGCGTAATTCGCAAAGGAGGACATATCGTCAAAGAGCTTACTTGCCTTCTCTGCAGAAACGCCGCGCTCCTCCGCGCCCTTTAAGAATGCATCGCGCTCCGCCTCCATCACATCGTGCTTTTTCTTCGACATCGCACGGCGCACGATATCCGCGTGACCGAAGGTGTATCCCGCGACCTCGCGGAAGATCTGCATCACCTGCTCCTGATATACGACGCATCCATAGGTCGAGCGCAGGATCGGCTCAAGGCACGGAATATCGTATCGGATCGTTTCGGGGTGATGCCGCCCTTCGATATATTTCGGGATCGAATCCATCGGTCCCGGGCGGTAAAGAGCGATCGCCGCGATGATATCGTCGATCGAATCGGGGGCAAAGCTCACGAGCGTCTGCCGCATCCCCGCCGATTCAAGCTGAAACACCCCGAGGGTATTGCCCGACGAGATCAGACGGTAGGTATCGGGATCGTCAAAATCGACCGCTTCAAGTGAAAAATCGGGGGTGTGCTCGCGGATCATCTCCTCTGCATCGTGCAGGATCGTGAGATAGCGAAGCCCGAGGAAATCGAATTTCAGAAGTCCGAGCTTCGCAACAGTATCCATATCGTACTGCGTGATCACAACGTCTCCGCTCATCGACTGCGGCACGTACTCGGAGATCGGCTTTGAGGTGATCACAACGCCCGCCGCGTGGATCGAAACGTTTCGCGGCATTCCTTCGAGCATTGCGGCGGTATCAACAAGCCTCTGCACCGCCTCGGAGGACTCGTAAAGCACCTTCAAGTCGGGCATTTTGAGAGCGTCCGCGATCGTGATCCCAAGCTCTCTGGGGATCGCACGGGCGACGGCATCGACCTCCCCGTAGGACATTCCCATCACACGTCCCGTGTCACGGATCGCTGCGCGTGCCGCGAGCGTACCGAAGGTAATGATCTGCGACACATGGTCCTGTCCGTACCGCTCGGTGACGTACCTTATCACCTCGTCTCTGCGGTTGTAGCAGAAATCAACGTCAATATCGGGCATACTGACGCGTTCGGGATTGAGAAAGCGCTCGAACAGAAGGTCAAACCGAAGCGGATCGACGTCTGTGATCGACAAAAGATACGCGACAAGGCTTCCCGCCCCCGAGCCTCTGCCGGGGCCGACGGGGATGGCCGCCTTCTTCGCAAAATTGACGTAATCCTGCACGATCAGGAAATATTCGGCGTACCCCATTTCATTGATCACGGACAGCTCGTAATCCATCCGCGCGCGGTAATCCTCTTCCTTGTAGCCCCTCGACGGGATCACACCGCTTTCCTTACGCGCCTTGAAGCCCGCAAGCGCGAGAAAGCGCAGGTAGGATGCGGCATCCATTCCCCCGGGGATCTGAAAGGTCGGGAGATAAAGGTGGTCAAAATCAAAGTCAAACGAGCATCGCTCTGCGATCTTCACCGTGTTTTCAAGCGCACCCGGGATCTTTCCGAACAGCATCCGCATTTCGGTCGAATCCTTATAGTAAAATTCGTCGGTCGCAAAGCCCGAGGGGCGACCGTCCGCAAGCGTTGTTCCCGTCTGAATGCACATCAGGGTCGCTTGCGTGTCGGCATCCTTCCGTCTGAGATAGTGGCAATCGTTCGTCGCAACCACGGGCAGTCCCGCGTTTTCAGCAAGGCTGACAAGCGACGAAAGAAGCTGCTCCTCCTCGGCAAGCCCGTGGTTCTGAATTTCAATAAAGAAATTTCCTTCTCCGAAGAGACGCGACATTTCCATCGCCTCACGCTCGGCACCCGTAAAATCTCCCGCCGAAAGGAGACGCGGGATCTTTCCCGCAATACAGCCCGAAAGAGCGATCAAGCCCTCGTGATAGCGTTCGAGCAGCTCCTTATCGACACGCGGACGGCTGTAAAAGCCCTCGGTAAAGCCGCGCGACACAAGCTGCATCAGGTTGTGATATCCAACTGCGTTTTCGCACAGAAGCACAAGATGGTGATAATTCGCCTCCCCCGCGTTGCCTCTGTCAAAGCGCGAGCGCGGCGCGACGTAGACCTCACATCCGATGATCGGCTTTACCCCTGCGTCGCGGCAGGCACGGTAAAACGCTACCGCGCCGTAGAGCACGCCGTGGTCAGTGATCGCAACCGCCGTGTGTCCGCACTCCTTCACGCGCGCGGGAATATCGGCGATGCGGCAGGCACCGTCGAGCAGACTGTATTCCGAGTGAAGATGCAAATGGACGAAATCCCCCGTCCTTTGTGCCGTTTCCGTCATTTTCCGTGCTCCTTTCCGATCAAGCGTCTGCGGGCAGAGGCTTACTCTTCTCCCCCGTCGCCCTTTTGTGCGGCATCCGCCTCGATTTCGCGTGCCGCCTCCATGATACGCCTGAGGCGATTGTTCAGCCCCGATTTCGTAATCGGCGGAACGTGCCGTGCCGCAAGCTTTGAAAGGCTGTCATCGTCATATTCAAGGCGCAAAACCGCCGTCTCGCGCAGCTCTGCGGGAAGACGCTCGATCTCCCCCGAGAGAAAAAGCACCTTGACCGCCTCGATCTGTACAAGGGCGGCGTTGACCGTTTTCTCAAGATTTTTCATTTCGCAGTTTGTGAGACGGTTTTCCGATACTCGGATCTGCCGTTCGATCTGCTTGTCCGCGATCGCAAAATAAAATCCGTTTTCTCCGATAAGCGAGAAAAACTCCCCGATCAGCGTGCTTTTTTTATAGTATAGTCCGATCTTATCCCGCCGCGTGACCCGTCTCGGTGGCTCACCGTCCTCCGAAAGGAGAGATGCGACCGCGTCCGCACGCGCAGGCGGAAGCCTGAACTCAAGATGAAACGCGGTCTCGGGATCGCTGATGCTGCCGCTTCCGAGAAAGATCCCGCGAAAAAACGCCGCACGGCATTCGGGGCATTTTAGGGATAGCACCTCGCGCCGAAGTCCGAGATCCTCGGGGAGCGGAGCTTCCACGCCGCGCAGGAATTTTGACACGGGCTTTGACGAAAACGTGATCGAATAGGTCTTATGCCCGGGGCGGCTTCCGCAATTGATCTCTGCGTCGCGCCCGAAGCGCAGCTTCAGAAGTCGCTGCGCAAGCTCTGCTACCCCCTCGTGTTCGGTGCGGAAGATCAGAAACTCCTCGTCTCTCGCGGCGGTCTCTGCGGGAAGTCTTTCAACACCAAGAAGAAGTCCGCAGGCAAGCGCACGGCTACAGCAGACCTTCTTCGGCTCGTTTGCGAGGATGGTATTTTTTAACGTGTCCGAATAACTCAAAGCGGCTCGCCTCCCATCGTTCTGACTTCACCTTCAAGGAGATATCCCGTTTCGCAAAGCACCCTCTCTCGGACGAGGGCGGCAAGTCGGCGCACGTCCCTTTCGGTCGCACCGCCACGGTTGATAACGAAGCCCGCGTGCTTCAAAGAGATCTCCGCACCGCCGACGCGCGTTCCCTTGAGACCGCAATCCTCGATCAGCTTTCCCGCAAATGCACCCTGCGGGCGCTTAAAAAAGCTTCCCGCACTTGGGAATTCGAGGGGTTGCTTCTCCTTTCTCTCCTTAAGAAGCCGCTTCATTTCAACATGGATCGCCGTTTTGTCCCCAGCCGAAAGGCGGAAGGTCGCGGACAGCACCGTCTCACAGGGCGCACTAAGATAGACACTCCTTCTGTATCCGTACAGATGTGCATCAAGACCCCGCTCAAGTACCTCGTCGGGAGCATTTGTGTCAACGTAACGCGAGGAAACGAGGATCCCCGCGACCTCCCCGCCGTACGCACCCGCGTTCATCACGACCGCACCGCCAACCGTTCCGGGAATACCGTAAAGGAACTCCGCACCCGTGAGAGCGCGCTCTGCCGCCGCCTTCGTCAGCGCGGAGAGGCTCGCCCCCGCCCCTGCCGTCACGAGAACTCCCCCGTCCGCGTCCTCCGAAAAGGTAATTTCGTTAAGTCCGCCCGTAAAGAGCACCGCGCCGTCATAACCCGCATCGGGGCAAAGAAGATTGCTCCCGCCCCCGATCACGAAAAGCGGAACACCGCTTTCCTTTACCGCGGAGAGTGCGAGAAGTGCCTCGGCTTCACTTTTCGGAAAGATCCCAAGTGCCGCGTCTCCACCGATACGGAAGGTCGTATGACGCGCGAGAGATACCCCATATTCACACGCAATTCCGCGCTCCGAAAGAGTGCTATTCAGTTCGGGGATTCCTATCTGCGACATTTCTCTTCCCTCCGTTGTTCTTTTCACTATCATTATACTATCTTTCACGGCAGTTTGCAAGTGCGGGCGGAAATTTTTTTCAAAAGAAATAAAGGCTGAGTCTCGGACTCAGCCTTTTTTATAGATCGATCAACAAACGTGCACACCGAGCTTTGCGTCACCGTTCTTCGCATCAAGTCCGAACTTCTCGTTCTTTCTCTTCTCGAAAAACTTGAGCGCAACCTGCTCGAACAGCGCGTAGGACAGTACATCCTCGTCCTGCTCCAGATACGGAGCGATCTCGCTGCGGAGCTTATCAAGCTCGGGCTCAAGCAGATCTGCGGGACGGCAGGTGATCGCCTCCGCGTCGCCGATGATCTTCTTTACAAATGCGGGATCGGACTCCATCGGAGTCTTGCCGTATTCGCCGCGCATCAGAGCCTTAAATTCCTTCGTGACCATCTTATACCGCTCGCCGCCGATGACGTTCATCACCGCCTGCGTACCGACGATCTGCGAGGACGGCGTAACGAGAGGCGGGTAGCCCGCATCCGCACGCACGCGCGGAACCTCCTCAAGCACCTCGGGAAGCGCATCGGAGCGTCCCATCTGCTTCAGCTGGGAAACGAGGTTCGACAGCATTCCGCCGGGAACCTGATAGAGAAGCCCGTTGACATCGACCTTCATCACCTTCGGGTCAAGCAGTCCGCTTGCGAGGTACTTTTCGCGGATGGGCGTAAAATACTTCGTTACCGCGTCAAGCTCGTGCAGGTCGATCCCCGTATCGTACGGCGTGCCCGCGAGGGTCGCGACGATCGCCTCGGTCGGAGGCTGGGACGTGCCGAGTGCAAGAGGCGAGATCGCGGTGTCGATCACGTCGACGCCCGCCTCGACTGCCTTCAGATAGGTCATCGAGCCAAGTCCCGTTGTGTAGTGCGTATGAAGCTGGATCGGAACCTTGACGGTCTCCTTCAGAAGCTTTACAAGCTCAAACGCATCATAAGGCAGGAGAAGTCCCGCCATATCCTTGATACAGATCGAGTCTGCGCCCATCTCCTCAAGCGTCTTTGCGTACTTTGCGAAATATTCGTTCGTGTAGATCTCGCCCGTCGTGTAGCTGATCGCCGCCTGAACGTGGCCGCCCTCGCGCTTCGTCGCGTCGATCGCGGTCTTCAGGTTTCTCGGATCGTTCAGCGCATCGAAAATTCGGAGGATATCAATACCGTTCGCGATCGACTTCTGTACGAAGTATGCGACGACGTCGTCCGAATAGTGACGGTAGCCGAGAATATTCTGTCCGCGGAAAAGCATCTGAAGCTTCGTATTCTTCACGCCGTCGCGGATCTTTCTGAGTCTCTCCCACGGATCCTCATTGAGGAAGCGCAGACAGCTGTCAAAGGTCGCGCCGCCCCATGCCTCGAGAGAATGATAGCCGATCTTGTCGAGTGTCGAAAGGATCGGGAGCATCTCGTCGATGGTCATACGGGTCGCAACGAGAGACTGATGTGAGTCACGGAGGATCGTCTCCGTGAGCTTGATCTGTTTTTTCTGTGTATTATCTGCCATTTTTGAATGAACCTCCTATCGCTTCGGCAACCGTTCGGGGGTCGCCTCCCGTAAGAAAAGGACTCAGTTCAGGGTCAGGAGAACCTGATCAGCGGTAACCGATGCGCCGCTCTGTACCGCAACGCTTGCAACGACACCGTCCTCGGGTGCGCAGATGTCATTTTCCATCTTCATCGCCTCAAGAACGAGCAGGACCTCGCCCTTCTTGACCGATGCGCCAACCGATGCGTTGACCTTTACGATCGTTCCGGGGAACGGAGCCTTCACCGCGATCTTTCCTTCACCGCCTGCAGGCGCTGCTGCGGGTGCGGGTGCCGCCTCGGGAGCGGGTGCTGCTGCGGGTGCAGGAGCTGCTACTACGGGAGCGGGAGCCACGGGAGCTACGGGGGCGGGAGCTGCGGCGGTAACGACGGGGGCTGCATAGGTGCCTGCCGAAACCTCCTCAACGACAACGTCATAAACAACACCGTTTACGGTAACTGCAAACTTTCTCATGATTTTATATCTCCTCTTTACTTGTTGTATTTACTTTATATAGCTTAATAGGGATTTTCGTTTCAATGTGATTATTTGGATACGCGGTTCCAAGCGCCGCCTCTCTTCTTAAAGGAAACCACACGGAAGCCCGTCGGAAGCGAGGACTTTCCACCGTTTTCCATTTCAAGGTAGACCGCAACCGCCGCTGTGATCGCCGCTGTAAGTGCCTGATCCTCGGTCACAACGATCGATGCGGCGATTGCCGCCGCGATCGCCGCGTCATCGGGATTTCCGACCGCAGTGCTTTTCGCTTCCTCGCGGGGACGGCGAATGAGTGCCACAAGACCGTAGAGAGCAAGCAAAGCGAGAACCGCAAGGCCGATATAAACGACCGCAGGCGGTATCGACTCGGGGATCAAGGAGGTGAGGGATTGTCCGTTCATACTCAGTTCCCCCTTCAGAGCGGCAGGGTGGAATGTCTGCGGCTCGGCGTGCCCTCTGCCTTCGAGATCAGCATCGCGACAGCAGCCGCAAGACGTGCGCGCAGCTCCTCGGGAGCGATGATATCATCAACCTCGCCGCGGCAAGCCGCCTCTGCGGGAGATGCGTACGCATCCTGCCATTCCTTTTCGAGCGCTTCGCGGCTCACGTCCTCCGATACACGGTCGTTCCAAAGGAATGCCACCGAGGAAGCGGGAGACAAGAGGCTGATCGAAGCATCGGGAAGCGCAAACACGACGTCTGCGCCGAGTGCCTTCGCACCCGTGAGCGTGAAGCCTGCGCCGTATGCCTTACCAACCACCGCCGTAATGACGGGGCATTCTGCACTTGCATACGCACCTGCGAGCTTCGCAAGCTCCTGTGCAGTCGCTGGAATCGATTCATTCTTAAGTCCGACCGAATCAACGAGGTTTACAAGCGGAATACCGAACGCGTCACAGAAGGAGATCAGCTTCGCAGCCTTTCTTGCCTCTTCAGCGCCGATCGCGCCGCCATTTTCCGAAGCATTGCCCGCGATCACGCCGCAAACGACGCCCGAGAGGGAAAGAAATCCTGTCGAAACGCCCTCGCCGTAGCCCGCATAAAGCTCGTAATATTCGCCGCCGTCTGCGATCTCACGAAGCGAAGCCGCAAGGTCTTCCTTGTTCCACGCAACCGCACGGTTCGGATCGTCCGAGGATTCGACCACAGCCGTTCCCTCCGCGTTGTTTGCGGGAAGGAGCGAAAGGAGTGTCTTTACAGAGGCGAATGCTTCACTTTCATTTTCGGTCTCGACCGCAACGAGACCGTCGATCTCGGGAGCGATCTTATTTTCATCATACGAAGGGCTGAGATAGACCTCACCGTTCTCACGTGCAAGCACGACGAAGTCGGACATAGCCGCAACCGTAGCGGCACTGCCTGCGCATACGCCGTCGATCACCGCGATCTGCGGAATGACACCTGACGCCTTCGCGACCGACTTCATCCATGCACCGTACGCCGCCATCGAAGCCGCGCCGTCGTAGATCGAAGCACCTGCGCTGTCGAGCACACCGACGATCGGCGCGCCGTTCTTCACTGCGAGCGAATAGATCTGCTCGATCTTGCGTGCATAAAGCGCGTCGATCGCGCCCTTCTGCCGTCCGTTATCCTGGAAATATGCAAACACGAGCTTGCCGTCCACCGCACCGTAGCCGGTAACGACGCCCTCAAACTCGGCGCTGTCTCCGTTTCTTCTGAGATGCGCGCCGATCTCCACGAAGGTGCCCGCATCGAAAAACGCTTCAGCACGGCGATTACCCTCGCCGTTTTCGTGCGACACCGTATAATTCAAATTCAAGCCACTCATTCAGTCAACCGTCCTGTCCTTTCCGAAAAAGTTCAAAAATAATTTTCGGTTTTCTCCGGAGAGATTCGATCTTGAAGCATACACGCTCTTGCAATTTGCAAAAAAACGCTTAATCTTTCAGGTTTTTTCTATTGCAAATATGACGAAAAACGCATATTTTTATCAAAATCCACCTTCTCCCCGATTATACATAAATGATACCACAATTTGTAGGATTTGACAACAGACAAAATGTTATATTTCTGTGAACAATGACCTTCGACACGAAACCCATCCGCATAAGAGCCTCCCTCCGGGAGGGAGTGGATTTTGCCGGAGGCAAAAGACGGAAGGAGCCTGCGTTACGATGAGAATAGACAAATCTCCATCTTTACGTATTCTCCCCCACCCGCTCTGCGGGAGCCCCCTCTCGGAGGGGGCCTTATATGTGCCGCTCTCGCAACACGAAACCATACAAAAACCCCGCCCACGCAAAATGCGCAGGTCTTATAATCGTATACAATAACAAAGTCCCTGCCGTCGACCAAGACGATAGGGACTTGGTTTAAAATGAATTATTGACCTGCTACAACCTGTTTTGTTACTTCCATTTTTCTATCCGCATACAAAACAACGTCTTTGATTACGAGCTTTTGAATTGCGGAAATAAACATATTCATACTTTCGTGGTCTGGCTTTCCATCCTTTGCGGGCAACAAAATGTTGAGTTCATCGGCATCTTTGGCATAAAAGTTCCTTGAATAACTGAACTTTCCTGAATGTGCCGATTTGTGTATAGCTGTAGTTGTAAAAATGGAAGCAAATTTCGGCAATTCTTCGGTATGTACTACTGCCACGTGATCGTCTGCTCCATATTGATAGTTACGGTATTTTGCAGAACCAAACATATCAATAGTGGTTGTTTAACACCTTCATTGTAGCATAATTTTTTCAAGTTGTAAATATCAAGCAAAAAATTTTCTGTTATTTCCTCAAAATCCGCAAACGTATCCACACGATTTTCGCTCCTCCCTTGACTTTTCCCCGTTTCCGTGGTAGACTATAACCGTAAAAAAACTGCGGCGCATTGCCGCAACGTATAGAAAGAGCTTTGATATGAAGAAAACCGTTATACAAAAATACGCCCGTCTGATCGCGCGGCGGGGCGTCAACATTCAAAAGGGACAGGAGGTCATCATCCGCGCCGACCTTGACCAGCCCGAGTTCGTTCGTATGACCGTGGAGGAATGCTACAAGGCGGGGGCTTCGAAGGTCACGGTCGAGTGGCAGTATCAGCCCCTCGCGAAGCTGAATTACCGCTACCGCACGCTGAAGAGCCTTTCGACGATGGAAAATTGGGAGGTCGAAAAGCTGAAGCTGTCGGTCGACCGTCTCCCCGCGATGATCTATATCGAATCCGAGGACCCCGACGGGCTTCGCGGCATCAATCAGAAAAAGGTCGCAAAGGCGCAGAAGGCACTTTACCCGATCACAAAGCCGATCCGCGACGCGAAGGAGAGCAAATATCAGTGGTGCATCGCCGCCGTTCCGGGCGAAAAATGGGCGAAGAAGATCTTCCCCGAGCTTCGTGTCGGCGCGGCTGTGGAAAAGCTCTGGGAGACCATCCTCTACACTTCCCGCGCAAACGGTGACGATCCTTGCGCCGCGTGGGACGCGCACAACGAGGAGCTGCACCGCCGCTGTGACTATCTGAATTCTCTCGGCATTGAGGAGCTATGCTACAAATCGGCAAACGGAACCGATTTCCGTGTCGGACTGATCCCCGACGCGCTCTTTATGGGCGGCTCGGAGACCACGGTCAACACGGGCGTCGAATTTAATCCCAACATCCCGAGCGAGGAGATCTTCACGTCGCCGATGCGCGGAAAGGCAGAAGGCACGGTCGTTTCGACGAAGCCTCTCTCCTACCGCGGTGAACTGATCGAAAACTTCTCGATCACCTTCCGAGACGGCAAGGCGGTCGACTGCACCGCCGAACGAAACGAGGATCTGCTCCGCACGATGATCTCGATGGACGAGGGCGCGGCATACCTCGGCGAATGCGCGCTCGTTCCCTACGATTCCCCGATCTGCAACTCGGGCGTCACCTTCTACAACACGCTGTTTGACGAAAACGCCTGCTGTCACCTCGCGCTTGGCTTCGGCTTCACGAACTGCATCAAGGATTTCGACAAATACACCCTTGAAGAGTGTCGCGAAAAGGGCATCAACGATTCGATCATTCACGTCGACTTTATGATCGGCTCGGCGGATCTGTCGATCGACGCTATAACGAGAGACGGAAAGACCGTCAAGATCTTTAAAGACGGTAATTGGGCATTCTGATCTGCAAAATGAATAATTCCCGCAAATCGATAATTTCTATCGGTTTGCGGGAATTTTGCTTATTTTTTGAATTATTCGAGCTTCAGGCGAAGCGCCTCGCGCTCTGCATCTTCATCGTCACCCGTTTCCATACGGTCGGAGCGGAACTGCAGGCGGTAGAGCTTTTCATAAATGCCTTCCTCTTTGAGAAGTGCATCGTGTGTTCCCTGTTCGACAATGCGTCCCTCGGAAACCACGGCGATCTCGTCTGCGTTCTTGACCGTCGAGAGTCTGTGCGCCACCACGATCGTTGTGCGGCCTCGGCAAAGCTCGTCGAGCGCGCGCTGAATGAGGATCTCGGTCGTGTTATCAAGCGCACTCGTCGCCTCGTCTAGGATCAGGATCGGCGGATTCTTGAGGAATACACGTGCGATCGAAAGCCGCTGCTTCTGTCCGCCCGAAAGACGGACGCCGCGTTCTCCGATCACGGTATCGTACTTATCGGGAAGAGCCATAATATATTCGTGGATATTCGCGCGCTTTGCCGCGGCGATCACCTCCTCCTCGGTGGCGTCAAGCCGCCCGTAGAGGATATTATCGCGGATCGACGCGTTGAACAGGTAAATATCCTGCTGAACGATTCCGATGTTTCTTCGCAGGGACTCGTTCGTAAAGGAACGGATGTCCTTTCCGTCGATCATAATTTTTCCTTCACCGATCTCGTAAAAATGCGGGATCAGATGGCAGATCGTTGTTTTTCCGCCACCCGAAGGCCCGACGAGCGCAAAGGTCTTTCCCTTCTCAACGGTGAAGCTGACGTGATCGAGTACGGTCTCTCTGTCGTCATAGGAATGGCTGACGTCGCAAAATTCGATCCTGCCCTGAAGCACACCTGCGTCGATTGCCCCCGTGTCATCACGTTCGGGCTCTGCATCCATAATCTCGACAAAGCGTTCAAAGCCCGTAACACCGTTCTGATACTGCTCCATAAAATTGATAAGCGTCATAACGGGGCTGATGAAAAGGCTCACCGACACGATGAAGGTCGAATAGTCACCGAATGTGATCGCGCCGTCAAACAGAAACAGTCCGCCCGCGATCAGGACAACGACGTTAAAGATATTCGTGATAAATTCCGTACCCGAATGGAACTGTCCCATCGCGCAGTACGCTTCTTTCCGAGAGGAAACGAATGCGGCGTTCCCCTTCTCGAATTTTTCCTGCTCCTTGTCGGCGTTGGTGAACGCCTTCGTCACACGGATACCCGATATACTGCTTTCGAGAGACGCGTTGATCTGTGCGGTCGATTCACGGCTCTTCAGGAACGCGCGGCGCATTTTTTTGCGAAGCACAAAGGAGATCAGAAGCAGAAACGGAACGCACGCGAAAACGATCAGCGTGAGAACGAGATTGATGCTCGACAGATAAATAAACGAAACGACGATCGAGATCGAGGAGATCAGAAGATTTTCAGGGCCGTGATGTGCAAGCTCGCTGATGTCCATCAGGTCATTCGTCATGCGCGACATGATCTTGCCCGTCTCGTGCCCATCATAAAAGCTGTACGGGAGCTTTTCAAGATGCGCGAACATATCCGAGCGCATCTGCGCCTGCATCCGAACACCCATCACGTGACCGTAATACTGAATGAAAAAATTCAGCAGCATCCGCACAAGGTAGATCCCGAGGAGTCCAAAGCCAAACAAAACAATCAGCTTGTATTTTCTTTCGGGGATCAGATCATTCAGCATCGTTCGCGTCATGATCGGATAGACGATGCCGATCAAGGAGACGAGGAGTGCCGCCAGCATATCGAGCGTAAAGATCAGCTTATGGGGCTTATAATAGGATAAAAATCGTTTTAACATAGCATTTTACTTCCTTGGTTTTCAAAAACGGCGGAGCGCGCCGAGATAGCGGTATTATTGTACCACAAAACCCTTTCGTTGTCAAGAAAATCGCCATGGTCGGAAGTGAAAAAGAGAACCGCACTCCCGAAAGAAAACGGGAATGCGGTTCAGAAGAACAGAATTATTCTGCAGCCTCGGTCTTGGTCTCCTCAACCTTAGCGGCTTCCTTAACTTCCTTCTTGCTCTTGGGAGCTTCCTCTGCGACGTAATCAACGAGGCGAAGGATCGCCATTTCAGCTCCGTCGCCGCGGCGCGGGCCGAGCTTGAAGATCTGGGTGTAACCACCCTTGCGATCTACATACTGGCTTGCATAGGTACCGAATACCTTTTCATAAGCCTTCTTGGTGGTGATAAAAGCACGAGCCTGACGGCGGTATGCGATTGCAGCAGCCTTGTTGCCTTCAGCGGTTGCAGCACCTGCCTTCTTGCCGAGCGTAATCATTTTTTCTGCAATGGAACGGACTTCCTTTGCACGCGTTACGGTCGTTTCGATCTGACCGTTTTCAAGCAGCAAAGTAACCATACCGCGAAGCATTGCTTTTCTTGCTGCGGTCGGTCTGCCGAGTTTTCTGGTTCCGGGCATTGTGATTCCCTCCTTATCGAAATTATACCTTAATTTGAAGCTACGATCGAATTATTCCTCGGGTCTCTTGAGGTCAAGGCCGAGCGAATGCAGCTTCGCGATCACTTCTTCGAGCGACTTCTTGCCGAGGTTACGGACCTTGATCATGTCCTCCTCGGTACGATTCGTCAGATGTGCGACGGTATCGATGCCTGCACGCTTCAAGCAGTTGAAGCTACGGACAGACATCTCAAGCTCCTCAATGGTCATCTCAAGAACCTTTTCCTTGACGGCTACGTCGGATTCAACCATGATCTGTGCCTTGCTTGCATCCTCAGAGAGGTCGACAAACAAGTTGAGATGCTCGTTGAGAATCTTGGCACCGAGTGAAATCGCTTCTTTTGCCGAAATGGTACCGTTGGTAGCCACTTCAACAGTCAACTTGTCGTAATCGGTATTGTCACCGACACGGGTATTCTCCACGTTGTAGCTTACGCTGTATACGGGAGTATAAATGGAATCGGTGTAAATCGTACCGATCGGAGCGGAAACATTTGCGCCAAGCAGATTGCTGTGCAGCTTCTTGTTGCGTTCCTGAGACACGTAGCCGTGTCCCTGATCAAACGTCAGCTCCATATAAAATCTTTCACCGTCGCCGAGCGTAGCGATGTGGTGATCGGGATTCAGAATCTCGATGTCTGCATCCTGCTTGATATCACCCGCGGTGATATCCATAGGACCGGTCACATCGATCACACAGGTCTTGGGCATATTGCCGTAAACCTTCGCGGTAATTCCCTTTACGTTCAAAACGATTTCCGTTACGTCTTCCTTCACACCGGGGACGGTGGAGAATTCGTGCAGGACTCCGTCGATCTTGATGCTGACCACAGCGTATCCGGGCATAGAACTCATCAGAATTCTGCGCAGGGAGTTACCGAGCGTAATGCCGAAGCCGCGCTCCAGGGGCTCAACGATGAATCTTCCGCATCTGCCGTCGTCGCTGGTTTCGACGACCGAGATGTTGGGGCGTTCAATCTCAATCATTCCTATAATACCCTCCTGTAATCATTTTTGACCGCGTATCTGTATTTAAAGGGTACGCGGACCTTGTTTGAATTTTCCTTACGGAAAACATACGTACCGATCCTTCGGTTTCGGGATAGCAAGCCGTAATAAGCCAAAGCAAAACACCGAAACCGCACTCGGGTATTACTTGGAATAGAGCTCGACGATGAGCTGCTCGTCTACTTCGTAGTCGAGATCTTCTCTTGCAGGCATTGCAACGACCTTAGCCGAAAGATTTTCCTTGTTAACCTCGAGCCACTTTGCGGGGATCTTGGTCTGGAGTGCTTCAGCGAGAGCCTTGCACAGAGCAGAAGAGCGGAAGCCTTCCTTAACAGCGATAACGTCGCCGACCTTAACCATCATCGAAGGAATGTTTGCCTTCTTACCGTTGATGGTGAAGTGGTTGTGCGTAACGAGCTGTCTTGCCTCGCGGCGCGTGGAAGCCATACCCATTCTCCAAACGACGTTGTCGAGACGGCACTCCAGGATCTGGAGCAGGTTCTCACCGGTAACGCCTTCTTTTCTTGCAGCAAGCTCGTAGTAGTGATAGAACTGCTTTTCGAGCACGCCGTAAATGAACTTAACCTTCTGCTTTTCCTTCAGCTGTGCGCCATAGCCGGAAAGCTTCTTTCTCTGCTTTGCGCCGCCGGGTTTTCTGTTCGATTCCTTATCATATCCGAGGACTGCAGGGCTGATACCCAGCGTTCTGCATCTCTTCAAAATAGGACTGCGATTAACTGCCATTTTCGTTTACCTCCTATAGACGATCAAACGCGTCTGCGCTTGGGGGGACGGCATCCATTGTGAGGAATGGGCGTTACGTCCTTGATCATCGTAATTCTGAGTCCAACGGTCTCAAGTGCGCGAATTGCGGATTCACGTCCCGATCCGGGGCCCTTTACGAATACCTCAACGGTCTCAAGTCCCTGATCCTTTGCAACCTTGCCTGCTGCCTCTGCTGCCGACTGTGCCGCGAAGGGGGTGGACTTACGGGAGCCCTTGAAGCCGAGCTCACCTGCAGATGCCCACGAAATTGCATTTCCGTTTGCATC
>JAZNOQ010000161.1:0-10381 GCA_045589215.1 Eubacteriales bacterium
GGCTACATCGGCATCAACGCGGGCAAGATCCCGAACATCAATCTCCGTAAGGCGATCATGAGCGCGATGGATACCTCCCTCGCCCTCAACTACTACAGCACAGGTATGGCAAAGACCATCTATTGGCCGATGTCCACGGTAAGCTGGGCATATCCGACCGACGGATCGGGCAATCCGAGCCGTGACAATCTCCACGATTACCCCGCGCTTCAGTTCAGCAAGGAAAGCGCAAAGTCGCAGATCAAGGACTATATGGCTCAGGCAGGCGTATCGGCAGGTGATAGCGAGCTTTCGATCACCTTCACCATCGCAGGCTCGAACCTGACCGACCACCCGTCCTACGAGACCTTCCGCTACGCCGCAGAGATCCTGAACGAATGCGGATGGGACATCGAGGTCGTTCCCGACACGCAGGCCCTCACCAAGCTCTCGACCGGTTCTTTGTCGGTCTGGGCGGCTGCATGGGGCTCCACGATCGACCCCGACATGTATCAGGTCTATCACAAGAACTCCACCGCAACGAGCGTTCTCGCTTGGGGCTACCGTGAGATCCTCGCAAACGAAGCGGCATATCCCGAGGAAAACGAGATCCTGAACAAGCTCAGCAAGGTGATCGACGATGCGCGTGCAACCAATGACCAGAACACCCGTACCGCTCTGTACGAGGAGGCGATGGGATACGTTCTCGACCTCGCAGTCGAGCTTCCCGTATATCAGCGTATGACGCTTTACGCATACGACTCGACCGTTATCAGTTCGGATTCTCTTCCCTCCGAATTGAACCCCTACACCTCGCCGCTCGATCACATCTGGGAAGTCGAATTTGCCGACTGAGATTCGGAGTAAGCTATGCTGAAATATATTTTAAAGAGACTTGCACTTTCGGTATTCATTCTGATCGGTGTATCTCTTATCATCTACATTCTCATCCGTTGCATGCCCTCAAGCTTCATCGACAATAAAATTGCCGCTATGAACCAGGGGGGCGCAACGGTCCCCGAGGAGACGATCAACGCGATGAAGGCGCTCTACGGGCTTGAGGACAATTCCTTCTTCGGTATCATCAAGGGGTACTTCGGATGGTTCAAATCGATGTGCAGACTCGATTTCGGAACCTCCTTCAAGTACGGCTCTCCTGTTACCGAGGTCATCAAATCGCATATGGGCGTTTCCTTCGCAGTCGCGCTGATCGCAACGATCTTCGAATTTATGATCGCGATCCCGCTCGGCATCACGGCGGCAACGCATCAGTATTCGATCCGCGACTACGTCGTGACCGTCCTCGTTATGATCGGTATTTCCCTCCCGTCCTTCTTCCTCGGTCAGATCGCGAAATATATCTTCGCGATGAAGCTCGGGTGGCTTCCGTCGGGAGGATTTGGAACGACCTCGGTGTCCTTCCCCGATACCTTCGGGGGAATGATCGCCGAGACTGTTGACAAGCTTCCCTATCTCGTCCTTCCGATCGCCGTGGTTGTCATCCTCAGCATCGGAAGCCGTATGCGTATGACCCGTACCGATATGCTCGAGGTGCTGAACTCCGATTATATCCGAACGGCACGCGCAAAGGGCCTGAAGGAAAGCAAGGTCATCTATAAGCACGCCTTCCGCAACACCCTGATCCCGATCGTAACGAGCCTTGCGGGGCTTCTTCCCTCTCTCTTTTCGGGCGCGATCATCACCGAGCAGATCTTTGACCTGCCGGGTATCGGTAACGTTGCACTTCAGGCGATGATGGCGGCAGACATCCCCTTCATTATGGGATACAATATGTTCCTCGCACTCCTCAGCGTCATCGGCGTTCTGCTTGCAGACCTGACGTACGCGATCGTTGACCCCAGGGTCAAGCTTGCGTAAAGGAGGTGCATATCAATGGAAGAAAACAAAACTCTCGAAGAAATGAACGAAGAAGCCGCAAACGCCGCGGCAGCCACCGATACGGAAGCTCCGCTCGACAAAAACGTGCGCCTGATGTCTCCGACGCAGATGGTCCTTCGTCGCTTCTTCCGTTCGAAGCTCAGTATCATCGGTCTTGTGATGATCGTCCTGCTCTTCCTCTTCTCCTGGGTCGGTCCGCTTTTCTGGAATTCTTCCGAAACCGACCGATCGATGAAGATCGACTACGATAAGCACCCGATCTATTACACCGACGAAAACGGCGACACGAAGCTGTTCTATCAGATCGTGGAGACCGGCAAGGAGCTGAGCAGCCTTTCTCCGCCGAGTGCGGAGCATCCCCTCGGCACCGACATCAGCGGACGTGATAATCTGACGCGTCTGATGTCAGGCGGCCGTGTTTCACTCACGATCAGCTTCCTCGCGGTCTTTGTCATCACTCTGTTCGGTGTGATCTTCGGCGGGCTCGCGGGATACTTCGGCGGTGTGATCGACAACATTCTGATGCGTCTTTGCGACATTCTGATGTGTCTCCCCGGCATTCCCGTTATGCTGATCGTCAACACCCTTCTCGAAGGACTTGCCGTTCCGTCCGAGTACCGCATCTACTGCCTGATGGCATTCCTGACGCTGATCTCGTGGTCGGGCACCGCCCGCCTCGTCAGAGGTCAGATCCTCTCGCTCCGCGAGCAGGAATATATGGTAGCCGCAGAAGCAATGGGATACTCAACGGGCAGAAAGATCTTTAGGCACCTCGTTCCGAACGTTATGCCGCAGCTGATCGTTTCAATGACGATGAGCCTCGGCAGTATGATCCTTTACGAGGCGACCCTGTCCTTCCTCGGACTCGGCGCGTCGGATGAATACGCCGCTTGGGGTACGATGATCAACTCGGCAAACGATCCCTATATCCTTCAGAACTTTTTCAATATCTGGGGCCCTCCCGGCATCTGCATCATCCCCGCCGTTCTCGGCTTCAACTTTATCGGAGACGGCCTGCGCGATGCCCTTGACCCCAAGATGAGGAGGTAATTACCGTGGCAGAACAGAATACAAAGAAAAACGGTCATTACCTCTCGGGCAAGGAGATCCGTGCGATCGCAAAGGAAAACAAGAAGGTAATGAACGCGCTCGAAAAGAAAAAGCACCGCAAGGTGCCCGAGAGCGCATTTCTCACCGAGATGAAGAATAACGCGAATATTCTCGAGATCGACGACCTTCACACCTACTTTTTCACCGATCAGGGTGTCGTCAAAGCGGTCAACGGTGTCTCGTTCGAGATCCCGAAGAATGCAACTGTCGGCATTGTCGGCGAATCGGGCTGTGGAAAATCGGTCACGAGTATGTCTGTAATGCGTCTCTTGCAGGGACCGCAGGGTCAGATCTACTCGGGTGCGATCCGCTTTAAGTCGAGCGACTACAAGCGCGACGCGAAGGGAAATCCCGTGCAAACGGGAACGAACGAGGACGGCTCTCCCGTTTACGAGACCGAGGAAAAGATCTACGACATCGCAGAAATGCCGATGAGCGAGATCCACCGCATCCGCGGCAGACAGATCGCAATGATCTTTCAGGAGCCGATGACCTCGCTGAACCCCGTTTTCACGATCGGCGATCAGCTTGATGAGGTCACCTTCATCCACGTCCCCGGTGCTACGAAGCAGCAAGCAAAGGACAAATCCCTCGAAATGCTATCGCTCGTCGGTATTGCAATGCCCGAACACGTTTACAGATCCTACCCCCACGAGCTTTCGGGCGGTATGCGTCAGCGCGTTATGATCGCGATGGCTCTCGCCTGCAATCCCCGTCTGATCATCGCCGACGAGCCGACCACCGCGCTCGACGTAACGATCCAGGCACAGATCCTCGATCTGCTCCGCGATCTGAAGACGAAGATGGACGGCTCGATCATGCTGATCACCCACGACCTCGGCGTGATCGCCGAAATGGCGGATTACGTTGTTGTTATGTACGCGGGCAAGGTCATCGAGCGCGGAACGGTGCAGGAGATCTTCCACAGTCCCCTTCATCCCTACACGGTCGGTCTTCAGAAGTCGAAGCCGACGATGGATTCGGACTCGGATACCCTCTTCAACATCCCCGGAAACGTACCGAACCCTGTCAATATGCCCACCTACTGCTACTTTAAGGAAAGATGCTCACGCTGCACGAAAAAGTGCTCGGGCAACTATCCCGAAATGGTTCAGGTGAGCCCCACGCACTTCGTAGCGTGCCACCTTTACAGCGAAGGGCAGAACGAAGAAAAGGAGGAAACCGCAAATGGCTGATAACGTCACTGCAAACGAGTCGGTCTACGACGACGATGCGATCAAAGCAAAGGAGCTCGCAGACAGACAAGCTCGGATCGAAGCCGATCGCGCACTTCCTCCCGACGGAAAGGCACTTCTTGAGGTGCGTCACCTCCGCAAGTGCTTCCCTATTGAGAAATCGATCACGGGCAAGGTGCGCCGCGAGCTCGTCGCCGTAGACGATATCTCCTTTAAGTTGAATCCCGGCGAGACGCTTGGCATCGTCGGCGAGTCGGGCTGCGGCAAGACCACGATGGGTCGAACTATTCTGAAGCTCCATCAGCCGTCGGGCGGTCAGATCTTCTTTGACGGCAAGGACATCGCAGGCTACAAGCCTGCAGAGATGCGTAAGATCCGCACGAAGATGCAGATCATCTTCCAGGACCCCTACTCCTCCCTGCCTCCAAGAAGTACGGTCGGTGATATTCTTTCGGAACCCGTTCTCGTACACAATATCGTGCCGAAGAACGAGATCAAGGACTACGTGCTTGACCTGATGGAAAAGTGCGGGCTTCGCGACTACTACTACGAGCGATATCCGCATGAATTCTCGGGCGGTCAGCGTCAGAGGATCTGCATCGCGCGCGCCCTCTCGGTAAAGCCCGAGCTGGTCGTCTGCGACGAGCCCGTTTCGGCGCTTGACGTGTCCATTCAGGCACAGATCATCAATCTTCTGAAGGATCTTCAGCGCTCGATGGGACTGACTTATCTGTTCATTTCGCACGATCTCTCGGTCGTCAAGTTCATTTCGGATAAGATCGGCGTTATGTACCTCGGCGCGATGATGGAATTCGGCAGCAAGAAGGACATCTTCTCGCATCCGCTCCATCCTTACACGAGGGCGCTGTTCTCGGCGATCCCGAACCCGAACCCCGACGTAAAGATGAACCGCATCGTGCTGAACGGCGACATTCCCTCCCCGGCAAATCCGCCGAAGGGCTGCCGCTTCCACACCCGTTGCCCCTACGCAAAGGAGATCTGCAGGCACGTCACTCCCGAATACCGTGAATACGGTGACGGACATTTCGCCGCCTGCCACCTGGTTGCTGAAGAGGCAGAGAAACACGTGTAAGATATGAAGAAAGAAAACAAAAAGAAAAAGAAAGAAAAGATCACCTACGTCGACGACGGCTCGTCGATCGCAGATATGTCGGCATTCGGCGGCAGAAAAAAATCCTCCGAAAAGCAGAACCCGAAAAAGGCAGACGCTCCGCGTCTCCTCCCGGGACGTCACTCGACGCTGAAGGAACAGGCACAGACCTACTTCGCGGCGGTTCGGATGATGTTCCTTCCGATGCTCGTCGTGATCGGCATTCTCGCCTTGGCTTTCCTCCTCCTTTGGTTTCTTCTCTGACCCTGGCATCGGGTTCTTGTGAAAAACGAAACAAGATATCCCGCACATTTCTTAACATTCGTTCATTATAATCTTAATAGAACGGCGTTCGCAAAAGCCTTCTAAATACATCAATTTACGGAGACATATTATGGATACTCTCAAGAAATTCTGGCCCTATGCGTTCAAGGAGCGCAAGGACGGCGGTGAACTCGCAATCGCGATCATCATTTATCTCGTTGTCAGCATTGTCGCAGGTGCTATTATCGGACTTGCCACGGCTCTCGTTGGTTGGATCCCGGTCGTCGGTCCGCTGATCGGCGTACTCCTCGGCCTCGTCAGCTCCCTCATCGGGCTTTACTGCCTCGCAGGTCTCGTATTCGCAGTTCTTTCCTTCTGCAAGGTACTGAAGTAATTCGGGAAATGGCACGTATAAAAACGGATCCTCATATGAGGGTCCGTTTTTATATGACGGTTGACAACTCCCTCGTCGCTGTGTTATAATAAAGGCGGTCTATTTCGCCGAAAGGAGATCTACAATGTATCCTCACGATATTATTTTCGACATCGGACTGTACGAGATTTGCATCGTCTTCGGTCTGATCGCTTCTATGATACTCTTCCGCGTGCTCGCTGACAAGCGAGGGCTTTCCGCACGCCTGCAAAACGGCGTTCTTGTAGGAATCCCCTTCGCTCTGTTCGTCGGCTATCCCTCTGCCGTTGTCGTGCAGTGGGTCTATAACGGCATCAGAGACGGAAAATTTGCGGAGTCGGTCTTTTCCGCCTCCACGGGCTCGACCTTCTACGGCGGTCTTATCGGCGGCTCGCTCGCCTTTCTCGCGTTCTATTTCGTGTACGGACATTTCCGCGTGAAAAAACGCGAGCATCTCCGTCACCTTCCCACGATCCTCGAAATCGGGCCGCCCTGCATTGCAGTTGGGCACGCACTCGGGCGCGTCGGATGCTTCTTTGCGGGATGCTGCTACGGTGTTCGCACCGATTCCTTCCTCGGGGTATATCTCGATAACCCGGAGATTCCTTACAAGGTGCTTCCCGTGCAGCTTTTTGAAGCCGCATTTCTCGTCATTCTGTGCGTTTATCTCGTTCTGCGCTTCCTCGATGGTAAGCGCTATGCTCTGCCGCACTATCTCATTCTGTACGGCATCTGGCGGTTTTCGATCGAATACCCTCGCGGGGACGATCGCGGCGCGACCTTCGTCAGCTTCCTGACACCCTCCCAGCTTACAGCGATCGTGCTAATCCTGCTCGGCATCGTGCTGACCGTCATTTTCCGCAAAACGATCTATAAGCCGTGCGAGGTCGCCGCCCCAGAAGGGGAGAAGCCTGCAAACGTCTCTGACGGTGAGAATGCAGAAGCCGCTACAGAAGAGCCCACTGAGGAAAGTGAAAAGGGCGGTGGCGCATCGTGACGGGGAAATTCACGCGCCGCGAGCGCGGATATATCCTTGCGATCGTACTTTTCACGGCACTTCTTCTCGTCGCACTCATTCTATTCCCAAGCCTCAAGGATGACCTTGACACCGATACGTACACACTGTGCGAGCTTGCCTCCACGCGCCTCCTCGGCGGGTCGATCTTCCTTCTTCTGATCCCCTATCTCGGCTATTCGCTCCTTTCGCCGAAAGGCATTCCGAACGCAAGGTCACTTCTTTCGGTTCTGCCCGCCCTCCTGATCGCCGTGAACAATTTCCCGATCATCGGGCTCATCAGCGGCAGCGTTTACGTCGACAGCGGACTTCCGAAGGCGCTTTTGCTCGTTCTTGCCTGCATCGGAATTGGATTTTTCGAGGAGACCGCCTTTCGCGGCGTGATCTTTCCGCTTCTCCTTTCGCGCCTGCTTCCCGCTGTGCGAAAACGGGCAGAGGGACGGAAGCCATCCCGCGTTTCGCCCGAAACGGTCGCGGTATTTCTCGCGATCCTGCTCACGTCCGCGGTCTTCGGGCTCGTTCACGCGCTGAATCTGTTCATCGGTGGAAGCCCGTCTGCGGTCATTATGCAGATCGGCTACTCCTTCCTGATCGGCGGAATGTGCGCGATCGTACTACTCAAGACGCGGTGCATCTGGATCCCCGTCTTCATCCACGCGCTCTATGACCTCGGCGGTATGCTCGTCGAATATCTCGGCGGTGGAACGCTATGGGATACCCCGACCGTCGTGCTGACCGTGATCGTTTCGGTCGCAGTCGTAGCTTATTTCCTCGTTCTTCTCTTTCGTATGAAAAAGAATGAGATCGAGGGGCTGATCAAATAAACTCTATAAACAAAAGGGGCTGAGTCATTGACTCAGCCCTTTTGTTAGGTGATATTATTTTTACCTTTTGGAAACGGGGAGATTACTCCTCGTCCTTCTTTTTGATAGCAACTGCCGCAGGAAGGATCACGGCAAGTGCCATCAGCGCTGCCGTTCCTCCGACTACCGATCCGCAGCCGTCCTTCTTCGGTTCCTCGGTCTCATTGTCCGAGGGCTCGGTTACGGGTTCGGTCTCGGGATCGGTCTCAGGCTCGGTGGTAACGTCCTCGGGTTCGGTGGTCACATCACCCTCAGGCTCGGTCGTTACGTCATCGTTGCCCCCTGCCGTCGTGTCGTCGGTGGTGGGATCGTTCTCCGTATATTCGGTATATCCGCAGACGCAGGATCTCGAGAAGACACCTCTCCACTCGGTCCACTCACCGAATACGTGTGCCGCCTTCGAGCTTGCGTTCGATTTTTCACAGATCGAGCATACGCCCCAATGCGCCGCATCGTTCGTGCCCCAATCGGTGTACTTGTGGTTCTCTCTTACGGAAGTCGCTCCGCAGGCACATTCGCCCCAATGCTGAGCGGCATCCTTCTTCTCTTCTGCGTAGTAGTGATCCGTCTTTTCTCCGCCGATCGCACCGCACGTACATTCGGTCCAATGCTGCTTGCTGTCCTTCTTCGGAATGACGAAATCATGCTCTGCCCTTGTGCTTTCGTCGATCGCACCGCACACGCACTCATTATAGTGCTGCTTTTCGTCCATACTCGGGATGGTGTATGCGTGTTCAACTCTCGTCTCTTCGTCAACCGCTCCGCACAGAGCGCACTTCATCATATGTCCGTCGCCGCAGTTTTCATAATCGGTGAACTCGTGGTCACAAACGTTTCTTACGTAGCCGCATTCACAGTCCGTGTCATTGTCATCGGAGAAGTTGTGCCCTACTCTTGTTTCTTCGTCGATTGCACCGCACTTCGAGCATTCCATCCAATGCGAGGTGGCATCGTATTCGCGCACGCTGTATTCGTGTCCTACGCCCTCTCTGACGTCGTTGCACTTGTTACAGATCGCATCGCAGTCATTGTCGTAATCGTGCGTTTCAGCCTCACGCGTTGCAGGACAGTTGTTGCATTCCGTGTCCTCGCAGCTATCGTACTCGTGCGCGACGGCTTCTCTCGGAGCCTCGCAGACGTTGCAGATCGTGTCGTCGCAGCTGTCGTACTCGTGCGCGACAGCTTCTCTCGTTGCAGGGCACTTGTTACACTCCGTGTCGTCACAGCTGTCGTAATCGTGCTCACCGGCTTCTCTCGTTGCATAACATACATTACATTCTGCATCCACACAGCCGTCGTATGCATGTGCTTCACGCGTGCTTTCGTTTACGTAGCCACATGCACACTCGTCCCAGTGATGCGTATCGTTTGACTCCTTTGAGAAATCGTGCGCTACCGTCGTGTTTTCCTTCACAGCGCCGCAAGCGCATTCTTCCCAGTGGTCCGCTTCGTCATAGCCCGAGACATTGTAAGTATGTGACGGGAGGCCTACTTCGGACAGAATGTTGTGGTATGCCTCGATCTCATCGAAGGCGGTCCCATTACCGAAAGATTGGACATTCGTTTGCTCTGTTTTTTCGATTGCACCTTCATCTATGCAACCGATGAGTTCAATGCCTTCGATCGTGAGAGCAGCCGCGTTCGTTATCGTTATTCCGTTAAGCGTCCTTCCCAAAATCAGTCCGGCATTGGCTTGTGTTTTCGCTTTCGAAGTAACGGTGGTAGCGAGCGAATACGCGTTCGTCAGAAGTATATCGCACGTTTCCGTATTTTTATTAGCGTTTGCTACTCCCAAAACGCCGCCCACGCCTATAGATGCGCCTTGGTTCAGTCCCGAAACCTTCTCGCCGAAGTTGATAACGTTCTTGATTTCACACACTTCGCCGGCGTTTACTACCGAGACAATGCCTAAGATTCCGCCTGCTCCCGCTACGTTAGAGGTATACACGGATTCAAGTTCAACCTTGCCGTAGTTCACACAGTTTTTGATCAATCCGCCTTTCATCGCACCGACGATTCCGCCTGCACCTACCAAGGAAAGTCTTACGGAACTAGCTTGATTGGTATTCATATGTACGTAAGCTCGGTTAATACAGTTCGTGACTTCAAGCCTCGCACCATCGGCAGCGGCATTGCCGCAAATGCCGCCCACTCTGGGGGGATTGGCATTATTGTAATATCCGTTGAAGAAAACCTCTACATCTTCTCCGGTCTGGCAATTCGTGATCTTTAAGGGTTCAGATGCACTACTGGCAGTGGAATTCGTGCCTCCCACGATACCGCCCACAACAACGTTTCCTCGAAGTATCGATTCACCTGCTACCGTGAGGTTTTTGATCTCTCCGCCTGCGACACCAAAGAGACCGCCGAAATTACCATCCTCGGCATTCACCACATTATAGACCGTGTGACCGTTGCCGTCGAAATATCCTTTGAAATATTGGTAGTTATCTTTGGACCCGGACGGGCCTATCGGGGTGCATATATGTCCATTAAGGTCAATATCTACCATAAGCTTGTAGTACTTGCCCC
>JAZNOQ010000162.1:0-18487 GCA_045589215.1 Eubacteriales bacterium
ACCATATCCGAAACACTCAAGCGTGTAGTCAAAAGGATATGATCGGGAATTGCTTTTTTGACCGCCCGAATACAATCGAGATACAATTTTATACGATTTTCAAATCTCCCGCCGTACCGTCCGTTACGCGCAAACGCAGACAAAAGCTCTTGAAAGAGGTAACCGTGGCAGGATTTCACATCGACACCGTCAAAGCCCGCCTCGACAGCCAACCGCGCCGATTCGGCATAACGCTCGGAAAGTGTGTCGAGATATTCGTCGGTTACGATGTTTTCATCTGTTATAGGTCGTCTTTCTTCATAAATGGGGTGACGGTAGGCGATCATCGGAACGATGCTCTGTCTGCCCGAATGCGTAAGCTGCAGAACGAATACGGGCTCGATCCCGCACTCCGTCTTTGCGATCTCGCGCATCTCCGAAACCAGGGCCTTGAACGCAGGCAGGTTTTCCCGCGTCAGCATCATCTGTCTCGGATTCGTTCTTCCCTCGGGACAAACGGCGTTCGCCTCAAACCAGATGAGTCCCGCTCCGCTTCTTGCCGCCTTTAAGTACTTTTCCCGTGTCAGCTCGCTCGGACTTCCGTCCTCGTTGCAGTCGCACCCCTCCATCGGTTGAAGCACGACGCGATTGGGGATATCGTACATCCCCACGTGAATGCTGTTTTTTATCATAGCTATTCCATCCTTTCAAGTCTTACAGCTACATTATACCACAAATGAAAGGCAATAAAAATATTAAATTTTGCAAACTTTATTGCTTTTCTTGCAAACTTGTGGTAAAATGAAAGAAAAAAAGCGAGGAGATCAAACGATGTGTGGCTTTCGAACGAGAAAATTCGATTTTGAATATACGGAAAGCAATATCTCCAGCACGGTCTTATGGGAGAGCCACTGCCACGCACGTTTTGAACTGATCGCGGTGCTTGAAGGAGACATCACCGTTACCCTCGAGGGCAGAGAATATCGCCTCACCGAAGGGCAAACGACGATCATTCCTCCGCTGTCCTATCACGCGATCACCTCAAACAAAGAGGGGGCTTACCGAAGAATAACAGTGCTGTTCGAGCTTGCGGCGATCCCTTCGGTCCTTCGCGCCAGGTTTCTGAAAGGCAATGAAAGCATCGCGATCTCCTCCTCCCTTGAAGCGGGGGAGCTGAAGAAGATCTGTGAAAAGGAGGATCCGTCCTTTTACGCCCCTCTCGCAGATAGCCTGATGATACGTCTGCTGTACGACAACGCCGAGGCGCGGGAGGCACATTCGACCACCGGCACCGATCCATTCGTGCAAAAGGCGATCCTCTATATCGACGAGCACCTGCGCGAAAAGATCTCCCTCGATGATCTTGCACGGCATATGTCGAGGTCAAAATCCTCGTTTTGCCACCTGTTTGAAGAAAAAATGAAGATCTCCCCGAAGCAGTACATCCTGCAAAAAAAGCTTGCAATTGCCGATAAGCTGATCGGAGAGGGAGCAGCTCCGTCTGCCGCGGCAATGCAGGTGGGGTACGATAATTACAGCAACTTTTACCGCATCTATAAAAGGCATTTCGGCGTCGGGCCGACCAAAACGAAATAACCGAACAGGGGCTGATTCACGTATTCAGTGAATCAGCCCTCGAACTTGTTTTGACGGCTGAACGCCGTCATTTTGTGCTTTGAAAGCCCAAAAACAACAAGTGTCGGCGCAAATTTCTTCGAAATTTATAAAAAAATCGGCTTTGTTGCCGATTTTTTATGAGGCTAAGCCTAAATGACTCAGCCTCTTTTTATTTGCACGCGTCGAGAATGCCCTTCAGATATCCGATCGCAAACAGTCTGCCGAGTGCATCGTAGCCCGCAAACTGCGACTGTTCGCCCGCCATCGTCGGAACGTGGTCGACACGGATCGGAACGTTCACGCCGTTTTCGATGTAGACCTTCATCAGCCTTGCCATATTAATGTCGCCGTTGTCGTGGAAGGTCTCGCGGAAATGATTCGGTTCTCCCGTCGTGTTTCGGAAGTGAATGAGATAGATCCTGTCGGCAAATTCCTTGATGGTATCCTCAAGATCCTCGCCCATAATAAAGTAATTTGCCTGACACATCGTGATACCGAGGCTTTCGCTCTTTACAATACCGTAGACCGCCTTTCGGATGTTCTCGCGCGAGATCATAATACGCTCGACGTCACCGAGACGGGGAACGGGCGGATCGTCGGGGTGGAGCGCGAGCTTAATGCCGTATTTCTCCGCCTCGGGGACGACTGCCTTTACGAAATACTCGTAATTGCTCCAAAGCTCGTCTCTTGTGATCTTCGCGCCCGTTGGCTTGAAGTCTGCCATATTGAACTCGGTCACCATCGCACCGCCGCGCTCGGGATAGGTGCTCGACGTGCGGAGCCATCCGATGTGCGCCATAAAGTTGAAGCAGATCGTGTCGATCCCCATTTTTTGCATGTGCGGGAACATCTTGATCGCCTTTTCGATCGACTCGTCGCGCTTTTCGTCGCCCGCCTTGATGTGGTCGTGCAGCTCGTTCGGCATCGGCTCGATCGCTACGGGGGCGATCCCGAAATCGGTAAATCTCTTGCAAACGTCCTTCCAATGGGAGAGGTCATCGTAGTCGAATTTTCCGTCCTCGGGCAGACGAATAAAGCCGTGCTTGACGTCAAGCTGCCGAGCAATATCCCACGTTGCGTCGGGCTGACTTCTGAAATAATCCGCAAGTATCATCGATCATACCCCGCTGAGCGTGAGGAAGCCGCCGTCGACGGGGACGGTGATACCCGTAACGAAGCCCGATGCCTCGTCATTCAGAAGCCACTTCACACAGCCCGTGAGGTCGCTCGCAACGCCAAAGCGCCCCATCGGCGTGTGTCCGATGACCTGCTCACCTCTCTTCGTAAGACCGTCCTCGACCGTTCCGAGATAGTTCTTGCTTCTCTCATTGACCATAAATCCGGGCGCGATCGCATTGATGCGAACGTTTGCAGGTGCATAATACGCCGCGAAGGACTGCGTCAGATTTGATACCGCCGCTTTACTCATAGCGTAGGCAAAGCAACGGGTCAGCGGGCAGTAGGTATTCATGGATGCAAAATTGATGACCGATCCGCCTCCCTTTCTGATCATATGCTTTGCAAAGATCATCGTAGGAATGACGGTACCCATCGTATTGATCTTCAGGACACCTTCAAATGCCTCCATATCGATATTGTAAAGCCCGCGCTCTCCCTCGGGAAGCTCACCCGTCATCTCGCGGGGATCGAATTTCGTGATGCTGGGCATCGCCTTCACGTTATTACCTCCCGCGCCGTTGATGAGATAATCACAGCCTCCCGCCAATTCCACGATCTTTCCGAGTCCGGAGACCGATGCTTCATCGGTCACGTCACAGGCATAGATCTCTGCGGGAGTGCCGCCGAGCTCCTTGATCCTTTCCGCGGTCTTAACAAGTTTTTCTTCGGTCCTGCCGACCAGATATACGCGAACGCCCTCAAGGGCAAGCTGAATGGCGATCTCGGAGCAGAGCGTTCCGCCTGCACCCGTAACCACCGCGATCTTGTTTTCGAATACGTTACCCATAACCGTTCTCCTTTATTTTAAAATTTATTTTAAAACCTTTCTTTTTGCATTTTCATAGCTGATCCGACGCACAATATCCCCCTGCATTTCGAACGAAAGCCCGAGGTCTCCGCTCGTGTTCCTTCGATCGA
Organism: Eubacteriales bacterium; assembly: GCA_045589215.1. Lineage (GTDB taxonomy): Bacteria > Bacillota > Clostridia > Oscillospirales > CAG-272 > JAZNOQ01. Next base: position 3,694 of record JAZNOQ010000162.1, read on the forward strand.
CGTAGGAGCAGAGGATGCGACGGAAATAATCGTGACGTACAAAGGATAGGATACTGCGGGAATCGGTCGTCATACCGATGAACTGCGACAGCACGCCGAAGGAGGCGATCGCGTTCAGCGTGTTCTCGATCCCCATTGCGTGGTCACACCACCACCAAGCAGGACCGAGCTGTACCTTTGACGGCGTTCCGTTTTCCGAAAACGAGCCCTGCATCACGGCAAGGGGTGCCTGATCGCTCATGTTCAGAGGGAAAAGCACCGTATCGGGAAGCCCTCCACATTCCTCCATCGCGTTCAGAAGATCGCAGACCGACGAGGTGTCAAAGCCTCCGCCCACCGCGGCGTATCCGCCCGCAGGTCCTGCCACACGGGCAAGACGCGTGCTGGTCCTTCTCTTTGCATCCATATGCAGGAGAAGCGTCCATCCGCGTTTTGCGTATTCGACCCCGAGGCGCGTCAAGATCTCAGTCTTTTTGCCATCCGCGTCACATTCAAAAAACCCGGCGTCAAGTGAGTGGTCTGCAATGCGGCAGCCCGCCGCGGAGAATTGGTCGAGCAGGAGTCCCACCGCCTTGATATAGGAGTCAAGCTCCGTGACCTCGACCCCCGTTCTTCGGGACAGCTCCTCCTTTATCTCCTTCGTGGGAGCAAGCAGATTGTCGCCGCGAAGGGAAGGAGCCACACTTTTGCCGTTAAAGGAAGTCAGATCGTCAAAGAGCGCGGCGACGGGGGACTGATACTCGATCCCGAAGCGCGCGAGGATCGCGTTGTTCGAAAACTCACGCGACGCAAGCATTTCACCACACTTGTCGTAAACATATCGTGCGTTATCCCTCGTCAGGATCGTATCGATCCCGAATATCTGCGAAAGCTCCATACGCGCCCAATCGTACACAGGGTTTCCCGCGAGAAGAGGGAAGATCTCGCAGAACCTCTCGAATTTTTCATACGGTGCGGCGTCGCCCGTGATAAAATGCTCGTCAATTCCGCAAATACGCATCAAGCGGTGCTTATAGGGATCGCACGCAAGCCACAGCTCGTACAGATTTTCAAACCTTTTGTCACACGCAATGTCGGAAACCGACAGATGGTTATGAAAATCGATGATGGGGAGGGGCTTCGCGTATTCAAGATAAAGCCGCTCGGCTTCCTTCGTTTTCAGCAAAAAATTACTCTTCATTTGCAACTCGCTCCGTTACGGATTTTGTCATTTTCAGCATTTTGGGGAAATCGAGCTTCTTGTCGCCTCTGTGCCAATTCTCCCATTCGCCGATCTCAAGGATCTTGCGGTCCTCGAGGATCGCTTCGATACACGTAGCACCGTGTGCGCCCGCACGAACGCGAACGTTCTTCGGAAGCACTGCGTCGGTCAGCTCGATGCAGTCCGCACACCACTCGTAGAGCTTCTGCATATAGTAGATCTGTTGCTTTAAGAACTGCCTGAAATAGGTCTGCTTCTGCCCTCTAAGGCGTGCATCCATCTTTTCTGCCTTTTCGTAAAGTGCCGCATATTTTACTGCGCTCTCCTTGAAGCGCCGAAGCGTTTCAGCATCCGGAGGAGGAAGCTTGGAGTACGGCTTTCCCTTCAAAACAGCTTTTCCGAAATACGCTAACTGTCCGTCGCCTCCGACGGTACGGGTGAAGGGCAAGGAATCAAATTCGCGGTATGCAAAGCTCCACATCATAGCACCTCGCTTCGAGCCCTCATCGCCGAGATCTGCCAGGGCGCTGTAATATTCCTGCCTCAGCGCGTTGACTTCTTCGCCCATATCACCGAAAAGCTCGCGGTCAAGCTTCAAAAGCTCCGCGTCAGCGTCGAAATCAAGCGGAGAACGCATAATTCTCGCATTCAGGATCGCGGAAATATGGAGCGGACGCACGTTCGAAATGTTGAGGATCGAATAGTAAAGATTGTCGAGCTTTTTCGCGTCGTGGTAGCAATATGCCATTTTTTTTGGCTCACAGCCTTCTGCAAAGTGCGGGCCGATGTGTTGGAATGCCACGTGATAGTAGATGCCGTATTTGCGATCCTCTTCGTGGGGAACGGTGTAGAAATCGGTTCCGAACATCTGGTCGGGACCGTGATCCGCAAAGATCGCGATCGTTCCCTTCGGCAGCGTCAGATACCCCTTACTGTAAAGCTCAGAGCCCTCGTTCCAAAGCGTTGACGTACTGTAAAAGTCATCCGTTCCCATAACTTCTTTTACGATCTCGTATTGTGTTCTGATCGCATCCGTGATGATGCCGCCGCGCGCCTCCATCGAAACGGGAACGCTCGGATCTGCTGCCCATACCGCCTGATCTGCCTTTCCGCGAAGTCCGAACTGCCAGATCAATCTATCGTTGTACTTCGACCATATCTTTGCATAGTAGCGCCAGATCTCCTCCATACGTGCGCGGTTGGTGATGAAGGATACCGTTTCGTCCTCGCGACCGTGCGCCTTCATATAATTGTCAGCAGTGAAATAGGAAACACCCATCGTCTCGATGTGGTGCTGCGTAATGAACATTCCGCGTCTGTATACAGCCTTCACGAGCACTTCCTCGTCGGGGTTGTCGATGTCAAGGAAGGATGCAGGGATCATCATATTGATCTCAAGACGCAGAGCCGTTTCGATTAGCATATCGAGAACGCTTTCATCCGCTACGTTCTGATAAAAGCGATAGTCGATGTGACGGTGTCCTCCGCTGAGCTTATAGTCGCACAAAAGGTCCTCATCGTTTAGGAACCAGCCGCGGAACCGAACGGTATGTTCTCCCGAGTAAAAGCTCTGCTCCTCAAGCGTCAGGCGTTCTACCGTCTCAGGGAAGAGATCGGTGAGCCTGTAAACGGGCGAGATGCCGAGGCATTTCGTCGCGAAGGCATAAATGCCGAATATCGTTCCGAGCATATCTGCACCCACGATCGTCACGCGGTCTGCCTCCACAGACACCGTGTAGGTTTCAAACGCTCCCTCTCCCGAGGTCTTTACGAATATACCTCTTTCTTCACCACCCTCGACGATGTCAAAGCCGCAGGACCTGCCCGAAAGACGGCGCAAATTGCCCTGCAGATCCTCGGCGGCGAGACGGATCGCCTCGTCTGCACCGGGTTCAAGAACGATCGAGGTATCACATTGCTTACTAAAAAGATTCATAATGAATGAAAGAAACCTCCTGTGTATTTCTGTGTAAATAATTATAACACGAAACAACCGGGAAAAACAAGAGCAGATATGATAAATTTTAGCACGATTCGATCATTTTGGGATTGACAAAAGAGCTTTTGCAATGTAAAATATCCTTGCAGAGGGGGTGAAAAAATGAAATATCAATACGATCTGCAGGAAACGAATTTCACCGTCAAAAACATTGATATTCAAATCGTATCAAGACCGAAGGGCTACAAGGTCTCTTTTCGCGACGGACGCTCCAAGCACGGATTTATCTACACCGTCTGCGGAAGGATGCGTGATTCCTTCCATACAGGCGAAATAAAAAATATCTACGTGAACGCAGGAGAGCTGATCTTCATTCCAAAGGGCAGTGTCTACACGGGAGAATATCTGGAGGACGGAACCACCATTAAAATCGTACAATTTGATCTCGAAAGCGGAACGCTTCCCGAGTATTTGTCAACTCCGACCAAGATCGAGATCCCGAACGCGGGCGATCTGATCGAAGCCTTTTTCACTCCCACAAGCAGCCGTTTTATGAACCATCCGTTTTATTATCTCTCGCGTGTCTACGAGCTGCTGTGGAAGGTCGACGAAAGCAGATCGAAGATCCCTCCAAAATATAAAAAGCTCAGAGCCGCTCTGTCCGATCTGAACGAATATTGGAGCAAAAGCGAAACGGTTGCCTATTACGCTAAGCTGTGCAATATGAGCGAGGTGAATTTCCGAAGGCTCTTTCGGGAATATACGGGAATGTCACCGATCGACTACCGAAACGACCTCCGTCTGAAAAGCGCAAGAGCGATGCTCGCAAGCGGGGAATACAACGTCACCGAAGCGGCAGAAGCATCGGGCTTTTCGAGCCCCTCCTTTTTCATCAGGCTCTATAAGAAAAAATTCGGCTACACACCGAAAAAGGAGTGACCGAACAAAAAGGGCTGCCTCTTTTCTATGAGACAGTCCTTTTATTTTTCTTTATTTTACGGAGTCAAGCAGAGCTTCGATGATCTCCGCCCACTCCTTTTCACTCATAGCACCCACGTATAATTCCCCGATCTGCTTGCCGCTTTCGTCAACGAAAACCGTCGTAGGAACCGACTGCACTTCGGAAAGAAGGATCTCTTGAAGCGAGCCCGAGGGGATGAGGTGGAGATAGGCGGCGCCCGTTTCGGCGGCGATCTTCTTCGCCTTTGCGAGCTCCTCGTCCTGCGCGACAAGTCTGTGATCGACCACGTCGATCGGAATGCCGATGATCTGAAAATCCTCGCCGTAAGCCTCGTTCAGCTTTGCAAGATCGGGCATTTCGCGGATACACGGTCCGCAAAAGGTCGCCCAGACGTTGATCATCGTCACCTTTTTTCCTTCAAATACGCTTTGATCGATCGCTTTTCCGTCGAGAGATACGGCGGTAAAGGCAGAAAAGGACAGCTCTCCCGCATCGGTGTTGACATCCTCACGATGGGTTTGGCAGGAGGAAAGCAGAAGCAGGAACAAGAGAAGAAGAGCAAGAAAGACCAAACGCTTTTTCATATAACGATCCTTTCATTCAGGCAGATACGGTATAGGTCAGGGTGAGGGTATTTTCATCGGTCAAGGCAAAGACCATCATTCGGTATTTTCCGCCCGAGAGCTTCACGATCACGCGGGCTTGACTGCCGACGGCGGCAGAATCGCTGACCGTGACGGTTCGCCCGTTTACGGAGAGGAAGCCCTTCGTACTGTTTTCGTGCAGCTCGATCTGTCCGTCGAGATCGAGAGAAAAGGAGGAGAGGTCAGCGGAAAGCAAGAGTGACGCACCGCTCGGCGTGATATTACCCGCCTCCTTGCTTTGCTTCGTGTTGATCGCAACGGTAACGTCGACTCCTGACAAAAGCTCTGCCGTGAGATCGGTCGCATCCACCGTTTGCTGTTGACTGCTTGTCGGAGGACGGAGCGTAACGGCGGTCACGGTATCGGCCACGACCGTGAAGGAGCAGTTATAATATAGAGCCCGACAGATCGCGGAAAGCTTACCGTCCCGAAGCTCGGAGAGCGTCAGCGTTTTCGTGGTGAGATCCCCGATACCGCGGTAGTGAAGAACGCCGCTGTTGTCAACGTATGCGCGTCCGACGTCATTCAGGTATTCGAGAGAGGGAACGATGCGGTAGGTGTCGTCGGGCAGGAGACTTGCATCGGTAGTAGGTCGGTCCTCCGGTGTGCCCGCCGCGGTGTCATCGAGGTAAAAGTTTTCAAGCGGCTCGTAGCCGAGGGGCGCAAGAAGCTCATCCCAATTGTCAGGCAGACGGATCTCCACCGTGACGTATCCGCCGCCCGGCATGACCTGAAATTTGTTGCGATCGGTGTCGCCCGTGACGAGAAGCGGCGTCTGCCCCTTCAGCATCGTGGCGATGGTCACGATCTCGTCCTCCTCTATGAGTGCCTTAAGCCAATCGGGTGTCTCGGTCAATTCGGCAAGCTCCGCGGAATCCGCGAGAAGCATCTTGTAATGCTCCTCAAGGGTGCGCTTATCAAACTGCTGACTGCCCGTGTTTGCCCAATAGTGCGCGTAAGCACGAAGCCACAGAGGTCTTCTTGCGTTCTCGATCAGTGCGTTTTCAAGCGCATTCTTCGACGCGTAAAGAGCGGACAGATCCTTTGCAACGTCCTTCGTGATAAAGACCGTTCTATATACCTGCGGATTTGTATTCCCGAGACCGTTCTGTTGCTTTTCGGTGATATCCCATGCCATCAGCGTCATGATCTGCTCCGCGTCATCGGTGGCGGGGGTGACGTTATTGCCCCACTGAAGCACGGATGCCGCCGTCAGGGTGTTCGAATTCAGCGCATAGCCCTGCGTCACGTGATAGGGATTCCATCCGATCTCAAGACAAGCCTCCTCGTCCTCGGAAAAGGTAAAGGCGGACAGATATCCGAAGGTACCCATACGGTTCTCCTTCACGTAATATCCACCGATGTTCAGCATCGCGAGATCAATAAAGCGCCCAAGTGCCTTGTTGTTTTTCTCGCTGATCATCCCTTGCCCGTGATCGATCCCAAGCTGTCTTGCTACGGGACCATTGATCCACGCATAGGGCGACCACCCGTGGGTGCTGGCAAGCGGCCTTCTCCACTCGCCGTTGCCCATTCCCTCAACAAAGGCGATGCAAAGGGGCATATATTCCTTCGGAACGCCCGCCATCACAGCGTTGGCGGCAACGGTATATACGGTGCATTCGCGATACGCAAGCGCGTATGTGCCAAGCACGTGATCGGGCTCATACGACGTGAAACGCAGGTATTCCTTGATCTTCTCGTCCGTGGGGGGAACAACGGGCAGACCGTCCGTCCAATTGTTCACCGCACAGAATTCCTGAATTTCCTCAAAGCTCCCGTAGTAAACGATCTCGTCATAAGGGCGCTTGCCCGTATTTGCATACAGATCGATCTCCGCCTGCGTGATCTCCCGTGTCAAAGCATCGACCACGGCAGGGAATACCACCTCGCGGGTGTTCTTTTTCAGCTCTTCCACCGAATGCGAGGCAAAAGCCCCGGGATACTCAGCACAGCGTAAAACGGGAACGCCTCGGTTGACACCCGTCGAATGGATCTGCGCGACAAAGGTCGGGGCACCGACTGTAACGGTCGGGATGCCGATATACTCCGCGGCGATCGACGAGCCGCATTCCTTCGTGGTGCAAAGACCGCATCCGCAGTTGCCCGAGATCACGGCGTCAACACCGAGCTCCTCAAGCCGCATTTGGAATGCCTTCGTCTCCGCACTCTGTCCGAACACCGAGAAGGGCCCGCCCTTTCCAACCTCTCCAAAGGAATAGATCGTAACGGTCGGATACTGCTCACGAATGCACCTTTCAAGCTCCGCGTGCGTAACGCTCGCCATAAAGCTGCCGCCCACAAGGGCGATGGTCTTCCCGTCGAGCGTGTCGAGGCGGGGGGCTTGCTCGATCATTTCAACGTCGTGGTATCCGACGGGAGAAACCATCGCATAAACGAGGTTTCCGTCCTCGTCATAGGTCGGGATCTCGCACTCCCCGTCGGGACAATCTCCCGAGGTGCTGTCCTCCCCGCCGTCCCCATCATCTCGGGGCTTACAGGACACGAGCCCCGACACGGAGAGAAGGAGCAGAAGGGCGAGCAGAAGGATGCAAAGGAAACGTAGCTTCATTGGAGTTCACACCTTTCGTTTTTATAAGACGCGGCGCAAGGCGCGAGCGTCCTATCGAAGCGTAACCGCTACTCGGATATGACTCTCGTCGGGTGCGCTTATGTCCAGCGTTCCGTTGTGGTTTTCCGCAACCGATCTCGCGATGGAAAGACCGAGCCCGAAGCCGCGCGTCTTACCTGCGTTTTTGCCGCGGAAAAAGCGGTCGGAATACGAGGAGACCTGTTCTCTGTCCACGTTTTCCGCCGAATTGATGATACAAAAATGCATGTCTCCCCGCTTCTTTTTCAGTGAAACGGAGATCTCTCCCCCTATGGGGCAGTACTTAAAAGCATTGTCGAGTAAGACCGTGAGAAGTCTCCTCACCGAGGGCTCGTCGCCCTCATAGGAAACGTTCTCTTCCATCTCGTACGTAAATATCTTGCCGTCGCTTTGTGCAAGTGCCTCGTAGGAGCGAAGGACATCCTGCGTCAACAGAGAGAGGGAAAACGGCGCTTTCACAACGGAATCCTTCGTCTCCTCTGCCCGTGCAAGCGTGACAAGACTCTCGGTCATGTCAGTCAATCGGTGGATCTGTGCCTCAATGTCATCGATCCACGGGCTGTCCCCCACCTCGGACTGCAAAAGCTGAACGTCTGCAAGGATAACCGCAAGCGGTGTCTTCAGCTCATGTCCCGCAGAGGTGATAAATTCCTTTTGCTTTTTTTGATTTTTCACAAGGGGCTCTACAACACGTCCTGATACAAGCGCGAGAAGAATGCACATAACGGAAAGACCGACCGCGGAGAAAAGGATCAGCGTCGCGGTAGAATTCCGATACAGATCAAGGCTCGCCGTTCGGGATAGAAACAAAATACGGATCCTGCCCTCTCCGTCACGGTACAGATGATAACGGTATCCCTCGAGATATCCGCGATCCTCTCCCGCTTCGAGAACGGCTTTGGTCATCCGAATGGCATTTTCCTGCTTGACCTCTATGTTTTGTACACGCTCGATCCGAATGACCGCCTTCCCGGGATTTACCAAGGTCGAAAAATATCCCACGCCGACAGAAGGATCCTCGCGAACCTGTTCAAGGATCAGATCCGCCTTTTTCGTCATATCCCGATATCCGGAATATGCGCTGAGAATCACGATCGCGCTCTGAAGCAGCAGAAGGGCTGCCATAGACAGTAAAACGAAGCGGAGCTGCAGTTTTTTCTTTACGTTATGCTTCACGGTCTTTTCTCCAACACGTAGCCCTGTCCTCGGCGGTTTTTGATCTCGACGTCAGCGCCGAGCATCCGCAGCTTTTCGCGCAGATGATAGAGCGTTGTCCAAAGGGTGCTGTCCTGCGCCGCGCTGTCAGGATCCCAGATCTGTCCGAGAAAAAGCTCCGAGGACAGCACGCGGTTCGGATTTCGCATCAGAAGCAGCATACATTGGTATTCCTTATTCATCAAAGACACCTCTCCCTTCGCAGAGGAAAGGAGAAAGGTTCGGGTATTCAAGGTCAGATTTCCAAAGGATACGGTAACGCTCTCGGAAGAATTCCTGTCCCTTGTGAGCGCACGCAGACGCGCAAGAAGCTCCCGAATATCAAAGGGCTTCGCGAGATAATCGTTCGCTCCGAGATCAAGTCCGTTCACTCTGTCTTCAACGCTTCCTCTGGCGGTCAGAAGTAAGATCGGCAGGGTACACCCCGATGCTCTTGCCCGCCGTGTGACCTCAAAACCGTCCATACACGGCATCATGACGTCGAGAACTGCGGCGTCGTAAGAGCCGTAGCAGAGATAATCGAGCGCATCACCGCCGTTATCTACGGCATCAACGGTATAATTGTTTCGTCGGAGCAAGGTTTCGAGGGCGCGACGCATCGAATCGTCATCCTCTGCGATTAGAATTTTCATATCGTTCGGTTCTCCTTCCTAAGTGGTGAGGTCCATACATCCATTATACAGGAGAGCACTATGCTTTGTAAAGGCTTTTCGCGGAAGTTTCTATAAACAGTATAAAGGCTCTACCTAAAATCAAACTAAAAATTTTTCTATAAAAAAATAAAAAGCACGCGGGCGGCTTGCATCGATCGCTTCTGCATTAGGAGATAAAAAGAAACCCGAGCACGAGTGCTCTGAATTTCGCGGAGAAGTCGAACATCTGAGGCGCACGCGCCTCAGCGGCAACCACGCGGTTTGTGTGCGGGTAGGACTTTCGCGTGCGGGCGGCTTGCAGCGATCGCTTCTGCATTAGGAGATAAAAAGAAACCCGAGCACGAGTGTTCTGAAATTCGCGGAGAAGTCGAACATCTGAGGCGCACGCGCCTCAGCGGCAACCGCGCGGTTTGTGTGCGAGTAGGGCTTTCGCGTGCGGGCGGCTTGCAGCGATCGCTTCTGCATTAGGAGATAAAAAGAAACCCAAGCACTCGTGCTCGGGTTTCTTTTTATGACCCCTAGGAGAATCGAACTCCTGTTTCCGCCGTGAGAGGGCGGTGTCTTAGCCGCTTGACCAAGGGGCCATTTTTCGCAACGGCAGTATTATACCACACTTTTTTTCGTTTTGCAAGGGGTTTTTGAAAAATTCTTTTGTTTTTTTGAGATTTTTTCAAAAAATTGCGAGCTTTTCGGTTTTCTCTCGCGGAAAATCCTTCGTTTGGTCTGTTTCTCTGCACCGACTTGACTCGCACGTTCTATTTTTCTCTCTCTTTGCATAGAATTTCCCAAGAGAAAATGCCTACGGGCAATCAGCAGGAGGAATTTCTATGTCCGAGCAAGAAGAAAAGAAGGAACAGGTCGGCGTCCCCGAGGAGCAGTCACTCGCGCCGCGCGGCGAAGCACTTCCGAAGACCGTAAAAGAAAGCGCAGCGGGCGGAGCAAATTCGCCCGAAACGATAGGCAAAGAGGAGCGAGCAACCGTTCGTTACCGTCCGCGCACGGTCAGTCTGCGCGTCGTTGGGATCGCGATCGCAGTTCTCGCGTTTTCACTCGCCCTCATTTATTGCTGCATCGCAGGGGCGCGCGGAACGGGAGATCCCGATGACACCACCGCCGATACCACGGCTTCGGAAAGTGGCGGTGCGGGGGACGTGAAGGATCTGTACGAATTCGATCCTGCGCTCGTTCCCGAGGGGCACGTCGCATTTCGCCCGATGGATCTGTCGGGCAGTGCCTCGAGCGTTCGGAACGAGACCGACCGCACGTTTGACCTTTTAGCGCTTCTTTCGCGCTACGGCGACACGGCGGGTGGCGCGGAGCTTACATTCAGCGAGCCGCTCGTTCTGATTCTGCACGCGCACACGACCGAGGGTTACAGCACAGCGGGAACGGTTTCATGGGACGGAACGGGCGAGCTTGCGCGTTCCGAAAGCAAGTCCGAAAACGTCATCGCGGTCGGTGCGGTGCTTGCCGAGGCGCTGAACGAAGCAGGCGTTCCGACGCTACACTGCGAGGTCTTTCACGATCTTGACGAAAACGGTGTCGGCACCTACGGTGGCTCGTACGACCGTATGCGAGAAACGGTGGAGGGCTACCTCAGAGAGCATCCGTCGATCAAGTACGTGATCGACCTGCACCGCGACGCGGTGCTCGATGGGGACGGAAATATCATCCGTGCTGTGACCGAAACGGACGGAAAAACGGCAGCTCAAGTGATGGCAGTGGTCGGCAGCGGCGACGGCTTTGATTGGGAGTCGAATCTCGCGCTCGCGCTTGCGCTTACCGAGTCCCTGAACAAGGACGGTAAAGCACTCTGCCGTTCGCCCATTCTGAAATCCTCCTCCTTCGGGCAGGAGCTCGCGGCGCACAGCCTGATCCTTGAAGTCGGCACGGCGGCAAATTCCCTTGAAGAGGCGACGAACGCCGCGCGCGCCATTGCCCCCTCCCTCGCTTCTCTCATCCGCACGGTCGAAGCAGGGGAACTCTCCTGACTGCCCTCGCATCTGCGTGTGAGATGTCCCTCCTCCTCCGAACGGAGCCGAGGAGGGGTGGGCAAAGCCCCAACAGAATACCTAATATAAAAAAGTGCCTCGATGAGGCACTTTTTTATTTCTCTTATACCTTTTACTTTCTCTTCAGCTTTCCAAGCACGCGGCCGCGGCACTCAACGCGCTCGAAGCGCGAAAGGAGAATGTCCTCGTAATCGGGATTCAAGGAGATCAGACGGTCGCCGCCGAACTTCTTGAAGTAACCCGCATTGTCAAGCACGAAAATTCCGAGCTCGCCGTTTTCGATGCGGTCACAGCTCTCGACCATCAATACGTCGCCATCCTTATACCGCGGATTCATACTGTCGCCGCTGATGCGGAGGGCGAAGGACGCCGAACGTGTAACGGGGCCGTCCGGAACGTGGATGACCTGAAATTCCGCGCCGTCGAGGAATTCGCCCGGGCCTGCCGAAACAGGCAGATCGTATAGCTTCAGGTCGCGTGAGCCCGAATAGATCGCGGGACGCTCAAGCACACGCGCACGCGGCGCACTGCCGCTTCCGATCCCGTATTCCTCGCGTGTCATGCGTTCCTTTTCCTTATTCAGAACGAGAACAACGAGCTCCTTGCCGTGATCGTCGAGCATACGGTAATTTTCGATCAGCGAGATCTCGCCGTCGTCAAGCAGATAATTATTCGGATTTTCTTCTCTGCCCGTCACAATATAATCGATCGAGCATCCGAGCGCATCGCAAATGCTGATGATGTTCGCAAGCTTCGGGGAATCGCTGATGCCCGCGAGGATCTTGCTGAGCGTTCCGATCGGGATCCCCGTCATCTCAGAGAGACGCTGATTCGTGATCTTACGCTCGTTCTTCATTTTTTTGATGCGGTCAATATAATTATCCATAGGGCTTTGATTCCTTTCGGCGTTTCGTATTTGTTTCGGTCAGCGATCTGCAAAAATTCCGTTTTTGGTTCTTGCAAGCTCATTGTAACACACTTTTTCCGTTTTGTAAAGAGCTTTTTTGAAAATTTTTTCGTTTTTCGGAAAAATTTTTCCCAAAACCTATTGACAAATCCAATTTTGGGTGCTATAATGCAAGCACAAAGTTCCGATTTCGATATTTTTCGACATGCTTTTTCCGAAATCCAATCGGAGTTTTAAACCATCAAAATCATTTTTGGAATTTTTCTTGTGACGGAGGTGTGAATTATGAACCGTTCCTACATTCCCGAAAATCAATATACAAAGCAGCCCCTTCCTTTTACGGATCGCGAGAAGGGCAGCAGCCGCGTGACCGAGGCGCTCCTCTCCTTCTTCGATCTTGTGATCGCATTTTTCTCTGAAAGAACCGTACGGGCAACGCTCCGCGCATTCGGGGCTGTGCTTTGCTTCTTCGCATTCCTCTTCGTCATCGGCGCGGTCGAAAGCGCTTCGATCTCCTTCGGGACGGGCGTGCTTCTGGCGTTTCTTCTCTTCGGTGCCGCTTTCCTCTGCGTTTACAGACCGAGGAAGGGCAATACTTGATCTTGTTGCATAAGCCTGTGCATAGGGGCTGATTCACTTATTCAGTGACTCAGCCCCATTTTTTATTTGACACCCGAAAGTGTTTTATCCCAGCGTGTAGGTCGTTCCTTCCTTCGTATCGATGAGCGTCACGCCCATTGCGGAAAGCTCGGCGCGGATCTCGTCGGCGCGCGCGTAGTTCTTCTCCTTCTTCGCCGCGGCACGCTCTGCGATCAGAGCCTCGATCTTCGCGGTCAGATCCCCGTCTGCCGCAGGCGTCTGCGGAACGGCATTCCGCTGTGCCTCCGCCGCGGAAAGCAGATTGAGAGAAAGCACACGGTCAAAATCCTCGATCAACGCGAGCTTCGTCTTGTCGTTCGTCTTTGCCTTCAGGACATCGTAAAGAGCGGTGACTGCCATCGAGGTGTTGAGATCGTTGTCCATCGCTTCCGTAAATGCGGCGCGGCAGGCGGTATACGCCACGTCGTCGATCTCTTCGTCTGCATTCACCTTCAAGGCGGCGATCCGCGCGACGAGCTTATTGTACGCCGCCGCCGCGTTGTCGAGGTTCTCGTAGGAGAATACGAGCGACTTGCGGTAATGCGACTGCATGCAGAAGAAGCGGTAGACCATCGGATCGTAGCCCTTCGATTCGAGCAGGGAAAGGGTGAGGAATTCGCCCTTTGACTTGCTCATCTTGCCCGAGCTTGTGTTGAGGTGGAGGACGTGGAACCAATTGCGGCACCATTCGTGTCCGATATACGCCTCGCTCTGTGCGATCTCGTTCGTGTGGTGCGGGAAGGCGTTATCGATGCCGCCGCAGTGGATGTCAAGATATTCACCGCAGTGCTTCAGGCTGATCGCGGAGCATTCGATATGCCATCCGGGATATCCGACGCCCCAGGGGGAATCCCACTTCAGCGCCTGATCCTCAAACTTCGACTTCGTAAACCACAGAACGAAATCGTATTTGTTGCGCTTGTTATCATCGGCGCTGACGCCCTCGCGCACGCCAACGGCAAGATCCTCTTCCTTGAAGTCATTGAAGACGTAGTACTGCTTCAGCTTTGAGGTATCGAAGTAAACGTTGCCGCCCGCCACGTAGGCGTAGCCCTTCTCGAGCAGTCCCTCGACCATCGCGATGAATTCGGGGATGCAGTTCGTCGCAGGCTCGACGACGTCGGGCCTTCTGATGTTGAGCTTTTCTGCGTCGGCAAAGAACGCATCGGTATAAAACTGCGCGATCTCAAGCACGGTCTTATGCTCGCGCTTCGCGCCCTTGACCATTTTGTCCTCGCCCTCGTCGGCATCCGACGTGAGGTGTCCAACGTCGGTGGTATTCATCACGCGCAGAACGTCGTTGCCGATATAGCGCAGGTATTTATCCAGCACGTCCTCCATGATGTAGGTTCGGAGGTTGCCGATGTGGGCAAAGTGATAGACCGTCGGGCCGCAGGTGTACATCGACACCTTTCCCGCATTTCGGGGGATGAATTCTTCCTTGGTTCTCGTGAGGGAATTGTATAACTCCATGATCGTTTCCTTTCAAGCTTCTTGATTTACTGATTTTCCTGTGCGGAGTCCGTCTCCTTGGCGGGCTCCTTTTCGGTCTTTGCGGTCTTTTTGCGCGTTTTTTTCGCTTCAAGCTCCGAGATCCGTGCCTCAAGCCGCGCGATCTCCTGCGCCACAGGGTCGGGGATATGCACCTGGTCGAGGTCGCTCGTATCCTGCACCTTCGCGCCGTTTCTGCGGACGACCTTCGCGGGAATGCCTACCGCAGTCGAGTTTTCGGGGATCTCATCCAGCACCACGGCACCCGCCGCGACCTTGACGTTGTCCCCGATCTTCACAGGCCCGAGCACCTTCGCGCCCGCGCCCACAAGAACGCCGTTCCCGAGAGTCGGATGACGCTTGCCGAGATCCTTACCCGTACCGCCGAGCGTTACGCCCTGATAGAGAGTGCAGTTGTCGCCGATTTCAGCCGTCTCACCGATAACTACGCCTGTACCGTGGTCGATAAAGAGGTTCTTGCCGATGGTAGCGCCGGGGTGTATCTCTATACCCGTAAAAGT
>JAZNOQ010000163.1:0-5525 GCA_045589215.1 Eubacteriales bacterium
GCATCGTTCCCTTCTCGACGATCAAGTATTTCTCCGACAAGGACTACTGGAAGCAGTACTTCCCCGCAGAATATGTCCTCGAAATGAAGGAGCAGATCCGTCTCTGGTTCTACTCGATGCTCTTTATGTCCACCGTTCTCGTGGACGAGCCCCCGTACGAGCGCGTCGGCACTTACTCGGTCGTCGTTTCGGAGGACGGCTCGAAGTTCTCGAAGACAGGCTTTATGATCCGCTTTGACGAGGCGGCTGACAAGATCGGCGCAGATGCATCGCGCTATATCTACGCATCCTCTCCGACCTCGACCGACGTGCGTTTCGGCTTTAACCTCGGCGACGAAGCAAAGCGCAAGCTGCTCGGATATTGGAACCTCTGCACCTTCTTCGCGACCTACGCGGATATCGATGACGTCAAGGTCGATCTCTCGAAGCTCGACTACTCGAAGCTCTGCGACGTAGATCGTTGGCTCGTTCTCAAAACGAACGAATTCATCAAGACCTGCCGCGAGCATTTTGATAACTACACCACCCGTGAGATCATCGTCGCGTTTGAAAGCTTCGTCAATGACATCTCGAACTTCTACGTCCGCGTCAACCGTGCGCGCTTCTGGAAGTCCGAATGCGACGAGGACAAGATGAACGCATATGCAGTGCTTTACTACGCAGTAAAGACCATCACGGGCGCAATGGCTCCGATCATTCCCTTTATGACCGAGGCTGTATGGCAGACCTTCGTAAAGGGTTATTCTGCGGATGAAACCGAGCTGTCGGTCCTCCTCAGCAGCTACCCGACCGTTCCCGCAAATCTTGCAGGCACGGATGACGGCATTCTCGAAAACGTCGAGACCGCGCGCGAACTCATCTCGCTCGGTCTGAAGCTCCGCAACGAAAAGCAGATCAAGGTGCGTCAGCCCCTTCCCGCAATGTACGTTGCGGCAACCGAGAAGAATCACGCGGCTATAAACGCATTCGGCTCGGTCATTCTCTCCGAGATGAACGTCGGCGAGATCAAGGCGCTCGAAGACACCTCTGCCCTTGAAAGCAATTACCTCACGGTCAACTTCAAGGTCGCAGGCCGCGTACTGAAGGCACAGGCAAATCCCGTCAAGGCTTACCTTGCTTCTCTCGACGACGACACACAGCAGTCTCTTTCGGACAAGGTTTCGAAGGGCGAGACGATCTCGATCGAGTCGCTCGGTCTTTCGGATATTCCCGCAAACGTATTCACGGTAGAATCGAAGTCGAAGGGCAGCATCGCGGTTCACAAGGACGCCGACGGCTTCGTCGCGCTCGACTGCGAGATCTCCGAGGACTTGATGCGTGCAGGTCTCTGCCGCGACATCGTGCGTCAGTGCCAGGTCTTCCGTAAGAACGCAGGCTTTGACGTTTCCGACCGCATTTTCGTGCAGTTCGTGACCGACAGTGACCTTCTTGCATCCGTCATCGACGAAAAGAAGGAGCAGCTCGCGTCCGACCTGCTCGCAACCTTTAGTGACGTCAAGGAGCCCGAATTCACGGGTGAGATTGACCTCGACGGCGCAAAGCTCACCGTTCTGCTCCGCAGAGTATAATGAGAATAAAATAGCACGAGGGGCTGAGTCAAATTGACTCAGCCCCTCTTCGTTTTATTTTGAAAAAGCCGTTAGACCAAAGCACGATCCAGCATTTCGGCAAGCTCGTCCTCCGACACAAGTCCGATCGACTTCTCTTTCAGCTCTCCGTCCTTAAATACGATCACCGTCGGAATGCTCTGTATGCCGAACGTGGCGGCGACGGGATACGCCTCGTCCACGTTCACCTTGCAGACCTTAACCTTTCCTGCGTAACGCTCCGAGATCCGTTCAATCGCGGGAGCGAGCCTCTGGCACGGACCGCACCAATCGGCAAAGAAATCCACAAGCACGGGAATATCACTGTTCAGAGCTTCGTTTTCAAAGCTCTCGATCGTCAACTTCGTTACCATATTCGGTTTCCTCCTTATTTTTCCTTATAGTAGAGGAGGCAGTGGCAGTAGCCCTCGAAATTCGGATCTGCAACCTGCTCCTTGAATTCCTTGCACATACATTTCGTCTCGGGTGTACGTTCGAGACGGCAGGGGCAATACCCACCCGTGCGCAGAAGTCCCTCCTTGATCGTTTTCACGATCTCCTTGTCCTCGTTGAGACGGATCTTTCCCATTCGCGGTCTCCTTTCAAAGCGGTTACTCTGCGATAAGCTCGATCGTCTCGATCTCTACGGTCTCCTTCGGAACGTCCTGCACGTAAAAGCTGATCGCGCCCGTTTTCGTCGTTGCGATCTTGTCAAGGACGTCAAAGCCGTCCGTGAGCTTGCCGAAGCCCGCGTACTGTCCGTCGAGGTGCGGCGCATCTGCGTGCATCACAAAGAACTGCGACGACGCCGAATCGGGATCCGAGGTGCGTGCCATCGAGAGAACTCCGCGCGTATGGCGCAGCGTGTTGTCAAGACAGCCGTTCGCCGCAAATTCACCGACGATCGCGCCCGTCTCGCGGCTCGAAAAATCCGCGGTATAGCCGCCGCCCTGGATCATAAAGCCCTTGATGACGCGGTGGAAGATCAGACCTCTGAAGAAATCCTTCTCAATGAGAGAGAGGAAATTCTCAACCGTCTTCGGCGCGTACTCGGGATAAAGCTCCGCCGTCATCGTGCCGTAATTTTTAACCTTGATTGCAATTTTAGGATGATTCATCGTTTTATTCCTTCCGTCTTCATAGTATTTTCGGTTTTCGTGTTTTTATTCCTCGGGAACCAGGAGATCCGCGGAAAATCCCGCAAGCTCTACCCTCTCCGCTTCGGGGTAACCGATGAAAAACAGCTCGCGGATGCGGGAAAGCTCTCCCGCGAGATAGAGATACCCGAACAGTGCCTCCATCCCCGTCGCCGAGCGGTACTGTCCGACCGTCGCACTGCGCGGCACGTTCTGAATGTGCCCTCTGTTGTGCGCGCGGCGGTAAACGCCCAGCTCGTTCTCGGAGAGAACGGGCAAAATGCGCTTCATCGCCTCTGCCTGCGCGACCGCACTGACAAAGGAGAGCGACGCGCGATTGAGATCCCCCGACTGTACGAGCCCACTTTCAACGAGATAGGAGCGCACGCACAGCTCGATCACACTGTCACCAAGATACGCGAGCGTCTCGCCCGAAAGCTGTCTTGCCTCTTTTTTGCTTTGCACCATAAGGTCTTCCGTCCGTTTAGTCGGCAAAGCAATCGTAATGCATCATCGCACGGCGCATGACGCTTTCGATCTTATCCGCCATCAGAGTAAATCCGAGATCCTGCGGATGCGTACCGTCCATCGTGCAGTCGGTCTCGTACTTGCCGAGGAAGAAGGTCTCGCCGTCGATGTAATAGACGTTTCGATCCCCCTTCGCACGCGCATAGCGGAAGGTGTCGATGATGACGTCGCGGCGGGCATAGCACTTATCTCTGTCCTGCGTTGCGACGTTCGGCTTTGAGATCATGATATACGGAATGTCGGGATTTTTTGCCCTTATGATATCGTAAAGGCGCTGATGCGTGTCCTTCAGATGCTCGACCGTCGGCGCGTTGTGGTCATAGTCGCAGATAAACATACACATCGGGAGAGACGCCATATATTCCGCGATCGCTACTTCTCCCTTCGCATTTCCCGAAAATCCGAGGCTCACGCAGTTCATGTTCAGCCTGCGGGAGAGAATATTCGGATAGCAAAGCCCGGGACGGGTCGCTGCCGTTCCGTGCACGATCGACGAGCCGTAGATCACGACGGGCTTTTGATTGCGGTACGGTCTGCCCGCCTTCAGCGTCGCATCCTCCTGAATGCCGATATAGACGTTCTTCACGACCGAGTGAAGCGGAAAATGAATGACGTAGCTCCGTTCCTTCCGCCCGTCGAAGCGCACGATCTGCTCGTAGCTGTCTGCCGTACTGTACGGCGGGAGCAGGGGTTTCAAGAACCGCGTGGAATCGGGGTCGTCGAGATAAATATCAAAGCCTGCACTCATCGCGAGTGTCATATGCGTGGCACGTCCCACCCCCGCAAATTCGGCACGCAGGATCACGTACTGCGAATCGGTGGTGAATTTCACCCGTCCGCCCGCAGACTTGCGCTCAAGCTTCACAACACCAGGGTTCGTATTCGCCGCCACCTCGGTCGGTAGGCGGTGGAAGATCGGCTCGGTCTCGGGCTTGTAAAAGTTATAAAGATCAAACGGGGGCTTTCTTACGTCATAAAACTTTACATCGGTCTCGGGAAACGAGGTCTCGATGATCATATTTTTGTCTACTTCAATGTCCGATCCTTCGGACAGCTTGATTTCTTCTGCCATTTCCGTTACCTCCGTTATTCGCCCTTCAGGAAGGGGACCTCATTCAGAATGCGAAGCAGAACGCGGTGAACGCTGTCTGCCATCTTCAGCATACCGATATCGTTCGGGTGGATGCCGTCAAGCGTGCATTCACACTCGTCTGGCCCCGAGAAAAAGCTCTCGCCGTCGATATACCACACGCGCCTGTCTCCCTCGGCACGTGCCGCACGGAAGGTGTCGATCACAACGTCTCTGCGCTCGATCGAGGCATCGGTGCGAAGAACGCCCTTTGCGTTATAGGTATTGAAGCCAGGGCGCGAAAGCATCAGGATCGGAATGTCGGGATGCGCGTCGCGCACTCTCTTGTAGAGATTATAGTGCGTCTCACGCAGATATTCGGGTGAGGGTGCGTTGTGGTCGTAATCGAGAACGAAGCAGCACATATCGGTCGATGCAAGATAGTCAACGATCGCAGGCTCTGCCTTTGCCGCCCCCGAGAAGCCGAGATTTCTGAAATCCGCATTCAGTCTGCGGCAGGTGAGCGAAACGTACGAAAGTCCCGGGCGGGACGCCGACACACCCTGCGTGATCGAGCTGCCGTAGAATACGATCGGCTTTTCATTCACATACGAAAGACCGGGCTTTAAGGTCGCCCCCTCGGGAAGTCCGATGTAAAGCTCCCTCATGCTTCTGTGAAGCGGGAGATTCAGCGTGATCGAGTGCTCCCCCTCGGGAAGAAAGATCTTTCCCGCATACGTATTCTCCGTATAATCGGACGGAATACGGAGCGGATGGACAAACACCGATGCGGGCGCTCTGCCTCCGACCTTCGGGTCGTCGATGTAGAGATCAAAAATACCGCCCTTCAGCTTGCTTCCCGTAACGTATATCGCGATGTATTCCGCATCGGTCGTAAAGCGGATGCGCCCGCCCGAGGTGAAATAATTTCTCACCTTGACCTTTGCGCTCGTCGCCTCGGCTACGTCCTCGGGCATACGGCAGTAACGTCCTCCGCTGTACGGATCAAAAAGTCCGTAGATACGGAAACAGTCCTCTCTTGCATCATGAAAAACAACGTCCTCAAAGGCAGTAAGGAGACGAAGCTCGTCCTGTTTTTCCTTTGTCAATTCAAACATACCAAACGTCCTCCATATGTATAAGTTTAAAATATTTTTTGCTTTTACCGTGCCATCTTATCCTTCGTCCTTCAGAAAAGGAACCTCT
>JAZNOQ010000164.1:0-7528 GCA_045589215.1 Eubacteriales bacterium
ATCATCGCGGCGACCGCGGGAGAGACCTCGATCACAACGTCGTCGGACTTCGACACGTTGTTTTCGTAGAGCTTCTGCACGGCGTCGATCACGGTCGCGATGATCGTGCTTTCGTCGACGGTGTCTTCAACGACGTTGCCCGCCTCCTCGTAAAGACCGAACACGTACTTGTCCGCGGTGTTTGCGAGCGCGGATGCGGCGAGGTGCATCGCCTCCTGCATCAGCTTCGGCATCGACTGCGCGCGGTCGACGTCGTCGATCTGGAAATTGAAGTACTTCGCCTGATCGATGTCGAGCGTGCGAACGCTGTCGGACAGGGTCTCGGGCGTGCCCATATCGGTGTTCTTCGTGTAGTCGGAGACCGTCACGTTGCCGACACCGACGATCTTGACGGCGTCGCCCATCGACTTGATGTCGCCCTCGAATTCGCGGTTGCAGTGGCGTACCGCGATGTACTCCTTGTCAAGAGCTCTGTACAGATTTTCACTCCATACGGTGGGGATAAAATTCGTAATTGCCATAATTATTTTTCCTTTCGTTGTTTGGTTTTATTTCGGAAGCATCGGCATTCCGTATTACTTCCACTTCTTCATTGAGCGCATGACGGCATCAAAGTCGGCACGCACCTCCTCGCGCGTCATGCGGCGTACCTCGTCGGGGGAATAAAAGCTCTCCTCCCCGCCCGTGATACCGCCTGCCGACCGCGCTCGGTTCGAGTTGTTTGCAGCCTCGGCGCGCTCCGCGAGACGCTGTCTCTTTCTTTCGTACAGCGCGTACGCCGCAGAGAGCGGCAGAGGCGATTCCCGCACCTCTGCGGGGATCTCCGAAAACGAAACGCTCGGGAAAAGCTCGAAAAACTCGTACAGCTCCTCGCGCGCTTTTTTTCGTTCATCCGCCTTCTCCGTTACCGTCTCGGCGGATGCCGTCTCCGTCTCCGTCTCCCAAAGAGAAGCTCCAGAAGCATCTCGAGAAGTCTCGTCAGCCACCCGATCGCTCTCCACGTATCGGGCGTCATCTCGGGTACACACTCCGTCCCCGTGCAATTCGCCGCCGCACACTCCTCCGTCACTCGGATCTCCGTCTCTGCATTCGTCATATCTCTCCTCCTCTTCCTTCCGCACGGGCTCTGCGGTGCTGTCCGCAGTCCCGATTTCATTTTCACACATTCGCATTTCCTCCGTTCTCCGCTTGCGCGGCCGCGAGACGCTCGATCAGCTCGTCCTTCCCCGAGATCGCCCCGTCGGGAATGCGGCGCAGATATTCCTCGGGCGTGATGAAGCCGCCGTCAAGCAGTCTGTCGAGCAGAGCCTGCCCCGCCGCCGCGGAGTATCGGCTCTTCTCCTGCGCCGAGACACGCGCCGAGAGGACGGCATCGCGAAGCTGTAGAAGCTCCTCCGCAGTCCGAACGGTGCTTCCGACCCTCGCGGGCAGGAGCCGCTCCTTCGGATAGTACGCGAGCATCATATCCGCCCAGATGTCCCCGAGATCCTCGAGGCACTGCAGAAATGCGGTTCGAACCTGACGGAGCGGGATCTGCGCGCTTTCCTGAAGCGCAAGGATCGCACTCGTGTTCGTCGCCTCGATGTCTCCGAGCGCCGCCTCGGTCGCTCCGCACAGCTCCTTCGTGTCCTCGATCGCACGGCGGATCAGCTCGGTAAAGCCGTCCTGCATCTCTCCGACACCGACGACGCTGACCGCGTCCGAGATGTTCCCGCCGCCCATCGCGGCGATCGCCTCTCCGACCTCGTTCGACCACTCGGGGATCTTCGACTTGTCGTAAATGACCTTCGAAAACGCCGTGTCCTGCATATGCTTCATCACCATCGCATAAGCGCGATTGATGAATTTCTGGTTCGGGAGAAGCCCCGTGATCGGGGAGGTGCCGTGGAAGCTGTTCTTCGTCGGCATCCAATTGAAATAGGCAACGGGATAGAGCCTCTGCCCCGTGTCAGCGCGGGCGATCACCGCGTCGCGCACCGATTTCTCGAAGTGAACCGTCCCGTTCTCCTTCCAGAAATAGAGGATGTAGGTCGCCTTTTCGTTTTCTTCCCCGGGAAGCTCCTCATTTGAAAGATCCCCCGCACCGCACTCCCACTCGCGGTCGGAGCGGATACGGCGCGCGTCGGTGTCGGACATCCCGTTCCGCATCGCCTCCTCGCGCAGCCCTCGGACGGTCGCTCTGCCCGACAGGATCACGTATTCCTGCGACTGTAGGTCGGGGCGGTTCACGTCCGACACGAAGAGGTTCGTATTGTCGAAGGTCTCGGTCACAACGTCGCCCGTGAAGGGCTGTCCCGTGCGCTTTTCGGGATCCCAATAGCAGTAGAGGACCCCGTCGCCCGAGATCGCCGCATCGAGGAGAAGCCGATAGACGAGGCGGTCCATACGGTCATTCTCCCATCTCGCCCCCGCCGCCTCGGTGAGCGCACTGAGTGCCTCTGCGACCGTTTCGCGCATCTCGCGCGTCCGGAAGGGCAGGCTTTCGTCGGTGTAGCCGATGCGGTACTCCGCACGCGCCACCGAGCCGATGAGATAGTCGATCACGCGCCGTATCACGTTGAATACGGGCTTCGGAAGCTCTACGCCTTGGCTTCCGTGCCATTGATCCCCGCGGTAAAAGCGCTCGTTTTCGCGCACACGGGTATAAAGTCCGATCCTTTCCTTGTACTCCTTGCCCGCCTCGTACTGCCGCCAGGCGTGAGACAGGCTTCTGTTTTTGTTCATCGGATGTTAGGTTCTCCTTTTCGTTATTTTCGCGCGGTGAGCGTGATCCCCACAAGGGTGGGGCTCGACGTACCGTCCGCTTCGAGGGATACGCGGAGATAGCGGAACCGCCCGACCGCCGCGCGTCGGTCGTAAAGGTTCGGGGTCTCCCCGCTCTTTCCGAAGAGATCGAAGGCGGCACAGTGCCCCCGTTCTCCCTCGAGACGCACCGTGATCCGCCCGTCATCGGGGTCTCCCGTGAAGGAAAAGCCGAGAAGATGCTTCGTCCGCTCGGGATGCCCGAAATCGATCCAGGCACTGCGGTAAAACGCCGCGATCTCCCGTTCTCCGCAGTCTTTTTTCAGCGTGTCGCGGAAGGCGTAAAGCTCCTCACGAAGAAGAAGCATCGGCGCGCCGCCCGACCGAACGAAGCGGTCTACGGGTACCCCCTCGAAGGTGTAAAAGCCCTCCGTCACGGTGTTGTAGATCAGCACGCGCCCGTCCGCATCATCCGCCCGCGCGATCCATAGCTCGGACAGGTCTCCGTAGTAACACATAAGAACAGTCCCCTCCCGCATTTCTGCAGTCAAAGCCGCTACGGGGGCGGACAATACCTCCGCACTGCACTCCCTCTGCGTCGAACTGCGCGCAGTCCATTTCCAAAGCTTGCCGCCGAAATAGGTCACGGGTGAATTTCCGCACAGCGCGGCACAGTCCTTCTTGTCGCATCCGACCGTCGAATGCACGGGCGTTACGAGAAGCTCGGTGCTTTCCGAGCAATCCGCCGCCCACGCGCCCGAGGCGGTAAAGAGGAGCAGGCGGTCAAAGTATCGGCAGACCGCCGTCAGGGGCGCATCCACGCGGTAATCCTCCGCGCCGATCGGGAAATAGAGCGCACCGCCCCCGCCGCCGCCCCATTCGTCCGAAAGCGCGGCATCCGACAGGGAGACGGGGCTCGATACACAGAACGCGCTCCCATCCGTGCCGTCCCACGTGATGAGACGGTTGTCGCGCGCACCGCCGTATGCGATCGCACGCCGACAGGAGGATACCTCCCCCCGTCTGTCCTTCACGTCAAGCGTGACGACAAGCTCGATCTCGCTCGCCGCGATGAAGCCCTCCGCCATACACGCGCCCCCCGTCGCGAGAAGCTCAACGTCGGTCTTTGCCACTTCAACGCCGTCGAGAAAGACGCGGTGGATCGAAACGACCCGCCTGCCGAAGTAGACCGTATCGCGCTTTTGGGTATTCTTAAAATGAAAGCGCACACGGGGCGTGAGCAGATTCTCCGCTTCGTAGACCTCGCCGCGGAGAAGCGGATCCCAATTCCTTGCGTAAAGCGGGATGTAGCCCTCGGGGGGCGTAAAAACGCCATCCGTGAGGACGTAAATATCGTCGCCGTCGAGGAGCCACAGCCGCCCCGCAAATTCAGAGAACGCGGCATCCCCTGTAAGGGTCGCGACCTTCCCCGCATAGACGTAGCCGTACTCGTCGTCGTCGCTCTGTCGGAAGACCGTCGAGCCCGAGAGGAAGTAAAGGACCTCCTCGCCGCTAAGGTATCCCGCATACACCGCACGCGGAGCCTTCGGCATCGTAAGGATGCTCTCGTATCCGCATCTTTTCCGTAGGGAGCCGTCCGCATCGGGTCTGAAATTGACCATTCGCTCGGCAGAATGCGTACCGCCGAGACGCCGTGCGGTGTCGAGACACGGAAAGCCGTCAAAGACCGCCGACAGGAACGCGCCCCCTTCCCTTTTCTTTGTCATTCGTTTTCTCCTTTTTCTTCGTGTTTCTTTGTTAACCGTAAAAATATCGGTCCTCCGCACGCCGTCCGAAGGAGAACGGGAGCGGATCGTCGCGTTCTGCGGGCGGTGAAACGCGGCTCATCACGCCGTAGCGGAGTGCCTCGGGCGCGTGCGTCACCGCGTGCGGCTCGTTTGACGCGTCCTCGGAGCGATCTCTGTCATAGAGAAGGAGGGGCAGACAGCGGATCAGCTCGCGGCACTCACTTGAAATGAGAAGGCGGGGCTTTTCCTCGCCCTCCCTCCCGCCGTGCGGGGGCGGCGCGAGATATTCCCGCAAGAGCCGCCAACCGGGGATGCGCCTGTCATCTGCGGGGAGCATCGGAGGCATCCCGCGCTCCCTTTGCATAATTTCAAAGCCGCTCCGCCCGCTGTCCTGACGGCGGTTCCAGAGGTCGGGCGACGCGACCGCGTAATCGACGCGCTCTCCCCCGATCATATCCGCGACCGCACGCGCCGCCTCGGAGAGGATCAGCCCCGACCTGCAAGTCTCACGCGTGACGTAGAGACGTCCGTCCCTGTCAACGCCGATGAGAAGTGCCGCGAGCATATCGAAGCCGTAGTCAAACGCGACGAAGCGGCGAAGCCCATACGGGATCTCGGACGGGGAAATCACGTGCCGCTTTTCGTCAAACTCGGGAAAGAACTGCCCGTCGAATACGTCCCAACGCCCGTAAAGCCAGGCGTCGCGCATCCGTGGGGGCAGGCTTTCGAGCATTTTGACGTATGCCTTGTCCTTCGAGAGAAGCGCGTCGTTGTCGTACACGCTCGCGGGGATGAACCTGTAATCGTCGGGGTCCTCCCCATCCCTATAGTCGCGGTCGATGAAGAGCCGCTTCACCCATGCGTGTCCTATCCCGCCCGGATTGCACGTGAGATACATTCGCCTCGGACAGTCGAGCGTTCCGCGCAGACAGGCCTTGAAAATTGAAAATCTGAATTCGCTCAGCTGCGTTGCCTCGTCGATCGCGATCACGTCGTATTCCTGCCCTTGGTAGCGAAGTGCGTCTCCGTCATCCGCACAGTACCCAAGCTCGACCGTGCTTCCGTTCTCGAAGCACAGCCGTTTCGAGCCCTCGTGATAGGTAACCAGGGCACCGTATTCCCTCAAAAAGGGCAACAGATGGTTACCTCTCAGTTCAGGATAGCTCCGTCTGACCAGCAGACAGCGAATTCCCGGATATACGAGACAAAGTCCGCACAGCTTCCTGCGAAGCGCCCACGATTTTCCACCGCCGCGAGCGCCGCCGTAAGCCGTAAAGCGGCTGTCCGACCGAAAGAATTCCTTCTGCCGTTCATTCGGCACGCCGGGGATCACGATCCTTTCCCGACCGCCCGTCTCCCCCATTTCGTATAGTTGCTTTTTCATTCCCTCACCGCCCGTCCGAAAGGATGTCATGCTCAAAGGTCACGAGAAGTCCGCCGCGCTCGGGCTTTTCCTCGGTCGGCTTCCCCTCTCCCCCGTCGATGCCGAGGAAGCATTTGAAGTAGAAGCCAAGCATCGACGCGGGCAGATCGGAGTTGAGCGCCTCGTCCTCAAAGACCGCACGCATTCTGCCGACCTCGGTCGGGAATTCGCGTTCGAGCCGCAGGTAGGCGTCGCGCGAGATCCCGAAAAAGCGGCAGAAGCCCGCAGGATTTGGGAGCGCGCACCGTTCCTTTTTGGGGGAACGCTTCGCCTTCGCCGATGCCGCAGCGTCCTCGCCTCCCTCCCCGTCCCGGTCACACGAGCCGCGCCCGCAGGACGAAAGGTACTGTTCAAGAAGCGTCATCATATTCCCCTCCCTGAATTCCCGTCGGATCTCGCGGTAGCGTCTTTCGTGAAGCCTCTCTGCACGCGTCCGCGTGCGCTCCCTCCTCGTCTCCTTCTCCCCGTCCCTCATTCCTTCATCCTTCCTTCGCGTTTGTACTTTCGAAGGATGCTCTCGCCTCCTTCTGTCCGTATTATAGCAGAGAAGTCTGTCTCATACCGTCTCACCCTTTCTCACTTTGTCTCATTAACAGAAAAAATTTTTTTGCCGTTTTCCCCGCCTTGACAACCCCCCCGCAGGGTGCTATAATGGTGTTATCATAGGGGAGAAATCGCAACAAACCCCTATGGGGGCGACCATATCCCCGCGCCGTCATCCTGAGCGAAGGGATTTGCGAAGCAAAGCCCGAAGTCGAACCCGTAGGGCGGGGACTTGCTCCCGCCGAATACCCTCTCACCCGCTTCGCGGGAGCTCTCCCATAGGGAGAGCCTTCTACCCCCCCACAAAAAAAGAAAGGAGCCCGCGATGCAGATACACCTCGGACGAAAAAAATTCGATCCCGCGCCCACACCGCGCGAAGCGTCACGGGAAGCGCGCGCGCTCCTTCGGGAGATGCTCGAAAAGGCAGGACTGCCGATGGACAAGCAGATCGAGAAGGACGAAAACGGGCGTCCCTACGCCGTGCAAACGGTCGGCGCGCCGAAATTCGACTTCAATTTCTCCCACGCGGGACGGTACGTCGTCTGCGCCCTCGCGATCGCGGAAAAGGACGGCGAAACGCCGCGCATCGGCGTCGACGTCGAGATCCCCCACGAAGCCGTAAAAAAAGAAAGGCTCTCAAGGCGCTTCTTCACGAAAAACGAGATCGCACAGCTTGAAAGCGCGGATTACAGCGACCGCGCATTCCTCCGCATCTGGACGAGGAAGGAAGCCTACCTCAAATTCGTCGGCACGGGGCTCTCGGGCGGTATGCAAACCGCCGACACCACCGATCCCGATGCCCTCGGTGTCGTTTTTACCGAGTATACGGTCGACGGTGACCCCGAGGCGGTCCTGACGGTATGCACGGCGTCTGAATATCGAAACAATTTCCGCCCACCCCTTGCCGTCATCCTGAGCGAAGGGATTTGCGAAGCAAAGCCCGCCTAAAAGCCTCCCTCCGGGAGGGAGGCGTGAGGGAGAGTGCGTAAGGATATGACTTCATTTATCCCCATCGTTACGCAGGCTCCCCCCGTCTTTTGCCTTCGGCAAAATCCACCCCCCTCTCGGAGG
>JAZNOQ010000165.1:0-6019 GCA_045589215.1 Eubacteriales bacterium
GCTGCTTGTCGTTGAGGAGCTGAAGCTTCTCGCCCTCGTTTGCCCGTCTTACCTCAATGTGGTCGATGATATGATTAGAATCGAATACGTGAGTCGGCTGACCTGTTGCAAGCATTACGTAGTTGGTAATGTCAACAAGTGCATTGATGGGACGCATACCCACTCTCCAGATGCGGCTTTGCATTGCAAAAGGAGAAGGCTTTACCGAAAGGCCCTCAACCTTTGCACCGATATAACGGGGGCAACGGTCAACATCCTTGATTCTTACGTCATACTCTTCAACCGCCTCGGGAATATACTGATCAAAGGTAACCAGAGGAAGATCGTAAAGAGCGGCAAGCTCGCGTGCGATTCCATAGTGTCCCCAAAGGTCGGGGCGGTTGGTCATAGATTTGTTGTCTATTTCAAGAATGATATCATCAAGATCAAGCGCCTTTGCGATCGGCGTACCTGCGGGAATGCCAAAGGAGGTAACGTCCATGATCTCGTGTTCCTCTGCCGCAGGGAAAAGATCGGCAAGACCTACCTCAACCGAGGCGCAGATCATCCCAAAGCTTTCAACGCCGCGCAGCTTTGCATTCTTGATTTCAACGGGGTCACCCTCGCCGTGCCAGCGCACCATCGCACCGGGGCAAGCAACAACGACCTTCATTCCCGCTTCAAGGTTAGAGCCACCGCAAACGATGTCCTTGATCTCGCCCGCGCCAATGTCAACGCGACAAATACGAAGCTTATCTGCATTGGGGTGAGGGAGAACCTCCTTGACTTCACCAACAATGATCTTTTCAAAGCGTTCCGCAAGATTCTCGGCACCTTCGACCTCAACAGTAGACATTGTGAGGTCATATGCAAGGCGCGAAAGATCCATATCATCGGGCAGCTTTACGTAATCCTTTATCCAATTAAGTGATAATTTCATTTCGATTTTCTCCTTTCACTCCGCATTAGTGGAACTGCTTCAAGAAGCGGAGATCGGTGCTATGGAAAAGACGAACGTCGTCAACACCGTAGCGCATCATAACAAGTCTGTCAAGACCGATGTTTACGTAGAATCCCGTGTACTCATCGGGATCAAGTCCTGCCGCGCGAAGAACGTTCGGGTGAGGAGTTCCGCCGGGCATGATCTCGATCCAGCCGACGTGCTTACAAACGCTGCAGCCCTTTCCGCCGCAAACGAGGCATCCCATATCGATCTCAAATCCGGGTTCAACGAAGGGGAAAAATCCTGCTCTCATGCGAACGGGAACGTCCTGACCGAACACCTTAGAGAGAATGCTCTTGATCATAACCTTACCTGCGGTATAGGTGAAATCCTTATCCACAATAAGCGCTTCATATTGGAAGAACGCGCGCTCGTGGCGGGCATCGGTTGTCTCGTTTCTGTAAACGCGTCCGGGGTAAACGAAGCGATAGGGAGGCTTGTGAGTCTGCATATATCTTACACTATCGCCCGTAAGGTGAGGACGGAGACAAAGCTTGTCGTTTGCAGCACCCGAATCGTGTCCCTCAAGCCAATAGGTATCCATGCTCTCACGCGCAGGGTGGTTTGGCGGGAAGTTCAGATTATCGAACGCATAGTATTCGCTTGTGATCTCGGGGCCCGAGAACACCTCAAAGCCCATGGAACGAAACGCGTCGTTGAGGTCGTAGCACATTTGAGTGATGGGATGCAGACCGCCAATCTTGGGCTCAAAGCCGGGGATGGTGCAGTCAAAGTCTGCGGGAACCTCAGATGCCTTGAGCTTAATCGCCTCGCGTCTGCCCTCGATCTGCTCGGCAAGCAAGGATTTCACGTTGTTAACGGCCTTACCCATCTCGGGACGAAGGGAAACATCCAGCTTAGGAATCTCCTTGAGAAGCTCGGTAATACTTCCCTGCTTACCGAGAAGCGCCCCCTTGACCTCTTGCAGCTCAACCTCGGTCTGCGCCGCTTCAATTCTCGCAGTACCTTCTTTCAGTAATGCGTCTAATTTTTCTTTCATTTTCTTTTCCTCTTTATCTTTGAAAAAATTTTAAACAACAAAAAACTGCGTTTTTCCGAAGAAAAACGCAGGGACGACATATGTCGCGGTACCACTCTGCTTCGCCTTTGCCTCACAGCAAAAGCCTCATTAAGTGCAAATCATACACTCCTGCGATATAACGGTCGCTACCGGCAAAATCTACTCATCGAACCAAAGGAACAACTTTAAATCCGCAACTAACAAGAGGAATTCGCCAAACCCTAACAATTGTCTCGCACCGACCGACAACTCTCTGCTGCTCAGCATTTGGATACTGGTTCTTGCTCAAACGTTATTATCGGTATTATACCACAAATAAACACTTATGTCAAGCAATTGCAGACGTTTTTCTTGTGAATTTATTTATTTATTTATTAAAATACGCAGAACGCTGCAAAACGCAAAAAAACCTTTGACATCGCGCGCGTTTTATGATATGATAATGATATACGATAACGATAACCGAACCGAAGCTATAAGAAAGGAGACGCGAGCCTATGAAAATCCTGCACACGGGCGACCTGCACCTCGGCAGTCCCTTCTCGGGGCTTCCGTACAGGGAAAGCGAGCGCTGCCGCGAAAGACAGGCGGAGGCGTTCTCTAAAATGATCGAATACGCAAGGCGTGAAAGGATCTCGCTCTTTCTCATCGCGGGCGATCTCTTCGACAGCGACACGGTCAGTGCCTCTGCCCTCGACGAGACCTTCGATGCCCTCGCGTCCCTCCCCTGCCCCGTCGTGATCGCACCGGGCAACCACGACCCTTACCGCTCGGGCTCTCCCTACGCCTCGCGCGCACTCCCCGAAAACCTTTTCGTGTTCGATACGGAAGCCCTCTCCCGCTTCTCCTTCCCCGAGATCGAAGGCGGCGTCGACGTATTCGGCTACGCCTTCACGGGCGCGTCTCTCGCGGCGTCTCCCCTTGCAATTCTTCCCGACAATTCCTGCCTCGGAGAGGGGCTCTCGATCCTCCTCTGCCACGGTGATCTCGACACCCCGCTCTCGCGCTACGCACCGATCCGCTCGCAGGATCTCGCGCGGTGCGGTGCCGATTACGTCGCGCTCGGGCACGTACATAACGTTTCCGATGAGATCATGACCGTCGGCTCGACCGCCTACGCCTACTGCGGCTTCCCCGAGGGGCGAAGCTTCGACGAATGCGGCTTCGGCTCGTTCCGCGTCATCACGCTGTCGGAAAATGCAGACACCCCCGTCGCACACGCCGAGCGTATTCGGTGCGCTCTCCACCGCTATGAGATCCTCTCCTGCGACGTGACGGGCTCTGCCTCCGACGAGGAGACCGCCGCACGCGTTCGGACGGCTCTTTCCGAAAGGGGCTTCGGGCGCGAGACCTCTCTTCGCCTTTCTCTCTGCGGCGAGGTCTCCCCGCGCTACACCCCAAGCGGCGACCGCATCCTCGCGCTTCTCGAGGGGGGCGAGATCCCTGCACCGCTCTATTTCTTCGACCGTACCCTCCCCGTGTTCGACTCGGATTATCTCGAAAGCGATCTCTCCTTGCGCGGTGAGCTTTACCGCATCCTGAAGCCCCAAATGCTCTCGGGCAGTGAACGCGAGCGTGCGGATGCCGCCCTCGCACTAAGACTCGGACTCGCCGCGCTCGACGAGCGTCCGATCCTCTGACGAAAGGAGACAGGTCAAGCAATGTACATCCTTTCTGTTTTGGTCCGCGAATTTGGCGGACTCCGAGATCTCTCCCTCGACCTTTCCGAGGGGCTGAACCTCATCACGGGCGGCAACGAGTCGGGAAAAAGCACCCTCATCGCCTTCATCCGCTTCATCCTCTACGGGCTTCCGAAGCGGCGTGCGGGCGAGGCGCTGTCGGACGGCGAACGCGCATATAGCTGGGAAAACGGCGTTGCCGACGGCAGTATGACCGTAAAAAAGGACGGCGCAGTCTACCGCATCGAGCGCCGCGAGCAGAGCGCATCCGCGCGGAAGCTCTTACAGATCATCGACGTAGAGACGGGCGAGCCCCTCCCTAAGGGTATCGTTCCGGGGGAGTATTTCCTCGGCATTCCCGCATCGGTCTTTGACAGCACCGCCTGCATCCGTCAGCTCCGCTCAAGGGAGCTTGACCGCGACGGTCTCACGGGCGCGATCGAAAACCTGCTCCTCTCGGGCGATGAAAGCATCAATACCGAAAAGGCACTGAAAAATCTCGACAAGGCGCGCACGGCGCTTCTCCATAAAAACGGCCACGGCGGCGAGATCCACAAAATAGACGGTGAGATCACGTCCCTCACCCTGAAGCTCGACCGCCTGAGGGCGGACATTGCCGACCTCCGACAAGCAGAGGAGGAGGAGGGACTCCTAAAAGGCCGCATCACCGATGCCGAGCGCGCACTGAAGGCTGCCGAGGAGGACTGCACGCGCACGAGACACGCCGACATCCTCGCGCAGTTTGATGCCCTCCACGACGAGGAAAATCGGCTCGAAAAGGAGCGAAACGCCTGCGAGCGGCTCACCGAGATGCAGACCTACAACGGCTTTCTGCCGGACGCTGCATTCGTAAGGTCCCTCGACGAAAGCGCACAGCGTCTTGACGCCGACGAACGGTCAATCCTACGCTGTGACGCCGAGCTTCGCATCGCGCGGGAGACCCCCGAAATGCGGGAAAGCGATCTCCTCGCAGTAGAGCGCGTTCGGGAGGCGGGCGGCAAAGCGGCGGTGCTTGACCTCATCGATAGAGAAACGCGGATGCTCGAAAGGACGAACCGCCGCGCGAAAATCCTTCTCGCCCTCGGCGGCATGCTCCTACTTCCGGGCATTCTGCTTGCAATCATCACGGGGAACCCCGTCTTTACGCTGTTCTCCC
This sequence comes from Eubacteriales bacterium, assembly GCA_045589215.1. Classification (GTDB taxonomy): domain Bacteria; phylum Bacillota; class Clostridia; order Oscillospirales; family CAG-272; genus JAZNOQ01. The sequence continues at coordinate 4,839 of JAZNOQ010000165.1, forward strand.
TCGGCGGCGTTCTTCTCCTCCCCGCCCTTCTCACGAAAAAGCGGCATCGATCGGCAAAGCGGGCTTACTTCGACTTCCTGATCTCGGTCGGGCTCGATCCCGCCCTTGACATCCCCGCGTACCTCACGCGGATCGAAGAGGAATGGGAGCGCGAAAGGGCACGGAGACAGCGGATCGAGGACGCGGAAAAGCTCCTGAAAGAAGCGAAAGCATCGGCTTCCCTCCACCTGAACGCGGCGAAGGAAAACGCCTCCCGCGTCCTGCCGTACGGCACGGCTGTCACGGCTTCGTCCCTCCGCACCCTCGCGTCACGGCTGTCGCGGGAAATCGCAGAGCGCGACCGCGCCGCCCATTCGCTTTCTCTGTACGAGGAGAGCTGCCGCCGTATGCGGGAGGCACTTGCCCCGTATGACGAACGGGAGCTTCGAAGCCGCCTGCCCGTCGGATTTGACTACAAAAACGCATCGGAAAAGGAGCGTTACAGAGAAAAGCGCGACCGCCTGAGAGAGACGCTGTCACGGCTTTCCGAGGAACGGCTCGCACTCGAACGCCGCCTCTCCGCGCTCCGCGCAACGGTCGGCTCTCCCGATGAGCTTCTCGCACTCCTCGACCAGAAGCGATCGGAAAAGGAAAGCCTTGAAGAGAAGCACCGCGCGATCCTACTCGCGTACAGCTCGATCGCGGCGGCACGCGACAGCCTGAAGCACCGCGTCGGGCCGAGGCTTCGCGCGGATGCGTCGCACTATCTCTCGGTCTTGTCGGGCGGCAGATACGACTCCCTCTCCTACGATCAGGAGTTCGAGCTTTCGACCGAAGCCGAGGGGATCGTCCGTCCCTCCTCCGCCTTCAGCGGGGGCACGCAGGACGCGATGTATCTCTCCCTCCGCCTCGCCCTCACGGGACTCTTGCGGGAGGACGGCGAGCCCCTTCCCGTCCTGCTTGACGAGGCACTCGCACAACTCGACGACAGCCGAGCAGAGGCACTTCTCTCGATCCTTCTGTCGCGCGCCGACGAAGAAAAGGGGCAGGCGATCTTCTTCACCTGCCACACAAGAGAAAGCCGTATGCTCGCAGGAACGAGCGCAAGGCTGATCACACTGTAAGGGGAGCCTGCGTTACGATGAACCGCTACCAACCCCGTAGGGCGGGGGCTTGCTCCCGCCGAATACCCTCTCACCCGC
>JAZNOQ010000166.1:0-3038 GCA_045589215.1 Eubacteriales bacterium
ATTGTCCCAGAAAATGCGGAAGTCGTTTGCCGCCGTCTTCATTTTTGCGAGTCTCTCAACGGTCTCATCGGAGTAGGTGGTGCCATCGGGATTGGAATACTTCGGGCAGCACCAGATACCCTTCACCGAAGGATCGGATGCGGCAAGGCGCTCGACCTCGTCCATATCGGGACCCGTCGGAGTCATCGCGACCGTCAGCATCTCGATGCCGAGGGACTGACAAATAGCGAAATGACGGTCATATCCGGGGGCGGGGCAAATAAACTTCGGGTTCTGCTGGCACCAGGGCTTTTCGCCCCCATACACACCATACAGCATCGCACGTGCGACCGCGTCGTACATCAGTGTGAGTGAGGAGTTACCGCCGACAAAGATCTGATGCTCGGGGATATCGAGCAGCTCGGAAAAGAGCTTCTTCGCCTCCGGAATGCCTTCAAGAAGACCGTAGTTACGGTAGTCGACACCGTTCTTCGAGCGGCAATCGGCACTGGTCGAAATACAGGTCAGCATATCGGTCATCATATCGAGCTGTGCGTTTCCCGGCTTTCCGCGAGAAAGATCGAGATCGATCTGCAGCACCTTATACGCCTCGTATTTTGCCTGAAGCTCCTCTCTGAGCAGAAGAAGCTCCTCGCGCGACAGTTGTTCGTAGCTATTCATAAAATTAAATCCTTTCCTGACGGCATTTGATCGATTTCAGAAGGCGACAAAAAAGCCCTCTCTTTACAATGCATGTATTATATCACACTGTAAATCAAAAATCAAGGGCTTTTTCGAAATTAAATTTATATTTTTGAATGATTCTTTGCCTTTTCATTCGAAAATTTTGCTATTTTCACGTTTTTCCCCAGAATCTGCGCATGATTTCTGCAAGTGACGCAGAATTTCCTGCATATTGAAGTCCTTCCCAATGAGACGGAAAGAGACTTCGGTAAAGGGGCAACGCATAACGGTCATCGATGAGCACGACTACGCCGCGGTCACTATCGGTACGGATCACGCGTCCCGCCGCCTGAAGAACGCGATTCATCCCGGGGAAGGTGTAAGCGTAGTCATAGCCGCGCTCACATTTATTTTCATAATAATCCCTGAGAATATTTCCCTCCTCCGACAGTCCCGCAAGACCGACTCCGACGATCACGCTTCCGATCAGCCGCCCACCGGGGAGATCGACCCCCTCAGAGAAGGAGCCGCCGAGCACACAAAATCCGACGCGGAGCTGTCCGTCGTCGCAAAAGGCATCGAGGAAGGAATCGCGCTCTGCTTGTGTCATTCCCTTCCGCTGTATGATAAGTCGCACCTTGGGATATTTCTGCACGAAAGCGCGCGCGACCTCGGAGAGATATGCATACGACGGAAAATAAACGATATAGTTTCCCGCTTTCCCCGATACCGTAGCGGCGATCAGAGAAGCGATCCGCTTGTATGAGGCTTTGCGATCCTCAAAGCGCGTCGAAACTGCATCACACACGGCAACAGCGAGATTTTCGCGCGGAAAGGGGGACGGGAGAGCGATCGTTTCGGATTGCTTCGAGCCACCGAGCAGATCCGTAAAGTAATCGAGCGGAGTGAGCGTTGCCGAAAAGATGACCGACGCTCTTGCCCGCGAGAGGCATTCGTCAAGCACCGCCGAGGGATCGAGGCAGAAAAGTCTTACCTCAATGTCCCCGCCGCGCACACGAACCATCGTGAGAAACCTTTCGTCATAGTAACCGCGCAGAAGTCGATAGGTGCGAAGCTCGGAGAGGAGATCCGCGACATCGTTTTTTAGCTCCGAATGACGCATAAGATGCGACCATTCCTTTAGAGACGCGACGGTCTTTTCGAGAAGCGCGTCGAGAAAGCGCGGTGCTTCCTTGCTCATATAGAAGCCTGTCTCTTCCCCATCCGCCGTTTTCGCAAGGGTATCTGAGCAAAGAGCCCGAAGCTCCTCAAAGCCCGAAAGAAGACACTTTAGGATCTCCCGAAGCACGGGCTCTCCTTCGCTCGGAAGTTTTTCGAGAAGCGCTTTGACCTCACTTTGCCGCAAGCTCGCCGAATACATATCGCGCGCACGGTCGGCAAGATTGTGTCCCTCATCGATGAGAAAGGCGTAGCTACCGTCGAAGGTTCGCTCTTCCCCGAAATAGCGACGGAAATAAACTCTTGGGTCGAACACGTAGTTGTAGTCACAAATAATGATATCGCATTTTTCGGACAGATCAAGCGAAAGCTCGTAGGGACAGACCTCATATTCCCGTGCCGTCTCGACGATCGACGCACGGGTGTAGCCGTTCTGCTTTCCGAGAAGCGAAAGGATCGCCGCAGGGGCGCGCTCGTAGTAGCCATCCGCATACGGACAGTCGAAGGGATTGCACAGATTTTTCCCGCCGCTCTTCGCCTTCTCAGAGAGGCAAACCTGCTCCTTGGCGGAAATGATACAGGTGCGCAGCTTCGCGCCTGCGTGGAAGAGCTTTCCTGCGGCAGAGAACGCCTCTCGGCGCGTGCTTGCCTTTGCCGTCAGATAAAAGATCTTATCGACGTATCCGTTTCCGAGCGCACGCACTGCGGGATAGAGCGTCGAGACGGTCTTTCCGATCCCCGTCGGTGCCTGCGCGAACAGTCTTTTCCCCTGCCTTAATACGCGATAGACCGCGCGGATGAGCTCCTCCTGCCCACCCCGAAGCCCCGCATACGGAAATGCGACCTCCCCTGCCTGCGGCACGGTGACGGTTTTATGCTTCACGAGAAAATCGGTCGTAGGAGCCGCGAGACGGCAAAGGTCGCAGAGTGCTTCATAGAGCCTTACCCTCGTACACGTTTCACGCTCACAGAACAAACGCGCGCCGTCCGAATGAAGGCTCACCGTCGTTAAGAGAAGCTCTTCTTCCCCGAAGGAAAGCGCGTAAAGCGCGGCGAGCGCGTGGCACTCTGAACGAAAACGCGCGCGGAAGCGGCCGCCTGCGTCATAACCGCCCGTCGGCAGAAGCATATAAAGTACGGGGGGCTGACCTTCTATAAAAGAAACGCCGTCGATCTTTCCCGAGAGATAAATGGGG
>JAZNOQ010000167.1:0-5288 GCA_045589215.1 Eubacteriales bacterium
TCCGCAAGCTCCTCCTGTGACCAACCGTTCTTTTTACGAAGTCTGATGATCTTATCTGCTAAAATCATATGTAATACCTCCTCTTTCTATATTCACGGTGAGATTTCCCTTCCCACTGTATTTATGATAGCACAAAAATCGGTTGCGTGCCATAAAACAGCACCTTGCAATTTGTCAAGTGCGGGTTGCAGTTTTATAAAAGTCCACAATATGTGTTTTTTAGGATCCTCTCCATTCCATTATCATACCGTAAAAATCCGCCCAAATGCTCGGTAAACCACGGGCTCGGGCGGATTTTGTTTCGCGCGGCACAGAGCCGCAAAATTTAATTCTTTCTTCCGAGCGCCTTGATGATCGCGGCAGTCGCGGCAGCAGCGCCTGCGGCGGATGCAAGAGCAAGCCCGACGGCGGATGCCTTCGTTACCTTTCTTGCGTTTGCCTTTCGCTCTGCCCTTGCAATACGCTTCTCGGCATGCTTTTCGCCCTTCACCTCTTCCTTCTTTTCGAAGTAGAAGAAATCACGCGCCTTCTGCTCGTCGGTGATCACATCGGGAGTCGGTGCCCCTGTACTTGTGATCTTCGTCGCAGTACCCGTCATATTCGGGATATAGCGGTAGTAGATCACGTTTCCTACCTCGGAGTCCTTACCGCAGTCAAGGCCTATGTTGTAATTCACCCGTGCAAGCGTCGTTTCGGTATTTACGACGTCGATACGGCACGCCTGCAAGGTTTCCTTGCCCGAAGAAATAACGTGAAGCTCTGTCACAAGAATATCCTTTCCTTCGACGAGATTCGTGTCGTAGCGCGCATTGAAATCGTCAACGGTAAGAGGAGAACCCGCAGGTCTGCGCCAAACCACATAGGTCGAGCGCGGCAGGATCTTTACACCCTTGAGGGAGAGGGTTGAATTCTCGTCGGGTGCTCTACCCGTTGAGTACCAGAGGCGCAAGGAAGCAGTTGCAAGATTAAGCTCCTTGTTCGTCGTGTTGAAGAGCTGAACGTACGGGAAGGGATTTTCGATGACCGTTCCGTCAGGAAGCGTAACGGGTGCGGTATTCGGTGCGACCGCCGTAATATCAAGCGAAGACAGGAGCACGTACGATACGCACTGCACGGTTCTTCCGTTCACCGTACCGCGTGCGATCGCAGTCACGCGGCGTCTGCGGGAAATATTCTGGAAGCGGCGCGTGACGCATACACTGTCGCCCGCCTTGATCTTGTCGAGGTAGACCGTTTCAAGCGGCTTCGCGATTGCCTCATTGAAGCCGTCCGTGCCGCTGAGATAGAAGTCGACCTGCAGGTTCTTCACGGGTTCGTCACCGCTGTTATCGATCCGCACGGCTACGTCGTTCGGCTTTTCCTCTGAGAAGTCGTGGAAAACGCGTATGTGACGGATCGACATCGGATTTTCATATTCGACCCATACGGGAGCGGTTGCGGTATAGTGCTTATCCTGCAGAATGCGGACGTAATAGTAATCATACAGCGCGGGAAGCGTCAGATTCCAGACGTAGGAGGTCCTTGCACCGATATCCTCCTCGGCAACAACGATATTGTCCTCTGCAACGATCTGTAACGTACCGAGTCCGATCGTGTTTTCAGTCGTCACCTCCACAGAGATATCAAGCGTCTCGGGGTTCTTCAGCGTCGAGCCGAGCCACTGACCGTTCACCTTGTACTTCAGCTTCATGGTCTTATCGGAGGTGGTATAGGTGCGGCGAAGACGAAACGCCTCCATGATGTTTTCACGCGTCAAGGCAGGCGCAAGCACATATCCCGTCGAAGGTCTGTTCCCCCAATTTCCGCCGTGGTTATCGCCGTTATACAAGGGCGTAGCGTGCCACCCCTTTGAAAGGATCATTGCGTATTCGCAGTCCTTCGATGCGCCGTTGATCTCCGAAAGTGCAACATTCTTCAACGCCTCGGGAGTCTGATGGCCGAACTCATCGAAGTTGCCCCACGCAAGCCCCGGGTGATTGAACATCGCAACTGCCTCGGGATGACGCTCAAGATATTCGAACAGCTGCGGCATATCGATATGCCACGTATCGTGCAGGATATCGTCCGCGCCGATCACATTCATATGTCCCCAATGGCCGTTCGAGGTATTCCAGGTCATTTCCCAACCGTAGAGCGCGGCAAACCTTCCGGGCTCGTTGAAGTGATCCGCAACCTGCTTCTGCCGCTCGTACCCGCCGTCGTAGAGATAGTGGGAGTGCTCGGTTACGGCAAAGTAATCGGCACCGCCGACGTCACGGGCAAACGCGAGTGCCTGCTCGGGGAAGCCCACTCCGTCGCTTTCCATCGTATGCGAGTGAATCTCGCCGCGGTAGCAGTTCAGATCCTCACCGCTCGAGATCGAGAAATCCGACCGATACGAGGATTTGTTGCCAAGCAGATCGTAGAGCAGGATTGAGATCGTATGGTCGCCGTAGGAAAGCGGCTTTACGGGCTGATATACCACTGCTCCGTCGTACCAGAACGCCTGCTTCGAAACGTCCTTCCCATCCACGTGCAGCTTCGACCTCAGTACGTTTACACCTGCGCGGTCCTCGTATGCAATGCGGATCTCGGGGATCAGATTGCCCTCGACCGCATATCCGCGCGAGGGGGTGCAGGAAAGCACGGACGGGCCTGCGTTGTCATATAGCACACGACTATAGAGACAGGACTCCGAGCCGAGCGACGATTTACGCAGACTGTCGCTTGCGGTAATATAATATTCAAATCGATCAAGCTTCGAGAGAAATGCGTACGGAACGGTCGCCTCGTACACGTCCTCCACGCCCTCGTTGTATGCACGGAAGGTGCGGAAGGAACCGTCGTTATCTCTGACGTGAAGCTCTGCCTTCGTCACACAGCGATCGAGAACCGCAAATTTCATCACCATATCGCCCTTTGCAAGGTAATACGGGAGAACGGTCAAAGGAACGATCACAGGTGCTTCATCGTCCGTAAAATCGGGATATGCCTGTCTTGCATCAAATTCACCGGGCGTGAGAAGCTCTGCGGGAGAGAGCAAAACCGCCTTCTCGGGCGCATCGGGATCAAGTCCCCAAACCGACGAGCGGCGCGTAGGTGTTTCGAATGCACCCGGAACGGTTCCGAGACCGTAGGTCATCGTGTGGAATGCCTCGGTTGCCTTCATGGCATCCCGTTTCGCAATTCCGAGAACCGTAGGGCTGACGCTGTGAAGAATCTTCGGTTCAAACGAACCGGGAGCCTCGACGTACCGTCCCTCCTCCTCGCTGTATACCGAATTCGCGAGCGGAATGACTTTCATTGTCGGATCATTGATCGTATGCGGGTAAGGATAGATCGCGCAGATGCCCGTGATAAAGGCTTCGGTTGTACCGAGCTCGGGTGCATCGTTCTGTGACACAACCGGGAAGAAGCGTAGGACCGCAAGCTCACCGGGCATAAGCATCGTTCCCTTTTCATTCGTGATCAGGACCTCGCGGAACGGTTCGTCATCGGTCAGCTCCTTTGCGTCTACTCGGACGAGCTTATAGTCATACAGATCGACCGCACGGTCGGAGGGATTCATCACCTCGACGAATTTGATGCCTACATCAATGTCATTCTTTTTCAGGGGAAGCCTCGCGCCAAGCTCGGTAAATACGAGCGGGGGCATCTCGGCGTTCGAACGATTGTGCATATACGTGACCTCATGTGAGGCGATCTCCTTACCGTCTGCAAGGAGTGTATATACGAGCTGCTCGCTGTCCTCGGTCACGTCCGAAGGAACTTCTGCGGAAAAATACGCAAACGAGCCCTCCGCAAATACGGCGCGCTCCTCCTCCTTCATCGGAATGGGATCTGAAACGCCCTCCACCGAAACGGTAAGAGCGGGAAGCGTCATTCCCTCCTGCACAAGCGGAACAAGTGCCGACAGGACAAGTGCTCTTCCGCGCACTGCGCGCAAGGGAGCAGAGTGGTAAATCTGAATCGATACGGATTCTCTCATCTTCATAAAACCTTCCTCTCCGGGTTTCTTCGTTATAGTCTTTCCACCGCTATGGAATTTTTTTCAATTTAGACGAAATTGTCAAGAACAAAAAGGACGGCTTCCCGCACAACTGCGTGAGGGAAACCGTCTTTCTGCTCTTGCAAAAGCACACCGATCAACGATCCTATAAAGCTGAAACGGTCTCGCCTGCAGATATATACCTCTGTCTACCGAAGCAGAGAGAGAGATAGGATCAGCTCTTGAACGAACCGAAGCTGCCGAGAAGATCAAGGGGATCATCGCTCAGCTTTGCCTTCGGAGCGGGAGAAACGGGCTTTTGCTCAACCTTCTTCTGGTTGTCGTCGCTCTTCTCAAAACCGGTCGCGACGATGGTAATGCGCATCTCATCCTCAAGGCTCTCGTCGAATGCAACGCCCCAGATGATATCTGCATCGGGATGCCCCTCTTCACCGATCAGCTCGGTTGCAACCGCAGCCTCCTCAAGTCCGAGGTCGGGCGATGCGGTGATCGAGATCAGGATGCGGGTAGCACCCTTGATCGAGGTCTCAAGCAGGGGGCTTGCGATCGCAGCTTTTGCCGCTTCCTCAGCCTTATCCTTACCTGCACCGTAGCCAACGCCCATATGTGCATAGCCTGCCGACTCCATAACGCGCTTTACGTCCGCAAAGTCAAGGTTGATATGTGCGGTCTCGGTGAGAAGATCGGAAATGCTCTGAACACCGCTGCGAAGAACGTCATCCGCAATGCCGAATGCGTTTGCAAGCGTGATCTTCGTATTGGTAATGAGACGGAGACGGTCGTTGGGAATCACGATCAGCGAGTCAACGTACTGGCTCAGCTCTGCGATACCCTCCTCAGCCTGCTTCATTCTCTTCTTCAGCTCGAAGGAAAAGGGCTTGGTTACAACACCGATGGTCAGAATGCCGAGCTCACGTGCAACACGTGCAACAACGGGAGCTGCACCCGTACCCGTACCGCCGCCCATACCTGCGGTAACGAAGACCATATCTGCGCCGTTCAAAACCGCCTTGAGATCGTCGATCGACTCCTCCGCCGCGCGTTCACCCATTGCAGGATTTGCGCCTGCGCCGAGGCCCTTCGTGATTCTTTCACCGATCTGGACCTGATTCGGGATCTTCGACGTCTTCAGCGCCTGACGGTGGGTATTCACGCCGATAAATTCCACGCCCTTGACGCCGCTCTCTACCATACGGTTGACCGCGTTGTTACCGCCGCCGCCAACACCGATCACCTTAATATTAACGCCACATTCCATACTCTCATCGTGTTCAAAAGTCATAATGGTTTCCTCCAAATT
>JAZNOQ010000168.1:0-18406 GCA_045589215.1 Eubacteriales bacterium
CGCACGAGCTCCGATTCGGTGCGGTAGAAAATATGATCCTTACCGCCCCTGACGGAAAGCACCTTCCCGTCGACCTCGACGTAACGAAGGATCGCTCCGTCCCCATCGGAGATCGCAACCGTATCGGGCGAGCCTTTGAGATCGTCCCGCAGTACAAGGACCGCGCCGTTTTCCCTGAAGGCAAATGCACCGACATACCCGTCCGTCCACTCCGTGGCACATACGCTTCCACCCTTCGACGTCACGCGGTACAGCCCACCGTCGGTCAGCACGAGAACACTTCCGTTCCCCGAAAAGGATATCCCAAGCGGAAATTCTCCCTCCATCGAGGTGTCGCAAAGGATCCGATCGCTTCCGACCTTTGCAAGACGAACGCGCGTTTCGTAAACACCGTCCTCGCATACGTAAGACAGCATTGCGATCGTCTTTCCGTCATCACTGAGCGGGGACGCGATCACGTAAGAATTCAAATTGTATTTATTGCGCTTTTTAAAGCTTCGGCTGTAGACGAATACCGTCGACGAATATTCGTCGTCCTCCGTCGTAACAGAATACGCACCCGATTCGGACAAATATGCCGTTCGGATCGCTCCTTCAAAGGTTTCCTCGTGTATTTTCGTGAAGGAATTGTAAATATGACATTCCTTTTCCCCTCGTGCATATGCAAGTAAGAGATCGGTCGTGGAAGAAAGCGAGGGGCTTGCAAACCCGAGTGTCGAAACGCTGTTGATCCCGCCCGCCGCCGTCATAAGCCGTATTCGTTCGGTTCCCGCAACGGCAAGACCGCCCTTGTAAACCGTGAAGGACATATTCTCGTCGGTGTCATACGGGATCGCCTCCGCTGTGGAATCGGTATTGTCAACGGCGATCCGAAAGTCTTTGAAAAAGTAATACATATTTTCATACGTCACGCTTTCCGAATTTGCGATCACGAAAACCGTAACGAACAAAAACAAAAGAACGAATAAAAGAATTTGCGCTGTTTTGAAGTATTGTCCGATTTTTCGGAAATATCCGTTCCCGACGTCCCGAAAGGCGTCGGCACTTCGAATGCGCTCTCCGTTCGGGGTCTTCCCGAAGCCGAGCCCTGAGATCCATTTTGAAAGCTTCATATCAGTAGACCACCCGATTCAGATAAAGTCCGCAAGGCGGCGCGGTAAAGCCCGCACGGCCTCGGTCTCGCGACAAAAGGATCGAAGGGACCGACCTTTCGTCGATCTTCCCTTCCGCAACGTCAAGAAGCGTTCCGACCATGATCCGTACCATATTATACAGAAATCCGTTCGCCGCAACCGAAAAGATGATCAGATCTCCTTCCCGTTCGAGGCGTGCATATTCGACACAGCGCACCGTCGACTGCACCTTCGATCCCGCCGCCATAAACGCGGAAAAATCATGCTCTCCGCAAAAATCCTGCGCGGCGCGTTGCATTTTCGCGAACGCCTCGTCACTGATCGGGTGCTTATACATCAGTGCCCGTCCGACGAGGAAGGGGTCGCGCTCGTATGCGGCATGGATGCGATAAACGTATTCCTTATATCGCACGTCATACCGCGGGTGAAAGTCGTCCCGAACCCACTCGGCAGAGGTCACGCCGATATCGTCCGGTAAGAGACAGGAAAGCGCACGCGGAAAGCGGTCTACGGGAAGCGAGGTCTCGAGAGATCCCTCTCCCTGCTTCGCAACGGTACAGCAAAATTCATTTGCGTGTACTCCGCTGTCGGTGCGGCTGCATCCGACGATGTCACACGGAAAGCCGAGGAGCGACTCGGTCGCCCGATTGAGCTCTGCCTGCACGGTATTCGCATTTTTTTGTACCTGATAACCCGCATATGCGGTGCCGAGAAAGCGGATATGCAGTAAAAGCTTCACAGTCTCTCCTCCTTCCGAATGGTCTCGGGCTTTTCGGATCACATCACGTAGCCCGGTGCATAAAGATTACATAAAACAAGTCCCGTTCCGAACAGAACGATCAAAATCACCGCGGCAAAATCGCGAAAATGCAGGTGCAAAACACGCATCCGTGTTCTTCCGTTTCCGCCGTGATAGCAACGGCACTCCATCGAGGTCGCAAGCTCGTCCGCACGGCGGAACGCCGAAACGAACAGCGGTACAAGGATCGGGATCATCGCCTTGGCGCGCTTCACAAGACCGCCCGACTCAAAATCAGTTCCTCGTGCCTTTTGCGCGCGGATGATCTTTTCGGTCTCCTCAAGAAGCGTCGGAATAAATCTTAAGGTAATGGTCATCATCATCGCGAACTCGTGAACGGGTACGCGGATCCTTTTCAGCGGCGACAGCAGCATCTCAATACCGTCCGTCAACGCGATCGGTGTCGTCGTATAGGTCATAAACAGCGAGGATCCGAGGATCAGAATGATGATCCTGATCGCCATAAAGATCGCGCTGTAAACGCCCTCAAGGTAGATATGAACAAACTTCCATTCAAAAAGAAGCGTATCCCCTGTTGTGAGGAAGAGATTGATCGCCACCGTAAAGAGCATAATGAATACGATGGGACGGATCCCCGACAGAATGATCCGCATCGGGATACGGCTGATCAAAATCAAGACGATCGCAGAAAGAACCAACGCAGCGAAAGCCGCAACGCCCTTGCAAAGGAAGGCACACACGATATAAAGAAGTCCGCATATCACCTTCGTGCGCGGATCAAGTCGGTGGATCACCGACTCTGCGGGATAGTATTGACCGAGAGAAATGTTCATCATAGCAGTCCTCCGATCTCCTTTACCGCCGCGTCCACCGCATATACGTCGGTATTCACGGATATTCCAAGACGTCGAAGCTCGATCATTGTGCGTGTCACCTCGGGGACGTTCAGTCCGATCGCGTGCAGCTCGTCGCCGCGCGAAAAGACCTCGTCGGGCGTACCGTTCATTATGACCTTTGCGTCTGACATTACGATCAATCGGTCACAGATCCTCGCCATATCCTCCATGCTGTGTGATACGATCACAACGGTCGCACCGGTTTCCTTTTGATAGTTGCGGATCCCGCGGAAAATGACCTCCCGTCCGCGTGGGTCAAGACCTGCCGCAGGCTCGTCGAGGACGAGCACGTCGGGGCGCATCGCAATGATCCCCGCGATCGCAACTCGGCGCTTCTGTCCACCTGAAAGATCGAAGGGGGATGTGTCAAGTAAAGTCTCATCGATCTCAACGAAACGGATCGCATCGCTGACGCGCTTTTCGACCTCCTTTTCGTCAAGCCCCATATTCTTCGGGCCGTAGGCAATGTCCGAGCGTACCGTTTCTTCAAATAGCTGATACTCGGGATATTGCATCACGAGTCCGACACGGAAACGAACCGCACGGATCTCCTTCGGCTTTGCCCATATGTCGCGTCCGTCGAGCAGAATGCTTCCCGAATGCGGCTTTTCAAGTCCGTTAAAAAGCTGTACGAGGGTGGACTTTCCACTTCCCGTATGCCCGATGATTCCCGTGATAACACCTTTTTCTACGTCAAGACTCACGTGATCAAGTGCTGTCTTTTCATACGGTGTTTTCGGGCTGTAAACAAAAGATACGTCCCTGACGGAGAGAATAGGATCAACGTTCGGCATTGTCATTCCCTCCCTCTGCGGTGTCACATTTCTCGTGCTTTTTCAGGATCGCCCTCGCGATCGCCGCCGCACATTTTTCGGGAGTCGTGCAGTCTCCCTCGATCGGAAGCCCGCTCTCCTTCAGCGCCTGTGCGAAATCAACGCATTGCGGCACGTCAAGCCCGACGCTTCTGAGGAGCTTTCCTTCGGAAAACACCTCTTCGGGCGTTCCGTCGAGCAAAATTTTTCCATCGTCAAGCACGATCACACGGTCTGCCTCGGCGGCTTCGTTCATATAGTGCGTGATCGTCAGGATCGTGATCCCGTAGTCACGGTTCAGCATCCGCATCGTATCGAGCACCTCGCGGCGACCGATCGGATCGAGCATCGCCGTTGACTCGTCGAAGATCATGCATTCGGGCATCATCGCGATCAGTCCCGCGATCGCGACGCGCTGCTTCTGACCGCCGGAAAGGCGGTGCGGCTCATGGCGCGCGTATTCGGTCATTCCGACCACGGCAAGCGCATCGTCCACACGGCGGCGGATCTCCTCGCTCGGTACGCCGAGGTTTTCAGGTCCGAACGCTACGTCCTCCTCAACGATCGTCGCAACGAGCTGATTGTCGGGATTCTGAAAGACCATTCCGACCTTCTTGCGAAGATCGTAAAGTGCCTCCTCGGTCATATCCTCTGCGGTAATATCCCGTCCGTCGATCAGAATCTGTCCCGCTGTCGGCTCAAGGATCATATTCAGGAGCTTTGCAAACGTGGATTTGCCGCTTCCGTTGTGTCCGAGAACGGCTACGTATTCTCCCCTCCCGACGGTCAGGGTGAGTCCGTCAAGAACGGGGATCGGATCGCCGTTCGGAAGAAGGCGATCTGCGGCAGCCTCGTCATCATAGTGAAATGACAGATTCTTCGTTTCGATAAAAGGGATACCTTTATTCGTCATATCCGATTTCTATACCTTTCTTCGCGCGTCCTTGCGCGAGATTTGCAAGATCAAAGTGTCACACCCGATACCAACGGGCGCTTGCACCGCACGGAAGAAATCCGCCCGATGCGGTCACGGGAAGCGCGAGCTCGCCCGATTCAAGTCTTCCGCCAAAGCGATTTTTCACACGGCGGTCGAGAATATACTGCATAGCAAGCGGAGAAAGCCCCGTCGTGTAGGAATTGATGAGGAAAAAGAGCGGATCGTCGGAAAGCAGCTTTGATGCGAGCGTAATGAGCTCGTCCACACATTCCTCGATCTTCCAGACCTCTCCCCCGGGTCCTCTTCCGTATGAGGGCGGGTCCATAATGATTCCGTCGTAATGATTTTCGCGACGGATCTCACGCTCGACAAACTTCTTACAGTCGTCAACGATGTAACGGATCGGTGCATCGGAAAGCCCCGACAGAACGGCGTTTTCCTTTGCCTGCGCAACGATCCCCTTCGCGGCGTCCACGTGTACGACCGACGCCCCCGCACTTGCCGCCGCCATCGTCGCGCCGCCCGTATATGCAAACAAATTCAAAACGCGGATCGGGCGCTTTGCTTCACGGATCAGCGAGCCAAACCAATCCCAATTCGCCGCCTGCTCGGGAAAGAGCCCCGTGTGCTTGAAGCCCATCGGGCGCAGAACAAAGCCAAGCGAGCCGTAACGGATATTCCACTGTGTCGGAAGCTTATTCTTGACCCACGAGCCGCCCCCCGTATTCGAGCGGCGGTAAACTCCGTCCGCCTTTTTCCACATCGGATGGGACGCGCTGTTTTTCCAGATGATCTGCGGATCGGGTCTGATCAAAATAAGATCTCCCCATCTTTCAAGCCGTTCCCCGTCATTTGCGTCAAGAAGCTCGTATTCCTTCCAATTTTCTGCACACCACATAATTGTTATCTCTTTCTGTTTCTTTCGTTATTCGGTCGATCAAAAGCTTGATTTCTGATTGTAGTACCCCGAAAGGCGCGAGCCGCCCGTATGCGCGTGGCAGATCGCGATCGCAAGGGCGTCTGCGGTGTCGTCGGGCTTTGGCGGAGCCTTCAGCTTTAAGATCGAGGTCACCATCATAATGATCTGCCGTTTTTCTGCCTTGCCATATCCACATACCGACTGCTTCACCTGCATCGGAGTATATTCGAACAGCCTTACACCAAGCTCCTTCGCCGCAAGCAGCAGGACTCCGCGCGCCTCGGCAACACGAATGCCCGTCGTAATATTTTTATCGAAGAAAAGCTCTTCGATCGCCATTTCGTCGGGGTGGTATTTTCCGATGATCTCACAGAGATCGTGGTAGATCATCTGGAGTCTTTCGGGCGTTTCGATCCCTGCGGGAGTTTCGATCGAGCCGTATCCGAGCACACGGAATTTCGTGCCGACGTATTCGATCACACCCCAGCCTACAATCGCAAGCCCGGGGTCTATTCCGAGAATCACC
The DNA here is from genome assembly GCA_045589215.1 of Eubacteriales bacterium. Taxonomy (GTDB): domain Bacteria; phylum Bacillota; class Clostridia; order Oscillospirales; family CAG-272; genus JAZNOQ01. The sequence continues at coordinate 5,984 of JAZNOQ010000168.1, forward strand.
ATACGCACACCTCCGTCAGGTACTGTTCTATTTCTGTGTATCATACTTCTCCAATATAGTAGTATAACACATTTTTCTTCACAAGTCAAATCCTTTTTGTCGCATTCACGAAGATTTTTCATTTTTCGCTATCATACGAAACAGATGGGAAAAGTCGTGCGAATTTCTTTCGAAAAATTCGGATGTTTCATAAAAAATCATTTACAAACGAGGAAAAATATGTTATACTGTTAAGAGTAAGTATATTTCATTATGGAAAGGAGCGTCTCTCCGATGAAGATCATTCGTTTTACGACCGAGGATACCCTTGAACTCAAAAAAAATCATCCGTGCGGTGCACGCACGTTTTCGGTTCTTCGGATCGGAAGCGAGGTTCGCATTCGCTGTACGGGCTGTGGGAGAGATATGGTCATCGAGCGCGTAAAGCTCGAAAAGTCCATAAAACGCGTCATTTCTCCGAATTCCTCCGACTGCAAGGCTTAAGTCTCCGCTACACGATAAAACAAAAAAACACAACCGAAAAACACAGGAGATCGAAACGATGAACCAGAATAACGCACGTACCGATATGAAAGCAAAACCTCTGCCGCCGCTTGAAAAGCAAGGTTTTTTTTCGCGACTGCGGACTTTTATAAAACATAATCCGTATTCCTACCTCGGCTTTTCCTTCCTCGTTCCCGTCATACTCATGTACCTGATCTATCTCGCAATGGGCATTCATCCCTTCGGTGACGGCTCGGTGCTCGTGCTTGACCTGAACGGACAGTACGTTTCCTTTTATGAGATGCTTCACGACGCATTGCGCGGGGATACGAGCCTGATCTATTCCTTCGAGCGGGCGCTCGGCGGCGAATTTATGGGAATTTACGCCTACTATCTCGCATCGCCCTTCTCCTATATCGTCGCGATCTTCCCCAAGAAATACATTCTCGAGGCACTTCTCGTGATCTTCCTCTTGAAATCGGGACTCTGCGGTCTCACGATGGGTTGGTATCTGCACAAAAACACCAAGGAAACGTGCAGAAACAAGATCTCGGTCGTGCTCTTCTCGGTGCTGTACGCAATGTCCGCCTACTGCGTGGTACAGCAGCACAATTCGATGTGGATCGACGCGGTGATATGGCTGCCCGTCCTGACCTATGCGATCGAGCAGCTGATCAAAAACGGGCGGTTCAAGCTCTATGTGCTCATTCTTGCACTCACGCTGTGCAGTAACTACTACATCGGTTATATGGTGTGCATTTATGTCGCGGCTTATTTCTTCTACTACTATTTTGCGTACAATCAGAAAAATAACAGTGAGCACGCGCTGAACAATCCGCACGGCGAAAGAAATCACTTTACGAAGTCCTTCTTCCGCATCGTGCTCTACTCGCTCCTTGCGATCGGTATCGCGGCAATTATCGTATTCACCGCATACTACTCTCTGAAGTTCGGAAAAAGCAGCTTCTCGAACCCGAAGTGGGACGTTACCGCCAAGTTTGAGTTTATGGGATTCCTCACGAAATTCCTCCCCGGCTCTTACGATACGGTTCGCCCCGAGGGACTTCCCTTCGTTTACTGTGGTCTCCTCTCCGTTCTCCTGATCCCCGTCTATTTCCTTTCGAAGAAGTTCACACAGCGCGAAAAGATCGCCTCGGGGCTCTTTATTCTTTTCTTCGTGCTGAGCTTCGTCATCTCGGTGCTCGATCTGATCTGGCACGGCTTCCAGAAACCCAATTGGCTGAACTACCGATACAGCTTTATGCTGTGCTTCTTCCTCGTGATGCTTGCATACAAGGCGTTCGGAGAGATCCGCAAGATCGAATTCAAGACGATCTTCGCGATTTCGTCAGCCCTCGTCGGCTTCGTGATCGTTGCACAAACGATGACCTTTGATTCCTACACCGAGCGTGTCAACGGAGCGGCTACCTTCGGTCAGAAGCTGCTCACCTTTGAGACGGTCTTCCTCTCTCTCCTCTGTATTCTCGCTTACGTCATCATTCTTGCGGTCGTAAGAAAATCGAAGCAACGCGAGAGCATTTCCCTGATTCTTGCGATCGTCTGCTGTCTTGAGGTCTACTGCAGCGGGCTTGTTTGCGATCTTGAATTCGGCAAGGACGTTATTTACACGGGATACAGCAAATATACCGATTATATGGACGAGCTCCGCCCCGTCGTTGAAGCAGTTCAGAAAACCGATCCCTCCTTCTACCGCATGGAAAAGACGACGATGCGAAAGACCAACGATTCGATGGCACTGAATATGAACAGCCTTTGCTGCTCCACCTCGACTCTGAATAAAGAAACCATCGATTTCCTGCGGTATATGGGTTATGCTTCGAAGTCGAACTGGTCAAAGTATCTCGGTGGAACGCCCGTTAACGATTCCCTGCTCGGCATCAAGTATCTTGTGTCGAAATCCGAGGTCTCGAACCTTTACGAGGTCCATCCAATCGACCTTGAAGAAGAAAACGATTACACCGCGTACCTCAATCCCTACGCCCTGTCGCTTGCCTTCGGGGTTGACGGAAAGGTGAACGAGATGGATGTTTCAAGCTCGGAAAATTATTACAAAAATTACGAAAGCCCGATTGGCTTTATGAACAGTCTCGTATCGGCAATTCTCGGTGAGGATTCCACCCTTCAGCTTTATAAGCCCATCGAGGCAGAGCCTACGTCCACGAGTAACTGCACGACGTCCTCGGTCAGCGACTACACCAAGTACGCACCGAAAAACGTCGAGGAGGATTGCTCCGTGACCTTTACCTTGCAGGCCCCCATTGATCAAGGTGCCGAGGTCGAGCTCTATTTCTTCATCCCTGCCGATCAGTACACCCGTGAGGTCGATCTGAACGTAAGTGCGAAGTCGCTTGAAAAGTCTGTCAAATACGAATTCGGTGGAAACGAGACCAACCGTATCGTATCGCTCGGCACCTTCGCGGCAGGCGAAACGGTCACCGTCAAGGTCACCCTCGATAACACCTCCAACAACCTTTATATCAAGAAGGGTGCACAGATCTTCTACTATGTTGATGAAGCCGTTTTCAAGGACGCCTTCTCGCGCATCCTCCAAAACCCGCAATACGTTGTTAATCCCGACTGTCCGAACGATCACCTGACCGGCAAGATCACGACGACCGCAGAGAAGCAGACGATCCTCACCACGATTCCCTACGACGAGGGCTGGACGGTTCTCGTTGACGGGCAGCGTGTCTCCTACGAAAAATCTCTGAATTCACTTATTTCCTTTGAGATCACGGGAGCGGGTGAGCACACGCTTGAATTCATCTACCGTCCCTCCGCGCTCGTTCTGGGCATCACGGTGTCGGTTGCGTCTATCGCGATCTTCGTGCTTGTCTGCGTCTTTGAAAAGAAGATCCGCACCTTCCTCTGGAAGGGCAAGGGCAAGACGATCGGTGTTTCCGACGATGAGACCGAAGAAGCATCCGATCCTTCCCTGTGGGATTTCAGCTTCTACACCTATGACCCCGAAGACGATGTCCGCACAGCCGAAAACGATGCTTTAGGCAAAAACTCCGACGAAAATGAAGGACTGCCCGAAAGTCAATCGGAAATCAGTATTTCAACGTCTGAAAGCAACGCCGATGACGCATCGAGCGAAGAATAACCTCACGCCTTAAGGAAGGAATCTCTATGTTTTACTATATCAAAGGACCCTTGGCACGGCTTCTGCCGAATACGGCGGTCATCGAGGCGGGCGGCGTCGGATACTGCTTAACGGTGTCCGAAACCACCCATGCGTCACTCGCGCCGCTCTATGACGCGATAAATCCCCAAACGGCAAAGCTCTACACCTATATGGCGGTTCGCGAGGACGGTGTTGAGCTGTTCGGCTTTCACAGCGAGGAGGAGCTTTCCGCTTTTCGCATGCTGATCTCGGTTTCGGGAGTCGGTCCGAAGGCGGCGATCTCGATCCTCTCGACCCTCACGCCCGAAAAGCTTGCGCTTGCGATCTGCACCGAGGACCGAAAGGCTCTTGCGAAGGCAAGCGGCATCGGAGCAAAGACTGCCGCGCGCATTATTCTTGAGCTCAAGGACAAGCTTTCAAAGGAATCGCTTTCGGTCTCTGAAGGCAGCGATTCTCCGATCCTTGGAGGTGCACCCGAGGGAGGATCCGGCAAGCTGTCCGAAGCAACCGACGCCCTTATGGTGCTTGGCTATTCCAAAGCCGAAGCACTGAATGCGCTGAAGAGCATCAATATAGACACTCTTCCGCTTGAAGATATCATTCGAACAGCCCTAAAGAAGCTGATGTAACGCCACCGAGAAAGAGAAAGCACGACACAACGATTTTCACGAGGTAACTGATATATGATCCACGAAAACGCACCCGAGCTTGAAGGCGACGACTACGACTTCGAAAACCGTATCATCACAGCCTCCCACATTTCGGAGGATTCGGATTCGGACGTAACGCTTCGCCCGAAGCGTCTTTCCGACTATGTCGGTCAGGAAAAGGCGAAGGGCAACCTGAAAATTTATATCGAGGCGGCAAAGAAGCGCGGTGAGACGCTCGACCACGTGCTGCTTTACGGCCCTCCCGGCCTTGGAAAGACCACGCTTTCGAATATCATCGCCGCTGAAATGGGGGTAAATATCCGCGTGACCTCGGGTCCTGCGATCGAAAAGCAGGGGGATCTTGCCGCCCTGCTCACCAATCTCGCGGAGGGGGACGTTCTGTTTATTGACGAGATCCACCGTCTGCCGCGACAGGTCGAGGAGATCCTTTATCCCGCGATGGAGGATTTTGCACTCGATATCATCATCGGAAAAGGGCCTGCAGCGCGCAGCATCCGCATCGACCTTCCCCGCTTTACTCTGATCGGCGCAACGACCCGTGCGGGACAGCTTTCAACGCCGCTTCGCGACCGCTTCGGCGTTCTTCTGAAGCTCGAGCTTTACACGCCCGAGGAGCTTGCATCAATCGTTCGGAGGAGCGCGGGAATTCTCGGTCTCCCGATCACAGACGACGGTGCTTACGAGATCGCGTCCCGTTCCCGCGGAACACCGCGTATCGCCAACCGCCTACTGAAGCGTGTCCGCGATTTTGCCGAGGTGCGCGGAAGCGGTGAGATCAACTCCGATATTTCGAATTTTGCGCTCGGTGCGCTCGAGATCGATCAGCTTGGTCTTGACAACATCGACCGCCGTATGCTTCAGACGATCATCAAGTTTTATGACGGCGGTCCCGTCGGTCTTGAAACACTCGCCGCGACTCTTGGTGAGGAGGCGATCACGCTTGAGGACGTCTACGAGCCCTATCTGATGCAGATCGGCTTTTTATCAAGAACGCCGCGCGGACGGTGTGCTACACGCCTCGCATACGAGCATCTCGGGCTTCCCTACCGCATGGCTTCGCAAAAAGCACCTGCAAGAGGCGAACAGATCGGATTTTTCGATTCTTCCGAGAACGAAGAATGATCTTTCTTTGATAAATCTATTTATGTGAGTTCCCTATGTCTCAATATTACGCTGACAAAAAGCTACTGTCACGGGACTCCGCTCACACGGCGAGCCCTGACGCACTATGTCTCTTTTTCTGCACACCATCCGGCTTTCCGAAGGAAAACGTGATTTCGATCGTAGAACCGGAGGACGGATCAGTCTTTTCCAAATGTCAAAAGTCCGTCACTGCGATCCTCCCGTACAAAACGCAGGTCTTTCTCTGTAATGCACTGAAAGACCGAGACACGCACTTTGTGCTGCTTCTGTCAAATGACCGAACGCCGATTCTTGTCTCCACAGGGATCTCCGAATACGGAGGGCTATGTCTTGCGCTCGCGTTACCTAAAGACGTAGATACCGTGTTGTCCTATCTCCGATCGATTCCGAGGATCTCCGTGCAGATCGATCCTGTACTCTCCGACGTTACCAAAGTCGCGGCATTCGATTCGGCGATCTTCGAGCGTCTAAGACAGATCTTCAGCCGTGTCTTCACCTTCTTCGAGGCGACTTATTCAGAGCCGATGCGCTGTGTCGATCCGATCGCGCTCTTCCGTTTGATGAAGCAAAAAGCGGAAAGCCTTGCCTCCCTCTTCGGACTTGAGACGCAGTTTCTGATCCCATACACCTTTGAAGAGCCGATACGAGCCGACGTAACAGTCAATATGAGTCTTTTCTCTGCGACCGTCCTTCTTCTCTTTTCCGCAATCAAGCAGTATTCCGCAGAAGAAACGATCCGCATCGTCTTTCTTTCGCTCGACGGTTGCCCCGCCGCTTGTATTCACTTTCGGGCCTTCGCAGAGGTCGACATCACTTCATTTCCGTATTATTTCTTCCCAAAGCTCTGTGCAAGATTTGGGGGATATTTCAAGCTTTCCCACGGAGAAGGGGCACGAAAGGAAGCCGAGAAGATCCCCGGTGTCGGCTTTATGGTACGAAACGAGCGCTATTCCACACTAGGCGAGCACGTTCTGTGCGCGATTTCTCCCGTTACGCACGATTTTGCTGAATATATCAGCCGTTCCCCGATCTTCCATTTGCCCGACACATTTTACGAAGGGTTTTAATATTTTTTATATTAAGAAAAAGCGCAGCATCCACGGATGCTGCGCTTTTATTATGTATCACTTACTGCTCCACGAAATCCCCAAAGGTAAGGAGAAGCGGAGTGTCGGTAAGCGGAAGATTCACGAGGCTGATCAGTCCGTGCTCCTTTTCCACGATCATCGCTTCGGGCAGGTCGTAAACTGCACCGCTTGCGAGATCGACAAGGTGAATGTCGTTCGGCTGTCCGTAGACGTCAAACGAGATCGTTCCCTCGTAGGTGCTCGTCAGGATCGGAACGGCGTTCCAATAAGCAACCGCCTTCGCGCCGTTCGGCTTCGCGAAGGAATACGTGCAGACCGTCTTATCCGAGCAATCCGAGCCGTTTACGCGGCGGCTAGGCAATACCTTGCGTTCGCAGATCACGGTGTTATCGGGTTCTACCCCTTCTGAGAAGATCGAGGCAAGATTCTGAAGCGAGTAGTATGCGGGCTTCGGCGTGTAGTCACCCGTTGAGAAGCCGTTCTCGTCAAAATCCGCACTGAGCGCACCAAAGTATCCGTAATCAAGGTAAGACTTCTTATCCGAAACGAGTCCGTGAAGCGCTTCGATCATATCCACCGACGTAAAGAAGGAGGTGAATGTAATGCCGAGGGCAAGATCGTGAAGGAGATTTCTGAGCTGATGCTTCATCTGCTTTTCGGGCGTCCAGGAGAAACCGCGCATTGCTCCCGCACCATCGCCTCTCGATTGTCCACCCGTCTCGGTCTGGATGAGTTCAAGACCCGGACGGTAGCTGTCAACGAGCTTACGGAGTAGCCCGATATAGGTCGGACGATCGGTATCGTCCGAGGTATATGCGTGATAGGATACGGCGTCAATGTGATCGGCAAGTCCCGTAGCAAGCGCCTCATTGATATAAGCAAGCTTCTTGAAGGAGCAAACGACCATACCGATCGCCTTCGCCGCAGGATCGGCACGATGGATCGCATCCGCCGTCTCGATCGCAAAGTTTCCGTACTCGGTTGCGTTCGGACCGGGCTCGGGCTCGTCCTCACCGTGCGGGTGCTTCCAGCTATACTTGCCATCCGGCTCGTTCCAGATCTCGTAATACGGAATGCGTCCGCGGAAGTGCGTGACCGTAGCCTCTACGTAACGAAGCCACGCATCCATTTCCTCTCGCGTCGTGATCGGAGGACATCCGACGGAACCGAAATACTTCTCTGCAAAAGGGCTATATATGGGGTTTCCGTAGCACAGCACAATCCACGGGATCATACCGCGACTAAGAAGATTGTCAACGATATCGTCAAGCCACGTAAAATCATATACACCGGGCTCCTTTTCGGTTCTTGCCCAGCCCGACTGGATGCGCGCCCACTTGACACCGATCCCCGCGATCTTATCATAAGCCTTTTCGGGATCAAAAACGGCACGGTCGAGCTTCTCAAAGCCGATGCCGAGACGGGTCTCCTTTACTTCCTTTGCGCTTTTCGCCTTTACCTGTCCTGTCTTGATCAGACGTTCCATGATTTTTAATTCCTTTCAAAAATGATATGGTCACGGTCGAATACCGCCCGAGCTCACTATTTTTATTGTAGCAAACGCCCAAGTAACGGTATATCAGAATATTACCGCCTTTTTATATAATCTTACGATTTTTATCAATTAATCAAAGGTTTTGTGTTTCAAACGAACGAAATGAGCTCTACCCTTGCGCTTCTTCCGTAATACGAGTGAAACGCTGATATACCTTCCCGTCTCGCTCCACGGTCTCATTCCACATTGAAGCGGGACGCACCCATACGCCTCCGTCGCCGTAAAGTGCGCGGTAGACCACCATATCCTCAAGGGTTTCCGAATGCTTTGCCACAAACAAAACCTCATATTCGTTCCCTTTAAAATGGCGGTATCTTCCTTCTTTGATCTCTTCCATAATTCACTCCTTGCTGTTTTTCATAGCCTCCTCTAAGGCATTTTCCAATTCCATTATAAATTACGATGCTTTTTTTGTCAAGAAGGTCCTCACAGGCGAGGTGCCGCTTTAACTGCGGTCATATTTTGACGGTGATACCCCTGTGTGCTTCTTGAAATCTCTTGAAAAATCGTACAGACTTACGTATCCGAGGGATTGCGCGACGTCTGAAAGCGTACCGTAATCACTTTTCAGCATCTCCTTCGCCTTTTCGATGCGGAGGTTATGCGCGTAAGTGATGGGAGATACCCCCATCACGTTCGTGAACAGCTTTCTAAAGTACACCGTTGACATCCCTGCAATGGCGGCGAGCCCATCGTTTGTAACGTTCTCATTGTAATGCTGGGAAATATATTCGACGGCAGGAGCGATCTTCTGCTGCTTTTCGGAGGGCAGATACTTTTCGGACTGCGCTTGCATCAAGGTAAGGAGGATCGAATACGTATCACGAATGCTTTCAAGCTTGGTCATCGGATGCATCAGATTTCGCTTATATTCAAGCTCCTGAAACATTTTTAAGATCTTGTCTCCGTTCCGTACCGAAATGGAGATCGGCTCGGAAACGGTCAAGTCACTTTCAAATTCAAGCGTAAAGAAATGCCCCGCCTTCTTGCACTCCCAATCATAAGAGGAGCCGTATGGAAGAATCATAATATGATTCAAGTCCGAAAAATAGCGTTTCCCTTCCGAGGTGTAAACAGTTTCACCCTCGTATTTGATCACGATGCCCCATCGCGGCCGTTTTTTTCGGCTCGCCTTCGTATTTTGTGCGCTATATAGCATTGACACCGAATGTACCTTTGTTATTACCAAATCTGATAAGATTTCCGATTTCATATTTTTGCGCTCCTCCTATGGATATCATTGCATTATACCACATCAATGTCATTACATCCATTATATCACAACACACAAAAAAGTCAACACTTTTGTATCAAATTTGATAAATCGTATCAGATTTGATATTTACTTGAAGGATTACCTATGCTATACTGTCCTCGGAGGTGATCGTATGACACAAAAATTATCTGAACTCGCAGCACCCGCAATTGCAGGCGTGGTAAGAGAAACGAGCGTCCGCGCAGCGATCGCGGAGATCAAGAACTGTATTTATGATGGGGCGACAATGATCGACCTGCATATGTCCTGCCTCGCAAACAGCGATGTGGACAGTCTGAAAAAGATCGTCAATTCTTCAAGGCTTCCCATCCTTGCGCTGAATTACAATAACACGTTTACAATGGGAAAAGCAGGACTTACCGAGGAAGAGCGTATTGACAGCTTCCTCCGTGCGGTTGAAGCCGGTGTTGCAGGCATCGATATGCAAGGCTACACCTTTGATCCGCCTTCGAAAAGTGGTTTTTGCGGTGAAGACAAGTATTCCTTCACGAAGGGAAACCCGAAGGAGGTCGTCACCGATGAAAAGATCATTTCTAAGCAGTGCGATCTTATCGAGCGCGTACACGCAAAGGGCGCCGAGGTTCTCCTTTCCTGCCACCCCGGAATTCCGATGAAAGCTGAGCAGGTCGTAGATCTTGCTCTCTTCCTCGAACAGAGAAATCCCGATATCATTAAGATCGTAACAAAAGCATCGAGCGAGGACGACCTCGCAGAGAGCATCCGTACGATGCTTCTCCTGAAAAAGGAGATCAAAACACCGATCGCATACCACGCAAACGGATCTGCGGGAATGCTGTCCAGAATTATCAATCCCCTGCTCGGCGGACAGATCGCTTTCTGTGTCGACCACTACAACGCGGGGAGCACGATGGAGCAGATCAGTCTGAAGGCGACTGCGGAAATCGTCGAAAAAGTCAGAAGGATCGTTTAACTGCAAGGAGGCAAATTGAAATGGTATCGAAAAAGATCGTTTTTACAGAAAAGCACAAGGCAGAGCTTCTTGAGGTTGATATTCGCGCACTCAAGGATAACGAAGTCCTCACGGAGATGGAATACACCGTGATCAGCGGCGGAACCGAGCGCGCGAACATTATGGCCATGCCGAACGCCGGAGGAAACAAATTTCCGAAGTCTCTCGGTTACTGCGGCGTTGGTCGCGTAATCGAGATTGGCTCTGCGGTAAAGAGCGTTGCAGTCGGTGACCGCGTGCTTGTTTATCACGGAAAGCATATGAAATATAACATCCGTCCCGAGGCAGACGTAACGAAGGTTGAAAACGATGAAATCGACTCGCTTGATGCGGCGTTTGTCATCATCGCGACAATGGGACTCGGCGGTGTAAGAAAACTCGAGGTCGAGGTTGGAGAAAGCGCAATGGTCATGGGGCTGGGGCTTCTCGGCATCTTTGCGGTTCAGTTCTTGCGCTTAAACGGTGCTTGCCCTCTCATTGCCGCCGATTTGAATCCCTCCCGTCGCGAGCTTGCGTTGAAGCTCGGTGCGGACTATGCCTTTGATCCATCCGCCCCCGATTTTGTCGAGCAGGTAAAGAAAGTGACGAAGGGCAAGGGTGTGCGCGCGACGGTTGAGGTCACGGGCGTATCTGCCGCAATGAAGCAGGCGCTCGAATGCGCGTCGTGGATGGGGCGCATTTCTCTGCTCGGCTGTACGCGCATTTCAGACACAGCGGTGGATTATTACCAGCAGGTACACCGCCCCGGCGTTAAGCTGATCGGTGCACATAACCTCGTACGCCCGAAGTTCGAGTCTTATCCGCATCATTGGACGCATCAGGATGACTGCAAGGCAATCCTTGACATGATCGCTATGGGAAGAGTTCAGGTTTCTCCTATCGTTTCTCGTATCGTTTCTCCCGAGGATGCCCCCGAGGTCTACAATCAGCTTTGTGATGATCCCTTCTTCCCGATGGGAACAGTGTTTGATTGGAAGACGATAGAGTAAAGCAAAAAGCAATCCTTCCGTCACAAAAAATGATAAAAGATAAAGAGAGAAACAAAATGAAACTAGAAAGCACAGAAGCTCTGCTACAGAAAATGCTCGAGCAACGGACGTTTGACACCTACGCCCTTCTCGTTCACTGTAAGGGCGAAGAAAAGCTCTTTTTTTCAGACAACGCCGACGGATATACCTACTTCGATGTTGCGAGTATGGGAAAGGTTCTCGTTGCCTCTACACTCGTCCTGCAGGCTATCGGGAAAGGGCTCCTCTCTCTTGACGACACAATCGACAAATTTTTTGATGCAGGAGACGAGATCAAGAATAGAATCACCGTAAAACAGATGCTGACACACACGTCGGGAATCCAGCGAAAGCCTCTCTCCGAGGAAGCAGTGGCGGCGGGACGTGATGGGATCGCTGCGAGAATCCTCTCCTATCCCCTTCTGTTCACCCCGGGAACGAATTGCAAATATTCTTGCAACGCTTTCATTCTCCTCGGCTTGATCCTTGAAAAAATCTACGGGAAAACGCTGGAGGAGATCTATACAGAGAACCTTGCACGTCCGCTTGGATTTGAGCGCACCTCGTTTGAGATCGCACTTGACGAACCGAACGCCGCGCTTTGCTACCGCTGGAAGGACACGCCGAAGCAGCGCTACGACAGCGATCGTGTTCTGATGATGGGAAAGCCCGCAGGAAGCGGAGGACAGCAGTCTTGTCTCTTTGACATTCAGAAATTCATCAAAGCCATTCTAAAAAAGAGCGATATTCTCTATCCCGAGGAGCTGTTCTCGGCAGCAGAAACGAATTACACATCTGAATATTCCGAAAGCCGAGGGCTCGGATATGTCTACGTTGACAAAAAATGCGAGAACACAGGAGATCTATTCCCTGACGGCAGTTTCGGTCACGCAGGCTCTACGGGACAGTGCTTCTACATAAACCGCGAGGAGGATCTCTACGTCATCCTGCTTACCAATGCCTGCCGCTGTTCGTATATCAACTCTAATTTTGAAAAATAGGACTGGAGCACGATCTACGCCCCCGTGATCAAAATGCGTAGCGACATCCACAACGCGATCCGCGCAGACCTCTCTGCGGAG
>JAZNOQ010000169.1:0-8052 GCA_045589215.1 Eubacteriales bacterium
CGGTGGCAACGGGCGTTGCGGCGTTTGAGCATATGAAGGAAATGTGCGGCGCGCTGACAGAGGCGGTAGAGGGACTTGACGTCACGGTGCATCGGATCGTCAATCACTTTTTCGGTGAGACGATCACGGTCGCGGGGCTGCTAACGGGGAAGGATCTGTCGGAACAGCTCTCGGGGAAGGACCTCGGAGACGCCCTGCTGATCCCCGAAAACACGCTTCGCGCGGACGGAGACCTTTTCCTTTGCGGTATGACGCCCGAGGCGCTTTCAGAGGCGCTCGGCGTTCCCGTGATCCCCGCGCCGAATGACGGCGAGGGGTTCGTTCGGACGGTGCTTGGGGTCTCTCGGTAGGGACGTGCATTGCACGCCCACGAGTAATCAGAAGGCTCCCTCCGGGAGGGAGGCTTGGGCGGGGCGCCGAGTTCTCGCCTGCGGACCGGCCTCCCGGACGGTCCGCAAAAAAGCCTCCCCCGTGGGGGAGGTGTCACCGAAGGTGACGGAGAGGGCTTCCACCGAGGAACGGGTCGTTGATTACATCCGTCCATAAGAGTAGAGTATAGAGAGAGTGAGGATACAGAAAATGTCAAAACCTATTATAGCGATCGTAGGGCGGCCGAACGTCGGCAAAAGCACGCTCTTTAACAAGCTGATCGGTGAGCGCCGCTCGATCGTCGAGGACACCCCCGGTGTCACGCGCGACCGTATCTACGGTGAGACCGAATGGAACGGCAGACAGCTCATTGTCATCGACACGGGCGGTATTGAACCCAAAACCGACGACGTGATCCTAAGGCAGATGCGCCTTCAGGCGGAGATCGCAATCGAGGACGCCGATGTGATCGTCTTTATGTGCGACGTCCGTACGGGACTCACCGCCGATGACCGCGAGATCGCCGTGATGCTGAAGAAGAGCGGAAAGCCGATCGTGCTTGCAGTCAACAAGTGCGACCGCGTCGGTGAGCCGCCGTTTGAATATTACGAATTCTATGAGCTTGGCTTTGACCGCGATCCGATCGTTTTGTCGTCGGTCCACGGAAGCGGCACGGGCGATCTGCTTGACGCCTGCGTGGAGGCACTGCCCGCGTCGGACGGAGACGAGGGGGAGGATGACTCGATCAAGGTCGCCGTGATCGGCAAGCCGAACGCGGGCAAGTCCTCGATCGTCAACCGCTTCGTCGGCGCAGAGCGTCTGATCGTATCGGACATCGCGGGCACGACGCGTGATGCGGTCGACACGAGGGTCGAGAATGAATACGGCAAGTTCACCTTCATCGACACCGCGGGCATTCGCCGTCAGTCGAAGGTGACCGATGCGATCGAGCGTTATTCGGTGCTTCGCGCGCATATGGCGGGCGAGAGAGCAGACGTCTGCCTCATTATGATCGATGCCTCGACGGGCATCACCGAGCAGGACGAGAAGATCGCGGGTATCGCGCACGAGGCGGGGAAGGCTTGCATCATCGTTGTCAACAAGTGGGATGCGATCGAGAAGGACAACTCGACGGTGAACCGCTTTAATGAAAAGATCCGCACTGCCCTCGCGTATATGTCCTACGCGCCGATCCTCTACGTTTCGGCAAAGACGGGACAGCGCATCACGAACATTTATGAAGAGATCAAGTACGTGCATAATCAGGCGGTGACGCGCATCACCACGGGTATGCTGAACGACGTGCTGGGGGAAGCGACGATGCGCGTTCAGCCCCCGACCGACAAGGGACGCAGGCTGAAGATCTATTATATGACGCAGATCTCGGTCGCCCCCCCTACCTTTGTGATCTTCTGCAACAGCGTCGAGCTGTTCCACTTCTCCTATCAGCGGTATATCGAGAACTGTCTCAGGGACACCTTCGGATTTAAGGGCACGCCGCTGAAGCTGATCATTCGTATGAAGGGCGACGAGGTGTAAAATATGTTCATCGATAAAACGAAAATTTATATCAAGGCGGGGGACGGCGGCAACGGTGCCGTGGCGTTCCACCGCGAGAAATACGTTGCGGCGGGCGGACCGTCGGGAGGCGACGGCGGACGGGGTGGAAACGTGATCTTCCGTGTCGATACGGGCGTGAACACCCTGCTCGCCTTCCGCTATAAGCACAAATTCGTCGCACAGAACGGCGGCAACGGAATGCCCGAGAAGCGGCACGGGAAGAAGGCGGAGGATCTCATCGTCCTCGTCCCCCCGGGAACATTGATCCGCGACGCCGAGAGCGAAAAGATCATCCACGATATGTCAGACGATGACGGCGCGGATTTCCTCTGCTGCAAGGGCGGACGCGGCGGATTCGGCAATAAGCATTTCGCGACCGCGACCCGTCAGTTCCCGCTCTTTGCAAAGAACGGCACGAAGGGCGAGGAGAGAGAGGTCATACTTGAGCTCAAGATGCTCGCGGACGTCGGCATCATCGGATATCCGAGCGTCGGCAAGTCGTCGATCCTCGCACGTATCAGCGCGGCAAAGCCCGAGATCGCGGACTATCACTTCACGACGATCTCCCCGAACCTCGGCGTGGTGCAGGGCGACGGGGAAGGCAACGGCTTCGTTGCCGCCGATATCCCCGGGCTCATCGAGGGCGCGGCAGACGGTGCGGGACTTGGTCACGCCTTTCTCAGGCACGTCGACCGCTGTCGGCTCCTTCTGCACGTCGTCGATATCTCCTGCTTTGAGCTGCGCGACCCGATCGAGGACATCAAGATGATCAACCGCGAGCTGGAGCGGTACAGCCCGGAGCTTGCACAGCGACCGCAGATCATCATTGCGAACAAGGTCGATGCGCTCGACGAGGAGCTTGTTGACGTGAAGGCGTTCGAAGCATTCATCGACGAGAATGGCTGGGAGCTGCTCTACGTTTCGGCGGCGACGGGAGAGGGCATCAAGGAAATGGTGCATCTTGTGTCCGAGCGTCTCCGTCTCCTTCCCCCGATGAAGGTCTACGAGGGCGAATATGAGCCCGAGGACGCGTACAAAAACGGCGGCAAGGAAACGGTCATCCGCCGCGAGAACGATACCTACTATGTCGAGGGCGAATGGCTCTATAATCTGATGGGACAGATCAATTTCTCGGACTACGAGTCGCTGAACTTCTTCCAGCGCGTTTTACAGAAATCGGGCGTATTCGAGGCGCTCGAGGAGAAGGGCTGCAAGGACGGCGACACGGTCTCGATCTATGACTTTGAGTTTGATTATATCAAGTAAGCGGGAGGTCCCCAAATGAACATCTGGCACGCACTTGACAGGGAAATGGTGAAGCCCGACAATTTCACCGCGGTCATCGAGATCTCGCGCGGCAGTAACTGCAAGTACGAGCTTGACAAATCGACGGGGCTTCTCCGTCTCGACCGCATCCTGCACACCGCGACGCATTACCCTGCAAATTACGGCTTCATTCCGCGCACCTATGCCGACGACGGCGACCCGCTCGACGTTCTCGTGCTTGGAAACGAATCGATCCAGCCCCTCACGCTCGTGCAGGTCTATCCGATCGGCGTGATGCGAATGCTCGACGGCGGAAAGCTCGACGATAAGGTGATCGCGGTCGCGTTTTCCGACCCGTTCTTCAACACCTACACGTCGATCGATCAGCTCCCGCCGCATATTTTCGACGAGATGATGCACTTCTTCAGCGTCTATAAGCAGCTCGAAAGCAAGACGACGGCGATCAGGGAGCTTCTCGGCCCCGAGGAGGCGAAGGAGATCATCGCGGAATGCATCGGACTTTACGACGTGACGTTCGGGGATGCGGCAAAATAAAAGAAGAGGCTGAGCCGGAATGGCTCAGCCTCTTTGTTTACCCCTCAACTACGATATACTTCGTCGATTTCAAAGGGGTGTCGGGGGAGGGCTCCATGCCGTTCTCCATCGCGAGAACGTCGGGCGAGACGTGATAACGCCGCGCGGCGTCCCACAGCGTTTCGCTCGTGGTCGGATAATAGAGTAAGATCCTGCCGCGGCTATGGGGAAGCGGATCGGAAAAGCGCGCTGACTTCAGCATCCGAACGCTCGTTTCTCCCGCCGTGCGGTAGGAGACCGCGATCTCCGCGTCGATCTGAAGCCGTTCGCCGTCGCACCGTGCGCGGATCGAGATCGGTGCAAGCAGAACCGAGCTTTCCTTGATGCTCGGAAGCGTTTTGTTCCCGTCGGACGCGCCGTCTGCGGTATAGCGGAAGGGAAGCGTGATCTCCCCGAAGGCGTATTCGTCGCTCTCCGTTTTCTTCGTTAAGATGTGGAAGTGCGCGTCGCCGCTGAATACCGTCTTGCCCGCGCTTTCACTCACCGTGTCGGCGGTGAGATCGCCCGTAACGTCGAGGATCCGGTCTCCCGCCGAGATCCCGCTGCCGTCAAGCGGCAGAGAGTCGCTGAGGGTGAAATTTCCGTTCGCCGCGCGGAGGGCAAAGGGGAGGGTAGCGTCGCCGTAAGCCGTCTCGCATTCCGCGCCCGTCGAGAAAAGGTCGCGGGTGAAGGCAAAGCGCGCATTCTTCTGGCACTCGGCGGTGAGGGTGAGGGTGGCGTCGATGATCACGCGCCCGTCCTCCTGCGTGAAGGTGAGCTTTGTCGGCACACCGAAGCCGCGGCAGTCGAAATAGCGGTCGACACCGTCAAGCTCGATCGCCCCCGCAAAGGGAAGCCTCCGAACGGTGACGGTCGGCGCGGTGCTTGCCTTCGTTTCGCCCTCCATAGATACAGGCTCCGAAACGGTCAGAAGCCGCACGACAAGCTCGCCACGCAGGGAAACGCGATCCTTCTCGGGCACAGCCTCTGTGACGAACACCTGCCCCTCGCCCGAGATCACGCGGAGCGCGTCATCGCTGCTTTCGGTGAAAAGCTCGTCGCTGACCTCGACGCCGCGCGCCGTTCCGCGCAGAACGAGAGAGGAGTCGGTCATCCCCGTGAGACGCTCCACTCTGCCGCGCGGACTGCCCGAAAGCTGCTCCTCGAGGGAGTGGTACGCAAAGGCGCACGCCTTCGCACGCATACGGCAGCGCACGTTCAGCTTGCGCGGTGACAGCACGCGGGTGACGAGCAATTCGGGGGAGCAGTCTGCCCACGCATCGACGCCCATCGAGAGGTCGCACCGCTCGTCTGCCTCGATGGGGGCGGAGAAGCCGTACTCGGCGGGGAGATCTGCCGCCCACAGCGCGCCGTCCGCGCCCGTGTAAAGGACGTGATAGGTAAGACCGCCCGAGAATTCGACGTCGGACGCCGAGGCATAGCTCTCGGGCTCGTCGATCGAAACCGTGACGCGGAGCATCTTGCGGATCTCGGGAAGGTAGTCGGGGAGCGTAAAATCGTGGCTTTCCTCGCTTGAAAGCGTTTTATCACAGATCGGCAGGCGGAGAAGCAGCCGCGCGGGCGACCCGTTGTCGGGTAAGATCGCATTTTGGTTCATAGTACTGATCCTTTCGCTTTTTTTAGGTGTTATGTTTCGTTCTGTAAATATCTATGATGCGGAGAGCGGAAAAATGACAAGGAAAAAGCGAAAAGCGTTCGGAAGGAGAAGAGCCGAGAAACCTTCAAAATACCCCCGAAGAAAGCCCTCAAAGCGGCAAAAAAGCCCTTGACAAGAGGGCTTTCTTCGTGGTATAATGGTTGCAAATTCCGAAATGTGGTTTTCAATACTGTATTTCGTGCATAAGTCAACAAAATTCGAGGTAAAACGAGCATGAAGAATTATAAGATCGTAGCCGATTCGTCGGCAAATCTCACGGAGCTTCCCGAATCCCTATTCGGGGAGACCGAGATCGGATTTCAGTCGGTTCCGCTGAAGCTTCACACGACGAAGAAGGAATACGTAGACGACGAAACGCTTGACGTCGGGAATATGGTCGCGGAGATGCGCGCGTCGAAGGGACCGCTCGGAAGCGCTTGCCCGAACGGATCGCAGTGGTGCGACGCCTTCGGAGACGGCGACGAGATCTTTGCATTCACGATGACGTCGTCGCTTTCGGGCACCTACGAGACCGCGCGGCTTGCGGCAGAGGAATACGAGGCGGAGCATCCGGGTCGCCGCGTGCACGTGTTCGATTCGCTGTCAACAGGACCCGAAATGGAGCTTCTGATCGAAAAAACGGTCGAGCTGATCCATAAGGGGAAGAGCTTTGACGAGATCGTTCGGGCGGTCGAGGCGTATTCAAAGAGAACGCACCTTCTTTTCTCGCTCGAGTCTCTCCATAACCTTGCGGCGAACGGCCGCGTGAGCCAAGCCGTCGCGACGATCGCGGGCGTGCTCGGCATCCGCCTGCTTGCGGTCGCGAGTGATGAGGGGACGGTCGAGCCGCTGAAAAAGCCGCGCGGTGAAAAGGCGATGCTCCGCACGATGTGGGAGATCATGAAGGAGAGAGGCTTTGCGGGCGGTAAGGTGCGGCTCGCGCATTGCCTCAACGAAAATGCAGCAAAGGAGCTTGCCGCCTTGATCAAGGAGGCGTTCAAAAATGCGGACGTGAAGATCCGCGCCTGCCGCGGTCTTTGCAGCCTTTACGCCGAAAAGGGCGGTCTGCTCGTCGGATTTGAAGCGGCGGAGGCGTGAAGTCTCCGGGGCTCTGCCTCGGGCTCCGCTTAGAAACTTCTTTCGAGAAGTTTCTAAGAATTTCAAGAACTTACTTGAAAAAGTGAATATTTTTTCTTCCGAAAAAGCTTTTGGGGCTGTCTCATTGAGACAGCCCCTTCGCTCTCTGTATATTCACATTTTTCCGTCGCGGAGGACACGGCGGAGGACGCATTCGATGGCATCCGCCATGTAGGAAAAGCCGAGATCGTTCGGATGCGCGCCGTCGACCGTGCAGGAATCCTCGTACGGACCGCGGAAGATGCTCTGACCGTCGATGTAGTAGACGTTACGGTCCCCCTTGTCGCGCGCGTAATGATAGGTGTCCGCGGTCACGCGACGGCGATCGACGTTTTTTTGAAAATCGTCGTAGGGAGGTTTATCCAGATAAAAATCGGGCTTTGAAAGGATCAGATAGGGAATGTCGGGGTGCTTTTCGCGGATCGTGTCGTAGAGCCTTTGGTGCGTCGCACGAAGATGCGCGGCATCGGGGGCGTTGTGATCGTAGTCCGATACGAACACCGACATTTCAAGGGATGCGAGATAATCCGCCATCGTCTGTTCGCCCTTGCCGCTGCCCGAAAAGCCGAGGTTCAGGTGGTCGATCCCGAGGGCGCGGGATACCATATTCGTAAATCCGTTGCCCGGCCGCGAGGCACAGCCGCCCTGCGTGATCGACGAGCCGTAATAGACGATCGGCGCGAGGGGACGGTAGGGCGCACCTGCACCGAGAGAGGAGCCGTCCTTAATACCGATATATAGCTCCGACAGTGTGTTGTAAAGCGGGAAGTGGATCGTCACGTAGTGCGTTCCCTCATCAAAAAATTCAAGCTTCGATTCATACCCGTCGGTCATACCGTAAGGCGGGACGAAGGTCTTATGGTAGATGCTTTCTCTGCCGTCGGGGGAGTCGACGTACAGGTCAAAGCCCGACGTGCCCGTGAGGGGCATATGCGAGAAGTGCGTGACGCTTGGCATCACCGCCTTCAGGACGATATAAGGGGAATCGGTCGAAAAGCGTACGCGGCCGCCCGCGGTGTGACGCGCGAGACGCTTCACCCCCGAGTTGACGGTTGCCGCCACGTCATCGGGCATTCTTTTAAACGCGGGCTCGGTCGTTGGGTTGTAAAGCCCGTAGATCTCGAAAGGGGGCTTTCTCACGTCGTAGAGACAGAGATCGGGTGCATCGATCTTGTCCGACACCAAGAGATTTTTGTCAATGCTTTCGATTTTGAATTCTGCCATTGCCTATAACTCCTTTTTGTGCAGTCGCGCGGTGAACGCGCCGTGCGTTCAGTATAACACAAAAGCGGAAGGAAAGCAAGAGGCAAGCGAAATTTCGGTGTGAAAATTTCTTTTTGGAAAAAGATAAAAAAATCGAAACTTTTTTCAAAAAAGGGGTTGACAAACGAGAGGGATTGTAGTATAATACATAACGTTGCGAGCGAAGGCGCGCGACGGAATACGCGGGAGTGGCGGAACTGGCAGACGCGCACGTTTGAGGGGCGTGT
>JAZNOQ010000170.1:0-4328 GCA_045589215.1 Eubacteriales bacterium
CGCACGGGCTCGGACGGCGACGGCTACCGTTTTGCGCGTGCCGCGGGACACACCGTTACCGAGATCACGCCCTCTCTCGTACCGCTTGTGGCGGAGGGACGGCTTTGCGCGTCACTTCAGGGGCTTTCTTTGAAGAACGTGCGGATGCGCGTGCTTGAGAATGTGGGTGACGGCAAGGTGCGCGAGGTATATGAGGACTTCGGGGAGATGATGTTTACCCATTTCGGACTGACGGGACCTCTCGTTCTGTCAGCGTCGGCGCATCTTGACGGCATTCGCGCGGGGAAGTATAAGGTTGAGATCGATCTCAAGCCCGCACTTGACGATAAAACGCTTGATGAGCGCATCCGTTCGGATTTCGCAAAGTATGCGAACAGAGATCTGATCAATGCGCTGTCCGATCTTCTTCCGCAGAAGCTGATCGCGCCGATCGTTTCGCTTTCGGGCATCGGAGAACGGAAAAAGGTACACGAGATCACACGTGAGGAACGGCTCACGCTCGTTCATCTACTGAAGCATCTTACGGTGAAGATCAACGGCTTCCGTCCGATCGACGAGGCGATCGTCACACGCGGCGGCGTTTCGGTGAAGGAGATCGATCCCAAAACGATGCAGTCGAAGCTTGTGCGTGGGCTGTATTTTGCGGGCGAGGTGCTTGATCTTGATGCTTACACGGGGGGATATAACCTCCAGATCGCCTTTGCAACGGGTGTGCTCGCGGGTGAAAGCGCGGCGGAGTAGGGTTGGTTCAAGAATTACTTGCGGAACGAATTCGGGCTGTCGAAGGTGCCAGTCCCTACCGATGAGTACTTTAATGCGTCTTTGTAGGGACAGGCGTCCTCGACTGTCTGAAAAACGGAAAGAACGCTTCTTTTATTGGATCGCGAAAAAAACACGATCTGATATGAAAGGAGCGCTTTGATAAAATTTGATGAAAAAAGGAGCAGCTTTTATGACGACACATTATCAAATTGCCATAGACGGCCCGAGCGGTGCGGGGAAAAGCACGCTCGCAAAGGCGATCGCGAAAAAGCTCGGCATCGTGTACGTCGATACGGGTGCGCTTTACCGCACGGTCGGCTACTTTGTGAGACAAAAGGATGTTGACCCGAAGGATCCCACTGCGGTTGCGGCGCTTCTTCCCGAAATAGATATCAAGGTGCGATACGAAAACGGCTCCCAGCACGTCTATCTCAACGGAGAGGATCTCGGAGACAGGATACGGACGCCCGAAATGTCGCTTTATGCGTCTGCTGTTTCCGCGATCCCTGCGGTGCGCGCCTTCCTGCTCGACACGCAGAAGTCGATCGCACGTGAAAATTCGGTCATTATGGACGGACGGGATATCGGCACGGTCATCCTGCCGAATGCCGACGTGAAGGTCTTCCTGACCGCATCCATCGAGGCGCGCGCACGCCGCCGTTATATTGAGCTTACCGAAAAGGGACAGAGCGTTGTGTACGAGGACGTGCTTCGTGAGATGGAGCTTCGTGACGGAAACGACAGAAGCCGCGCTGTCGCGCCCGCGATCCCCGCGCCCGATGCGATCCATTTCGATAACTCGGGCATGACGGTCGACGAGGGCGTTGATGCGATCCTTGCAATCATCGGGGACAAGATCCCGATGCTTGTCGGAGGTGCCGTATGAAAAAGGCCCCTCTCGGTTACAGGATCGTTCGCACGCTGTTTGTGTTACCCGTTAAGTTTCTGTTGAACATCCGCGTTCGCGGCAGGGAGAATATCCCGACTGATACAACGGCGTACACGATCTGCTCGAACCACGTCTGTTGGATCGACCCGATCATCGTCTGCGCGGGCTTCAGACAGAAGATCCATATTATGGCGAAGAAGGAGCTTTTTAAGATCCCCGTTTTTGCACAGCTCATCCGCGCGCTCGGCGCGTATCCGATCGACCGAAGCGGTGGTAACACGGGAACGATCAAGGCGACGATCCAAATGCTGCAGAACGGCGACAGCGTCTGCATCTTCCCGCAGGGAACGCGTTGCCGCGGACGGACGATCTCCGAAACGCCCTTGAAGCCGGGGGCGGCGATGATCTCGCTTCGCGCGGGGGTTCCGATCGTGCCCGTCCGTATTAAAATGAAAGGGGAGAGATACCGTCCCTTTCGCAAAAACGAATTGATCATCGGAAAGCCGATCACATTGGAGGAGCTTGCGTACGATCCCGCGCTTCCCGGTGAATATGCGCGCGTGACCGAGATCATCCGCGCACGGATCGCGGAGCTGGAGTAAAAAGATGGAACGACCTACGGTAACCGTCGCGCGCCACGCGGGCTTTTGCTTCGGTGTGAAGCGCGCCACCGATGCGATCGAGAAGGCACTTGCAGAAGCTCTCCCGGGAGAGCGCATCTGCACCCTCGGGCATCTGATCCACAATGACGTCTACAATCAGGGGCTCGCGGAGCGCGGCGTTTCGAATATCGATGCGTCCGAGCTTCGCGCTCTTATGCTGTCAGCAACCGAGGCGTCACCCGTCAGAGTGTTCATCCGCGCTCATGGGATCGTTCGGGAAACGCTTGAGACGCTGAAGGCGTATGCCGCCGAAAATCCTCACTTCAGATATACCGACTGCACCTGTCCTTACGTGTCGAAGATCCATAAGATCGCCGCACGCGAAACGGGGGACGATACGGTATTTCTTCTTCTCGGGGACGAAAAGCACCCCGAGGTCGAGGGAATTATCAGCTACGTGAAGGGGGAGAAATACGTATTTCCCGATTTTGAAGCCTTTGAGACGGCGGTTTTGACGGAAAAAATCAGCGTTTCTTGTACAAAAAATCCAATTTTGGCGGCGCAAACGACCCAAAAGCTGTCAGAATGGAGAAAATGTGAGGATTTTTCAAAAAACCTCTTCACAAATATTAAAATATTTGATACAATATGTGTTGTGACGGAAGAAAGACAGACCGAAGCTGCGTCTCTTGCACAGGAATGTGATTTTATGGTTGTTATGGGTGGACGGCAAAGCTCCAATACGAGGAAGCTGTATGACGTGTGCCGCCGAAATTGCAGGAATACCGTGCAGGTAGATACTGCCGCCGATCTGCTCTCTCAAGATTTCATTCCGTCCTCCTACCAAAGAGTAGGGATCGTCGCGGGCGCTTCCACCCCGCAGACGTTAATACAGGAGGTAT
This sequence comes from Eubacteriales bacterium, assembly GCA_045589215.1. Taxonomy (GTDB): domain Bacteria; phylum Bacillota; class Clostridia; order Oscillospirales; family CAG-272; genus JAZNOQ01. The sequence goes on from JAZNOQ010000170.1 coordinate 3,156, forward strand.
TCAAAACCATGAGTGAAGCAGAAATCAGAGAAGAGGACTTCAGCTCGATGCTCGAAGAATCTCTCAAAACTATAAACACAGGAGATACCGTCAAAGGTATTGTGACCGCAGTTACAGACCTTGAGATCCAGCTCGACCTCGGCGTAAAAGTTACCGGCGTCATCAAGTCCGACGACGATACTTCCGTGAAGTATAGTGAAACCTACAAGGTCGGTGACGAAATTGAAGCATTCGTTATCCGCGTAAACGACGTTGAAGGCGTCGCAACCCTGTCGAAGAAGCGCATCGACGCTGACAGAAGCTGGAAGGTCATCGAGGCGGCAAAGGAAGAGAGAACCGTTCTCACCGCTGTCGTTTCCGAGGCTGTTAAGGGCGGCGTAGTGGTTCGCGTTTCGGGCCATCGCGTATTCGTTCCCGCATCCCAGACCGGTGTTCCGAAGGGTGGAGACTTCTCCGTTCTCGTTGGCACCGAGGTCAAATTCCGCATCATTGAGGTGAAGCCCGGTAAGAAGGCGATCGGTTCGATCAAGAGCGTTCTTGCTGAGGAAAGAGCTGCAAAGGAAGCAGAGTTTTGGGCAAGCATCGAGGAGGGCAAGTCCTACGTCGGTACCGTTAAGAGCATGACCTCTTACGGCGCATTCGTCGATCTCGGCGGTGTTGACGGTATGGTACACAAGTCCGAGCTTTCCTGGAGAGACATTCCTTCTCCCGCCGCTGTCGTTTCGATCGGCGACGAGATCAAGGTATTCGTTAAGAGCTTTGACGCAGAGAAGAAGCGCATCTCGCTCGGCTACAAGACCGAGGAGTCGAATCCTTGGTACATCTTCTCGAACAACTATCAGGTTGGCGACGTTGTAACCGTTAAGATCGTGAACATCAAGCCCTTCGGCGCGTTCGCAGAGATCGTTGACGGCGTAGACGGTCTGATCCACATTTCTCAGATCGCGCTTCAGCGCATCGAGAAGCCCGAGGACGTTCTCGCACTTGGCGACGAGGTTGAAGCAAAGATCATCGGCATCGAGGAGAACGGCAAGGACAGAAGAATCAGTCTGTCCATCAAGGCAGTTCTTCAGGAGGCTGCAGAGGCAGCTGAAGAAGCTGTTGAGGAAGTAGCTGAGGAAGCTGCAGAAGTAGCTGCTGACGTTGAGTAATTTCTCGCGTGAAATAAAAAGA
>JAZNOQ010000171.1:0-2915 GCA_045589215.1 Eubacteriales bacterium
CCCGCAGAGGCGGGGGAATTTACCCGCCGCGCCTTTGTGAATGGCAAGCTCGCGCTTTCCGAGGCAGAGGCACTCGGTACGCTTCTCGACGCGCGGACCGACAGTCAGCTTCGCCTTTCGAGGGGCGGTATGGAGGGGCGGCTTTCCACACGCGTGGATGCGCTTTCCGCGCGGCTTCGGCACGTCCTCGCATCGGTCTACGCGAGGATCGACTATCCCGACGAGGAGCTTGCCGATCTCTCGGACGGAGAGATGAAGTCGCTTCTCTCGGAGATCGCGCAGGAGGCGCGGACGCTGTCCGAGACCTACCGCACGGGACACGCCGCGATGGAGGGAATCGACACCGTTATCTGCGGACCTGCGAATGCGGGGAAGAGCTCGCTTTATAATGCTCTCGTCGGCAGAGAGGCGGCGATCGTCACCGATATTGCGGGAACGACGCGCGATATGCTCTCCGAAACGGTCGCGCTCGGCAAGGTCACGCTTCGTCTCACCGACACCGCAGGGCTTCGGGAGACCGTTGACACGGTCGAGCAGATCGGCATTGACCGCGCGAGACGGGCGGCGGACGCCGCCGAGCTGATCCTCGCGGTCCTTGACGCATCGCGTGCGCCCGACGGGGAATCGACGGGACTTCTCTCGATGCTTCGCGGTCGGAAGGAAAGCACGGTCGTGATCCTCAACAAGTCAGATGCGGGCGTTTCGCCCGAATGGAGTGCGCTCACCGCGGACTTCCAAAATCTTCTCGTGATCTCTCTGAAGGACGATCCCGCGCTTGCCGTTTCGGAGCTTCGCAGATCTGTGGAAGCGCTGTTCACGGACGGCTCGCTCGATCTTTCAAGCGACGCGGTGGTTGCGAACGCGCGACAGTATGCCGCGATCGTACGTGCCGTCGAGTGCCTTGACCGCGCGATCTCTGCGATCGACGAGGGGCTTATGGCAGATCTCTATTGTCTTGACGCCGAGGGCGCACTTTCGGCGTTCGGTGAGCTTGACGGACGCGAGGTCGGAGAGAGCATCGTTGCGGAGATCTTTTCGCATTTTTGTGTAGGGAAATAGTCCGACACGATCCGAGCTGTCGTTACAACCCTCCTTGTCGGACATCCATTCGCACGTTTCGTGCGAGGCACGAAATCGCAAGCGAATAAAATCCTTTGCAGATCCCTTCGTCGCTTCGCTCCTCGGTTTTGCTCCGTTCGGAAGGAACTACGCAAAACTTCGACTGCGACGGCGCTCGCGTCGCTCCCTGCCATCTTCGCTCAGGATGACGCGAGAGTAAATTCCACTATAAAGAGGTAAACAAAATGGAAAATAAAAGAATTCTGATCGCATCCGATCTGCACGGCGACGCCGTATGCACCGAAAGACTGCTCCTGCGCCTCGACGAGGAAAAAGCCGATCTTTGTATTTTGCTCGGTGATCTCCTTTACCACGGACCGCGCAACGATCTGCCGCTCGGATATGCACCGAAGCGCTCGATCGAGCTTCTGAATGCCGTGAAGGACCGCATCCTCGCGGTGCGAGGGAACTGCGACACCGAGGTCGATCAGATGGTGCTTGCGTTTCCCGTGCTTGCGGACTACGCCGTGATCTTCCTCGGCGGGAAGCGCGTTTATCTCACCCACGGTCACAAGTGGAATGCGGAGCAGCCGCTTCCGCTTGCAAAGGGGGACCTGATGCTCTGCGGTCACACGCACGTCCCGACGGTCATCCCGTTTGGGGACGGGAACCGATATCTGAACCCCGGCTCGGTCTCGATCCCGAAGGAGAACAGCGAGAAGAGCTATATGATCTACGAAAACGGCGTTTTCGAATGGAAAAAGCTCGAAACGGGCGAAACCTATCGCACCGAGGTGCTTTGACGGGATGCAAATCCCCGTAAAGCTTCTGCGATCAAAGCCTCCCTCCGAGAGGGAGGGGGACCGAGATAGCGGTGGAAGGAGCCTGCGCAACTAAAAAAGAAGCTCTTTTTTACGCAATGTGAGTTTTTTAGTATCGCGTTCTCCCTCAGTCACGGCGAGCCGTGACAGCTCCCTCCGCGAGAGGGAGCCTTTTTTATTGTTTTTTGTAAAATTTTAGGGAAGGTGCAAGGAAATACACGCGATAAATTGAACGCGCACCGTGCATACTAATCGTGCGGCGGTGTTTTTCCGCCCGACAAACGAACGAAAGGATCTTTCCTAAAATGAACTTTATCAGAATCAGCTTACGCAGAACACGGCGGAGAAACCGAATTCCGATGAGACTTCTCGCGGCGGTCTCCGCGTCTCTTCTGCTCCTTGTGATAACGGCGTCTCTCTTTGCATTTCCCGTATCCGCGAAAAACGGGATGCGGATGCCCCGTACCGAAAGCGGTGTTGTGACCGATCACGACGGGATCATCAGCGGCGACTCGGTCTCTGACGAGATCTCCGACATCGGTGACGCGATCACCGATGGGATCGACGATATGCTCCCGGGCGGAACGGACAGCTCGACCGCGGCGGGCGACACCTCTGCTGTGACGACGGCGCAGAGCGCCGCGACGACGAATCACGCGGAGGGCGGAATGGCTGACGACGCGATGGGCGGGAATATGCTCGCGTGGATCATCGGGCTCGTTGTGCTTGCGGGCGTAGTGGTTGCGATCGTTCTCATCATTCGCTTTGCATCGAGAAAAGAGCACTGACAAGAAAAACGGACAAAGCTCCGTGTGGAGCTGTGTCCGTTTTTTTTTTTTTTGTTTCGATCAGGAGTGCAGGGTAATACCGAGCTGATGCTCCATTGCGCCGAGGATCTTACGCGTTTGCTCACTCGATCGCAAGAAGATTCCGTCCGAGCTCGACCGTGTACTTCAGCCAAGCCTCTCGTCCCGCTGCGGGGATCCACTGCGAGCCCGATTCGTACGCGAAGTCGCCCTCGTACCCGATCTCCTT
>JAZNOQ010000172.1:0-2627 GCA_045589215.1 Eubacteriales bacterium
GTCAGCCTTCGGCTGCCACCATTTGCTTGCAAATAGCCACGCATGGGGAAGGCTGATTTATAATATCGCTCAATGTTTCTGAACATCGTGAATTGGTCAAATCATAGAACTAAAAAGCGAAACAGTGTTTTTGAAATCTAACTACTTTATTCAATCAAAATAATACAATCGACAATATCCGTGAAACTATATCACTACAATCTATGTTCGCACTCACAAAACAAGCCTTCCCCAGCGGGGAAGGGGGACCACGGCAGTGGTGGATGAGGAGAACGAAGTCTGTATTGCAGAAAAGACAAGCGTACCGAGATATATAATAAAAAACAGGAATTTTTGCCGCAAGGAAAAATGACATTGTTATTCTTTTGTATTTATCAAAAAAGGACCGAATCGCTGAAATAACGATTCGGTCCTTTTCAGAACAGTATTAAAACAGGTCTTCCTGATTTGCAGTCTTGATTCCCGCACCGGCAAGTGCGGCGGAGGCTACGGCGTTGTCGTCAACGCGGAAGATCATATACGCGTGTCCGTCGGGAGCGAGGAAGGCGTAGGTGTATTCCACGATAACGTGCGCGTCGGCAAGCACCTCGAGGATGGTCGCCATACTGCCGGGTCTGTCCTCGATCTCGGTGGCGAGAACGTCGGTGACTGTCGAGATGAATCCGCCGTTTTTGAGGACGGTTTCGGTCTGCTTCGGGTCGTCGCAGATGATGCGGAGGATTCCGAAATCCTGAGTGTCTGCGATCGAGAGGGCACGGATGTTGATGCCGTTGTCGGCGATATAGCGCGTGCAAGCCGCAAGCGCGCCTTTTTTGTTTTCAATAAATACGGAAATTTGTTTTACGCTCATAATAAATCTCCTTTTTAGTCGTGAAGTTTACGTTTGTCGATGACGCGGACAGCCTTGCCCTCGCTTCGGGTAATCGTCTTGGGCGCGACAAGGTGTACCTTCGGGTTGATGCCGAGCATCGTCTTGATAGCCTCGGCGAGGGACTTTTCCTTGATTGCGAGATCCTTTACGGTATCCGAGAACTGCTCGGGAGCAAGCTCAACGTAGACGTCGAGGGTATCGTTGTTCTTTACGCGATCGACCTCGATGAGGTAGTTGGGCGAATAGCCTTCCTTGATGAGAACGGTCTCGATCTGCGAGGGGAATACGTTTACGCCGCGGATGATGAGCATATCGTCGCTTCTGCCCATGGGCTTCGACATCTTGATGAGAGTTCTGCCGCAGGAGCATTCCGCGCGCGAGAGAACGCAGATATCGCGGGTGCGGTAGCGGAGAAGCGGGAAGCCTTCCTTGACAAGGCTGGTGAATACGAGCTCGCCCTTCGAGCCTTCGGGAAGAACCTCGCCAGTCTCGGGATCGATGATCTCGGCGTAGAAGTGGTCCTCGTTGATGTGCATACCCTTCTGCGCCTCACATTCAAACGCAACACCGGGGCCGGAGGTCTCGGTGAGACCGTAAATGTCGTATGCCTTGATGCCGAGCGACTTTTCGATGTCGCGGCGCATCTCCTCCGTCCAGGGCTCGGCGCCGAAGATACCCGCCTTGAGGTCGATATCGTCGGGAGTCAGACCCATTTCCTTGAGAGTTTCGCCGATGTATGCGGCGTAGGAGGGAGTACAGCAGAGAATGGTTGCGTGAAGATCGCGCATAAACTGGATCTGACGCTCGGTGTTACCCGAGGACATGGGAAGGCACAGACATCCGACCTTATGCGACCCGCCGTTGAGACCGGGGCCGCCGGTGAAAAGACCGTAGCCGTATGCTACCTGGCAAACGTCCTCGTTGGTTCCGCCGACAGCGGTAACGGCACGCGCACAGCAGTCCTCCCACATATCAACGTCCTTCTGCGTGTAGAACGCTACAACGCGTCTGCCCGTGGTGCCCGAGGTGGACTGGATGCGGACGCAGTTCTTGAGATCGGTGCCGAGAAGACCGTAGGGGTAAGCATCGCGGAGATCGGCTTTGGTGAGGAAGGGAAGCTTGTGGATATCGTCGATGCTCTTGATATCATCGGGAGTTACGCCCTTCGCGTCCATCAGATCGCGGTAGTATTTCACGTTCTCATAAACGTGCTTGACCTGCTTGACGAGTTTTTCGGATTGAAGCGCACGCATTTCCTCGCGCGGCATAGTTTCAATCTCTTTTTGGTAGTACTTTCGTTCTGCCATTTTTGTGGTTTCCTTTCTTTCTGAGCTTGGGGCTCGTTTTTGGGCTCGGAGTAAAGGACAAACAAAAACGTCCTCTGCATCCGAAAAGAATACAGAGGACGAGAAATTTTATCCCGTGGTACCACCTCAGTTCGCCGTTATCTCACGGTAACGACCTTTTCAAGTACTTTCATACTTTAGTTCTGTGACGGGAACGCCCGTTGCATCCTACTACGGATCTCTCCGATTCAGCGCACTGCTAACAAAATGAATTCGAGTGGGACGCCACCATTGTCTTGCACCGACCGACAACTCTCTGAAGGTTCTTTCCTACCTACTACTTTTTGCTCTTCGCATTTGATGGGAATATTATAGCACATTCACACGGTCAAGTCAATAGGTTTTTAAAAAAATATTTTGACGATTTGAACAAAGTTTGAAATTTTGAAAGACGCTTGGCGTACTTAACC
>JAZNOQ010000173.1:0-5572 GCA_045589215.1 Eubacteriales bacterium
CGTTGTTTTTTGAGCCCTCGACCCGTACCCGTCTCAGCTTTGAGGCGGCAATGCTCGAGCTTGGCGGAAGTGTGATCGGCTTTTCGGAGGCAAGCAGGTCCTCGGCGGCAAAGGGCGAAAGCATCGCCGATACCGTAAAGGTCATCAGCTGCTACGCCGATATCATCGCAATGCGCCATCCCAAGGAGGGCGCGCCCTACGTTGCTTCCCGCAATGCCTCGATCCCCGTGATCAACGCGGGTGACGGCAGCCATTGCCACCCGACGCAGACGCTTGCCGATCTCTGCACGATCTCGCGCGAGAAGGGCAGACTTGACCACCTGACGGTCGGCTTTTGCGGTGACCTCAAATACGGAAGAACGGTGCATTCGCTGATCGCGGCGCTTTCGCGCTACGAGGGCATTAAGGTCGTTCTGATCTCCCCTGAGGAGCTTCGTCTGCCGAGCCATATTATGACCGACGTGATCTATAAGAATAATATGGAATATGCGGTGACGGGCAGCCTTGATGAGTCTATCCCCGAGCTTGATATCCTCTATATGACGCGCGTACAGGGCGAGCGCTTTGCCGATCAGGCAGAATACTTGCGCCTGCGCGACCGCTACATTCTGACCCCCGACAAGTTGGCGACGGCAAAGCCCGATATGGCGATCCTGCATCCGTTGCCGCGTGTCAATGAGATCAGCGTCAAGATCGACGACGATCCGCGCGCCTGCTACTTTAAGCAGGTCAATAACGGCAAATATATGCGTATGGCGCTTATTTTAAAGCTACTTGAGGAAGCGAAGAAGGATCCCACGCGAGAGAACGTATCCTATTCCGAGGAGGAAGGATATCTCGTGGACCGTGTGCACTGTCACAATAGCCGTTGCATTTCCACGATCGAGCAGGAACTGCCGCAGGTATTCCGCGTTACGAACGCAGACAAGCGCGAGTGCCGTTGCATTTATTGCGAAAAAAAGGAAGCGTACTGAGCTCCTTTATGAAATAAAAATACAAAACAAGGAGACGAGTATGCGTTACCTGAAACTTATTCTGACAGCTTTGATGGTGACTTTGCTTCTTCTTTCGCCGCTTACCTCTTGCAAAAATCCCGCAGGAGGAGAGAACGGTGGCGATCCCTCAGACGATACGACCGAAAGACCCGTCGTGATAGATCCCGAGGATACCGCTCCTACGATCGTTGCATCTCCCTCTCTTGGGAGCGTGAGCGCGATCCGAGAGATCGGTGTCGAAGGAAACGGCATCATTCTGGAGGCGGGAAAATCTGCCGGAAACGGTATGATCTACGACGGACTCAACGCAAACGGAAAGCGGCTTTGGAAGGCTTCGCCCGCAGAGAAATGGGTGGTAAATCCGAACGCTGCGATCCCCGAGGGCTTCTCTACGCTTGTGGTTCCCGTTGGAACCGAGGTCACGGTGTACAATCACACCGCGCATGAGGTCTCGGCCGATTATTATATGAACTTTTCGAGCGGTGAGACCTATGCACCCGACAAGCTTCCCTCGGAAGCGGGGGTGTACATCCGCGTCGTGACCGTTAACGTTCCGAGACCGACGTCTGCTGATCCCGATCCCGAGATCGGCGCGTTCTTTGGGGAATATCTCTACTTCGTCGTAGTATCGTTTGAATAATAAAAAAAGGACTGGTTCATTGAATCAGTCCTTTTCAATTGCTTCCTTATCAAAGTATCTTTCTTTTCCGGGGATGATCGCCCCGTTTTTATCGAGCGTGTCCTTCAGCGCTTGGATCGAAATATGTTGCGTGTCAACGCTTTCCTTGATCGCGATTGCCGCGGCGGTACCGATCGCCTCGCCCATCGCCATACAGCTTGCCTTAACTCGGAGGGACGAGTTGGTTTCTCGGTCAGAGGAAATGCATCTGCCCGCCATCAGGAGATTCGGAAAATCCTTCGAGATCATCGCGGAGAGACGGATCGTAGGCGTTTTATCGTGCATAATGTATTTCTTGATCGTAGGTGCTCCGTCTCTGTGGATGTCTACAAACCAATATGAATAGCATACCGAATCGTCAAATACCTTGCCCGAGCAGTAGTCCTCTACGTTTAGCTCCGAAAGCCCTGCGATCCGTCGGCCTTCGCGCGGTGCGACCGCAGGAGCGATCGCCATAATCTTGTCGCCCTTCTCCATTTTTTCATAAATCATTCTTCTGGACTCGATTTCAGACACCGTGATGCTGTCGCTGTCGGTCACGTTCAGCTTGACGTGGTTTTTGTTGTCGCCGTAGTTCAGGATCTTGTTGTCCGCATCGACTGCGGGATAAAATCTGAGCGTGCCCGGTTGAAAGTTGCCTTTTCCGTCACCCGCTACAAATTCAGCCCCCGCGAAGGCGGCAAGATCGCCGTCGCCTGTGCAGTCTATAAAAATATCTGCCGAGAGGCGCTTAAGTCCCGATTTCGTGGAGATCAGAATACTCTCCACTTTTCCCGCGTTCACCTCTGTGTCGACGACGCTTTGGCCGTAATACAGGCTGACTCCGCTTTCGAGCAGCATATCGTCCATCATCTTGGCGGCCGCAACGGGATTCACCTTGACGCCGTACTGTGCGTGATTTTTGCGTTCGGCGTTCATATCGGGAATGCGTGCGTATCCCGCTTTGTAAAGCCTTAAAACGAGCTCCCAGCCGATACCCGCAATGACCATTTTCCTGTCCTTGATGAAGGGATTGTTAAACTGATCGATCGAGACGTTTCCGAGGACTGTCAAGATCCCTCCGGGAGCGGTATATTTTTCGACAAGTGCGGTTTTGACGCCCATTCTTGCGCAGGCGACTGCTGCACAAAATCCTGCACTTCCCGCGCCGCATACGATTACGTCATAGTCTTTCATACGCATCAGCCTTTCTCTAATTGGCGTTGAGAATTAGAGAATAGGGAAAGACAAACGACTTCTCCCCATTCTCAGTGTTTTTTATTTTACAACGACCTTCTTGTAGGTCTTCTTGCCGCGGCGGATGATCACGCCGTCGCCGAAATCCTCTGCCGTGAAGGTAGCCTTGACGTCGCAGACCTTGACGTCACCGAAGGTCACGCCGCCCTGCTCGATCGCACGTCTGCCCTCGCTTCTCGTCGGGACGAGTCCTGCCTTGACAAGCACCGTGATGAGGTCGATCGTGCCGTCTGTGAAGTCGCCGAGAGAAAGTTCAGCCGTGGGAACGTCTGCGCCTTCTGCAGATGCACCGAAGAGTGCGCGTGCAGATGCCTGCGCCTTTTCGGCTTCCTCTTCGCCGTGGACGAGCTTCGTCAGTTCGTATGCGAGGATCTCCTTCGCGGTGTTGAGCTGTGCGTCCTTCCAATCTGCCATCGCGTCGATCAGTTCGAGGGGCAGGAAGGTCAGCATGCGAATGCACTTCATTACGTCTGCGTCTCCGACGTTTCTCCAATACTGATAGAAATCGTAAGGAGAGGTCTTGTTCGGATCGAGCCATACCGCGCCCGATTGCGTCTTGCCCATCTTCTTACCCTCGGAATTGAGGAGCAGGGTAATGGTCATCGCGTATGCGTCTTTGCCGAGCTTCTTACGAATGAGCTCAGTTCCGCCGAGCATATTCGACCACTGATCGTCACCGCCGAACTGCATATTGCAGCCGTAGTGCTGATACAGATGATAGAAGTCGTAGCTCTGCATGATCATATAGTTGAATTCAAGGAAGGAGAGTCCGCGCTCCATGCGCTGCTTGTAGCACTCTGCCGAGAGCATCTTGTTGACCGAGAAGCAAGCACCGACGTCGCGAAGCATATCGACGTAATTGAGGTCGAGGAGCCAATCGGCATTGTTGACCATGATCGCCTTGTCCTCTCCGAATTCAATGAAACGCTCCATCTGCTTCTTGAAGCAATCGCAGTTGTGCTGAATGGTTTCTGCCGTCATCATCGAGCGCATATCGGTGCGTCCCGAGGGGTCGCCGATGTAGCCCGTGCCGCCGCCGATCAGGACAACGGGACGGTTGCCCGCCATTTGCAGACGCTTCATCAGGCAAAGTGCCATAAAGTGTCCGACGTGAAGGCTGTCTGCGGTCGGATCAAATCCGATGTAGAAGGTCGCCTTGCCCGCATTGACAAGTTCGCGGATTTCCGCTTCGTCGGTGACCTGCGCGATCAGACCACGCGCTTCAAGTTCTTCATAAATTCCCATAGGTGTATATCTCCTTATTCCGTAAGGCTTTGGTATTTTAACCATACTATTATAGCACACGAAGGCTTGTATGTCAAGGGAGAAGCGAAAAATGAGGCGGCAGATCGCAGACTCCCGAAGAAATGCGTGAAAAATCCTTGACAAAAGCCGTGATCGGCGGTAAAATAATAAAAACGCGTGCATATACTGAAATTATGCCGTATGGCTAAAACAGAATTTCGGTATATAAAGGAGAATCTTTAACGAATGAAGCTGAATAAGGGCGCGTATGAATGGATCCTTCAAGGAAGAGTGCCGAACGCCGTGGTGCGGCTTTCGGGAGAGAGCGAGGTACCCGAGGTCTCGGGTGAAGCCGAATTTTACACAACGCCGCTCGGCGTCGTGATCTGTGCCGCCTTGTCGGGGCTTCCAAATGAAAAGAGGGCGCAGACCTTCGGGCTTTGCGTCGGCAACGAGGAAACGCCGATTTATTTGAGCGCGGGGGAATGCTGGTGCGCCGTTATGACGGGACATCTTTCGGCCGCAGAGGTCGTCGGGAAAACGATGACGGTCAAAAGAGACCGCGAGGTTCCGATCGCCTGCGGAACGGTTCAGACTCCCGGCGGTGCGATAGCATTCTGATCCATACGAAAGAAACGTACAAAAATTAGGAAAAGGAAAAACGATATGCAGTTTGTTGCAACCTGCCTTTTTGGACTTGAAAAATTTCTCGGGGACGAGATCGAGGCACTCGGTCTCAAAAAGCTTGAAACGATAGACGGACGCGTCACCTTCGAGGGTGACCCGATCGACTGTGCGCGTGCCAATATCGGGCTTCGCACCGCAGAGCGTGTGCTGATCAAGGTCGGTTCGTTTCCCGCGACCGATTTTTCGATGCTGTTCGACGGCACGAAGGAGCTTCCGTGGGAGACCTTCATCGGCGAAAACGACGCGTTTCCCGTCAGGGGGCACAGCATCCGCAGCGGGCTCACCTCACTTCCCGATTGCCAGAGCATCATCAAAAAGGCGGTCGTGTCGCGCCTGCAGCAGTTTTATTCCTACGATCTTTTTCCCGAAACGGGCGCGAAGTATCAGATCGAGTTTTTTTTGTTCAAGGACGTCGTCACTTTGATGATCGACACCTCGGGCGAGCCGCTTCATAAGCGCGGCTACCGTCCGATGTCGGGCGGCGCACCGCTTCGCGAGACGCTTGCCGCCGCGATGGTAATGAACGCGCGACTTTCGGAGGATATTCTTCTTTGGGATCCCTTCTGCGGCTCGGGAACCATAGCGATCGAATCGGCAATGATGATGCGAAAAATTGCCCCCGGATTGAAGCGAAGCTTTGCCGCAGAGCAGTTCCCCATGTTCCCGAAGGAGCTTTGGACAGAGGCGAGGGAGGCGGCAGAGGCTATGATCATCCGTGACAGCGCCTTTG
>JAZNOQ010000174.1:0-26643 GCA_045589215.1 Eubacteriales bacterium
CGCGCCAACCGTGTTTGCGACGGCAAGAGCAACGGACTTGTTGTGGACTACATTGGTGTTGTCAAGGCGCTTCGTCAGGCACTTGCGGATTATACCGGCGAAAAAGGCGGAAAATCCGGTGACGATCCCGCGCCCGACAAATCCGAGCTGATTGCAAAGATTATGAGTACAATTGAGAATATTGATGCTTATATGGCAGAGCACGGTTTCTCTCTCAAATCCTTGGTTGAAGCCGATGATTTTGCAAAGCTTGCTTTAGTTGCCGCGGGAGCGAACGCTATGTGCGCTACCGATGAGATCAAAAAGCGTTTTGAGATTCAGGCACGCGAGCTTTTCCGTATGTTCAAGTACGTAGAAAAGGGCGAGGTTTCCAACGAGACCGTTCACTATAAGAACGCGATCAGTGCTGTATACGATCAGCTTCAAGAAAAGCGTATTCACGCCGATAACTCTGCACTGATGGCTCACATCAATCAGATCGTCAGCGAGTATGTTGCCGTTGTTCATACGGGTTCCGAAGGTCTCGTTGAAAGCAAGAAATTTGATATCAGCAATATCGACTTCGACCGCCTGCGCCGTGAGTTTGAGAGAGTGCAGAATAAGAATCTGCTCCTTAAGGATTTGCAAACGCTTGTCGAACAGCGTCTCGCTCAAATGATGAGAAGAAATCCCTTGCGTATCGACTATTATCAGCGCTATCAGGATATCGTTGATGAGTACAATAAGGACAACAAGAAGGATGAAATTGCTATCGTCTTTGAAAATCTTATGAAACTTGTAAATGACCTTGACGAAGAACAGAAACGTTACGTCAAGGAAGGTTTTGACAGCGATGAAGAGCTTTCTATTTACGACCTTTTGATAAGCGGGCAATCACTTTCAAAAGAGGATATTAAGAAAGTGAAAAAGCTTGCACAAGAGATGCTGATCAAGATTAAAGCGCGTATTCACGAGCTCGACCACTGGCGCGACAAAGAGGAAACACAGTCGATTATCAGCGTGATGATTCGTGATCTCTTGTGGGCTAATTTGCCTGAAAGTTATAGTGATAACGAAATAGCTATTTATAAGCAAACGCTTTACGAGTACGTTTATAATACGTATCCAGCGGCATAAAAAGGAGGTATATTATGAAAGTCTTATTTTTACATTTGAGTGACGCACATTTACTATCTAATACATTTATTGACAATAAAACAATTAATGCTCAGGTTCAAGCTCTAAACAGCATTGGAGAGTTCGATAAATGCTATATAATTTTTAGCGGAGACTTGTCGCAAGCTGGTCAAGAAAATGAATATAAAAAATGTAGTATATATCTTGGCTTACTATGGAAGCGAATATCGGAAAAGTATCCAATGTCTTACCCAGTGAATACTCTGGTTGTTCCTGGAAACCACGACATTGATTTTGGAGGGAAAGCAAGAGGACGTAGCGAAATTGCAGAACTGCTCTCTTCTCCCGTTACGGAAGAAATGATAGCAGAGGAATTAAAAAAATTTGATAACTTTTATAATTTTGCAGGAAAATATCATTGTTTTTCATATAACAAATTGATTGATGTAAAGCAATACACTTTTGGTAGCAAAAAAATCCAAATAAATCTTATTAACAGTGAGCTGTTTTCAACCTGCAAAGATAAGTATGGAGATGATGACAAGGGAAAGCACTTGTTACCTCAAAATGAATGGTGTAGGTTATCTAGAGGTGCGGATGTTGATTTGGTATTAACGGTTTCGCACCGTGGACCCGAATGGTTTAATTGGGAAGATGCCAACAATTTCAAAAAACAACTTTATGGAAGTACGGATATATTCTTGTATGGACACGAGCATATCGATGATCTTTCTGGGGTGTGTCAAGCAGACAATCACGTTATTAAATCTATTGCTCAAGGGTTAGATTTTAAGGAAAGAAAGATTTCTTTTACCGCAATACTTGTAGATTTGGATACTAATAAGGCAGAAACTACTCTTTTCACTTGGAACGAAAAGGAAGACTTTTTTACAAAAGTGTCTAACGACGAATTTCAAATAGAAAAGAATAAAAATGATCAGTATTTAATGGAGCCGTCGGATGAATATGTACGTAGTATCTCCTTTGATGATAATAAATTTGAACTTAATAAGTATTTCGTTTTCCCGGGAGTAGAAATACTTAACCAAGAAGATCATAACGAAATCAAAGAGTTTGGCGAGTTTTTAACACTAATTGATCAGCACAAACAAATTATCATAGAAGCAGATGAATCTAGTGGAAAATCTTGTTTGCTGCACAAGATATATACCTCGTTGATTGGAAATTATGTTCCGATTTATTTGAACGAAGGCAATATCATAGGAAAAAATCCCGAAAGAGCTATTAGAGCTGCATTTGAAGAACAGTACGGTGATAGACCTACTTCATATGAAAAATATACGCAAATAGACAAGACGAAAAAAGTAATTCTGCTAGATGATTTGAATAGAATTAAGCCAAAATATTTGCAACCGCTAGAAGAGTATTTGTGCGCCAACTTTGGGCACGTTGTAAGTGTCATAGAACCCAAGTGGAAAATTGATATGATAGAGGTTGTCAAAGAACAGTTGGATGAAACTGCCTCAATCATTAAGCTTAGGTTATTGCCTTTCTATGCTTCTAAAAGATTGGAACTGATCAAAGGATTAATCAAAACATATAATGGTACCTATGAAGATACTGATCAAGAAGCAGAAAACATTAATACATTTATAATGGATCAAATCAAATTGTTCAGTTTGAGTCCAAAATTCATTAACATGTATGTCGAGTACTGTGTTCGAGATGCGGAAATGGCAACAACCTCAAACAAAAATGTGTTTGGCAGAGTTTTTGAAACAAATCTTGTAAACAATATTCGCCGTTTTGCTTCTGATGAAACCGTAGATGAATTTTCTGTTCTTTTAGAGGATGTTGCTTATGCTATTCACTTTGAAGAAAAGTATCCGCTAAACTCCACAGATCTTTCAGGAATCATTGACAAGTATAATGAAGATAATCTCATGCGAGTGAGTGTTCAGAAATTCTGCGAAGTTATGGTACAGGCAAAAATTCTGGTTGAAGAAGATAATGCATATTATTTTTATAACAACAATTATCTTGCTTATTTCGTTGCAAAAAGCTTGAATACCAGATACAACAATGGAGAAGGTCATGGGGAATTGGAACAAATATCTCAAAATATTTGTTTTAATATCAACGGTGATATATTGCTGTTCCTGTCCTATATAACAAGTAGCATAGGGATCTTACGCTTTATCAAGCAAAAGGCTGAAGAACATATGAAGGATTGGCCTGAATTTGACATCGATCAAAAGAATATCGGGTTTATTTTGAAGTTAGCTTGTCCAGCTATACCAGAACTTCCTAGTGCAGATGATCGAAAGAAAAAAGATGAACGCCATGAAAAATATGAAAAAGCAGTAACCAAGAACGATAAAATTGAAAGAGTCTCACTATACGATTATGACAAATCGGATATTGAGTCTGAAGATTATAAATTAGGACAAGCATTAAGATTTACTGAATTGGTTTGTAAAATTCTTCCTGGATTTAATCATCGTCTAAAACGAGAAGACAAAATTGAACTTTCGGAAGATATATACAGATTTCCGAATCGTATCGCTTTTAAACTGTTGCGTGGCATCGATGAAAATTTTGATGAAATAGTTACGGCCTTAGTTAATTTCTTCAAAACTCAAGATGAAAGTGTTACAGAAGAAAAGATTAGAGAAGCTATCGTACGAAGTGCGGAAACTTATATTTTGAACTTGTATAATAATTGTGCACGACTTTCCGTAACTAGTAAAACAATAGAAGTTATGAACCTGTTTCCTGTTGAAAACACCAATCAAAAAATTCAACACATTATGATGCTTGAGAATTTGGGTAAGTTTAATGCCTTCACCAAAGAAGCAAATGAGTTGTATGATGGTACAGATCTATTATTGGTGAAGTCAATGATAAGACGAATTGTTCATAAGCATTTTCTGTATAATAGGAACTTAAGAATTGTTGGGAATGTAGAAAGTGTAGCAAAAAAATACTTCGGTAAGTCCTTTAAAAAGACAGATTTGCTTAATTAATGTGCGCTATGTTGGTCCTGCCCCAACTGGTTGATTTAGCTTTCCAAGATATCAACCTAACTTTAGAAAGCTGTTGTGTATGTCATCTCGCCACACTGATAGCGCATATTACATTATATTCCCATGGTTAAATTATTTATTCGTCTTTGATCAATCTTACAGCACCGCATTGTAAAGAGAATTAAAACAGGAGGCCCTGCGATGACAAAACAACAATTTTTTGAACTTTGCCACGATACACACGGCACATCGCCGGACTATCCGTTTGATGAAGATTTTGAAACGGCGGTGTTGAGGCACTCGGATAATCGCAAGTGGTATGCCATTGTAATGAAAGTATCACGGCGCAAGTTTGGGATCGACAGCGACGAGATCATCGACGTGGTCAATTTGAAGCTTCCGATCGAGATGTTCGGCTCCTTTGGAGCGGCTGATGGAGTCTATCCTGCCTATCACATGAACAAGCTCCATTGGATCTCGGTGCTTCTGTCCGATGCACCGGATGACGTGGTGCAGTTTCTTGTGAATGTCAGTTTTGAGGCTACCAAATCGAAAAATCCACACAGAAAAAGCATCTGATGTTGCGAGATTCGCATTTGAAAACAACATAAATATGCTCCGAATGGTCGTTCTGTCATTCGGAGCATATTTGTCTGGGCGATCATGATTTCTTTGCATAAAATCCAGAAACCGCAATTAAGAAAACTTTGAATCACATACTATTTCTATGATATTAACCTGTGGCTACGGTCACAGGTATTTTTTATTTTTGGAGGATTTTATGAAAGAAAACATTTGCGCGATTTGCAACAACCCCTTTGCGGAGCACTTACTGACAGAATTTGACGGTCAGCTTTTCTGTCACGACTGCTTGAACGAACGCACCACTCGTTGCCTCGATTGCGGCGAGCGGATCTACAGGAGCGAGAACTCCGGCACGTCGGAACACCCTCTCTGTCAGGACTGCCACGACGAGAATTATACCTACTGCGAGCGTTGCGGCAGGATGATCCACAACGATGCGGCACACTATATCGACGACGGCGACTATCCCTATTGTCGCTCTTGCTATGAGATCGAGTGTGACCGCAACATTCACGAGTACAACTACAAACCAGATCCCATTTTCTATGGCGAAGGTAGTAGATTCTTTGGCGTGGAATTGGAGATTGACGAGGGCGGTGAGGATGATTCCTCGGCAGAGGATGTGATGTGCGTCGGCAACCGTCTGGACGAACATATTTACTGTAAACACGACGGTTCTCTCCACGACGGATTTGAAATCGTCACCCATCCTATGACATTGGATTATCATCTGAATACCATGCCGTGGGATAAAATCACCGACAAGGTGCGTAAGCTTGGTTACACGTCCCACCAAGCCGAGACCTGCGGATTACATATCCACGTCAACCGAACAAGCTTTGGCGAGAGTGCAGAATCTCAGGACGAAGCAATCGGGCGTATCCTATACTTCGTGGAGCGCAATTGGAACGAGCTTCTAATCTTTTCTCGCAGAACGCAGGAGCAGCTTAACAGTTGGGCGCGTCGATATGGGTATAAGGATCAGCCCAAGGAAATGCTCGAGCATGCCAAGAAAGGTTACGACGGCAGATATACGTGTGTGAACCTTACGAACTACTCCACAATCGAGTTCCGTATCTTCAGAGGCACTTTGAAATTGAATACCATCTATGCCACCCTGCAGTTGGTCAACCATATCTGCGAGGTGGCTGTTTCTTTGTCAGATGATGAAGTGCGCCATCTCTCTTGGAGCCGTTTCGTCGATCTGATTACAGAACCGGAGCTGATTCAGTACCTCAAAGAACGCAGAATCTATGTCAACGAATCAATAGAAACGGAGGAAGAAATATAATGTGCTGCCTGTTTGGAATTTTGGACTACGGAAACACCCTGACCGTCCGACAGCGGACGAAGATATTGTCTGTCCTTGCCGCATCCTGCGAGGTCAGAGGAACGGATGCAACGGGGATCGCCTATAATACCGATTCGCATTTGACTATCTACAAGCGTCCCAAAGCCGCTCACAAGATGTGGTTTCGTCTGCCTATGGATGCCAACGTCATTATAGGGCATACACGCATGACAACGCAGGGCAATGAGAAATTCAACTACAACAACCATCCGTTCTATGGCAAGTCCGGTGACACGCCCTTTGCACTTGCTCACAATGGCATCCTGATGAACGACGACGAACTTAAAATGAAATACCGCCTGCCCAAGACCAACATTGAAACCGATTCCTACGTTGCGGTTCAGTTGTTGGAGAGGCAGACGGATCTGTCATTTGAGAGTATGGCAAAGGTTGCGGAGGAATTGGAAGGCTCGTTCACGTTGTCGATGCTTGACAATGCGAACAACGTCTATTTTATCAAAGGCAATAATCCGCTCTGATCTATTATTGGCGTGAACGGAATTTGTATATCTATACCTCAACAGAAGAAATATTGAAGTCAGCACTCGCTCGCATCCCCTATAATTTCGGCATTGCGGAAAGCATTGAGATCAACGAGGGGGATATGATGAAGATATCCTCAAACGGTGTATGGGAGATGTCGCAGTTCTCTCTGCAGAATCTCTATGCCTACGGGTATTACGGATACCCATACAGATGTTTTCTTGACGAGTGGGATGATGTCGCACCAAAGGAAACGGGGTGGTCATACAAGGACATTCTGAAATCTATGGCGCACACCTTTGGCTATACCGCCGAGGATGTGGACACTCTGCTCGCTGAAGGATTCACCTTGCAGGACATTGAGGATTTCTTCTATGAAGGTGTGTACTGTTAGAGTAAACGTTTATTCCAAAAGCGTATTTGTGTCGTACAGTTTGGTTTAACAATTATGCTATATGCATTTAGAAAAAACAAGGCTATGTAGAAAGGAGAAGAAATGAAGATAGGTTATATTCGTATCAGTAGCGCGGATCAGAACACTGCGCGTCAGGAAGTATTGATGAGCGAGCTTGGCGTGGAACAGGTATTCATCGACAAGATGAGCGGCAAGAATACCGATCGTCCCGAGCTTAAACGTATGATGAGCTTTGTACGTGAGGGAGACACGGTCATCGTGGAATCCATTAGCCGCTTTGCGAGAAACACAAGAGATCTTCTTGATCTGACAGAACAACTCACAACAAAAAATGTGGAATTTGTTTCTAAGAAGGAGGCAATAGACACAAGCACGGCTACAGGAAAGTTTATGCTGACTATATTCGGCGCGGTTGCGGAATTGGAGCGTGAATATATTCTGCAACGGCAGAAGGAAGGCATCGCCATTGCCAAAGCAAACGGTGTATATAAAGGCAGAAAACCGATCGAGCGCAAGAACTTCCCGGAAGTCGTTGCACTTTGGAAAGAAAACAAGATCACTGCCGTTGAAGCAATGAAACGGTTGGATCTAAAACCCAGTACATTCTATAGAAAGGTAAAACATTATGAACGTTTTGGTTATTGAACCGTTAAAAGAGCCTTATGAAGCCACGATCGACGGAAAACTGGAAACCCTGCAAGAGCTTGTCGGCGGTCTGATCGAGGCGATCTATCCATTCGAGGACGATCACGTTGCTCTTATTTGCAATGAAGAAGGCAAGCTGCTCGGGCTTCCTCTCAACCGTGCTTTACGCGATGAAAGAGGAGAGATCTATGACATCGTGAGCGGTACGTTTCTGATTTGCTCGGCTCCGCCCGAAAGCGAAAGCTTTGAAAGTCTGTCGGACGAGCAGATACAGAAATACAAGAGAAAATTTGAACACATTGAAATTTATTTGAGGAGGTAAAGCATATGTTCTGGCGATTCATTGGATTCGTAGCATCGTTGGCGGTGCTCTGCATATCTGAGTTCGCACGGCTCGGAAGAAGAAAAAGCTGCAGATGTTGCAGCTGAAAGGGGGAAAGAAAATGCCTATTTTATTTGCGCTCGCAGGAACTCCCTTGGCGTACTTCGCAGAGGGAGCCATTCTCGGCGCTTCGGTCTATCTTGTAAGCCGAGGGGTAAAGAATCCTTTGCATACAAAGAAAAAGTAAAAATGTAACCGGCTCGGAATCATCCGAGCCGGTTTGCCGGTTTAGTTATATATGATTCTCAAATAGTGTACACCAAATTTGCTAAGCAATCTTTTCAGAAAAGTCTCAAAACAAAAAAGCTCTTTTCTTTTTCCTGTATACCGCTCTCCCGTTCGGTAATTGATTGCATTACATACAAAATGGATATGAACATAGTCGGAATCCTCATGAACTGCGTATACCGTCTGATAATCAGTAGAAAGGTATTCTGCCACATAGTCAGCAAATTGTGCAACTAAAATCGGTTCTGACACTTCATAGTGCGGGAAAGTGATTACGTAATGTCTAATTTGAACCCCTTTTTCTTTTCCAAAGTAGGTTGCCACGTTCCGCATGCTTTTTGCCGGTTCTTGAGGATCAACTTGGAAATATCCATATAACCCCAGCTTTGTTTTTCGTGGATCAAGTATATAATTCAGTACATCTTTCGTGGAATCAGGATCTTTATATTGCCCTTTTCCGTTCACGATCTTTAGTATCGCCATTTTTTGTTTACCCCCTATTTTTCGCAAGAGGGAAGGAATTTAGATAATTCCTCCCCCTGGGCCCCGCGATCTTTTACTGTATAGTTCATATGCGTTGTAAAAGTTTACAATGGAGCATTTACGTGCCGATGTGTCGATCTTTGGATCAGAAATTTTTTCATTTTTACCCTTTTCACGCAAAAAACGTGGTATAATGAAAAAAAGCGATCCAAGGATCGACACATTGACACAAGGAGAAGCATTATGAAAGATTCGATTTCTACCAATCCAATTAGCATTGAATTTATGCGAGAACAAATCATCAAACTAACGAATGCTTATTGTATAAAAAGCAATTACAAACTAAGTCCACAAGAAACAGATATGATTGCGAGTTGCGTCATTATTGATTGGCTGTATAACTGGCTAAAAAATGACAAAAATGCTTCTCAGACTTTACGCAGTTTTTCAATAAAGAAATACATTTCAAAAGATGAATTAAAAAGACAATCTCTTGTAGAAACCGAACAATCATTAGCAAAATACTATAGATTAAGAGATGCGAATATGCTATTTGATGCCATGTCAAAAGCCCGAGCAAAACAATATGAAAATGAAAGCGAAATGAAGCACCCCGAGGAACCAACATTAACAAGAAAAGGAACCGATTTGTCTTTTTTAAAGCTACGTTTTTTAGATTTGGTTGCAGAGAATCAAGATGCTCTGTTTCGTTTGATGCTTCTAAGAAAAGATGCCTTTGTAGTTTCATCAGATAAGGGAAGTAATATAAGCCTAAAAAATGCATATGAAACCTATAACTCCATATTTGCGGAAATAAAGGAAATGCAAGATCCAAAGGAATATGTTATTGCCTGTCTTCAAATACATATTTTTGAGGTATCAAATCGGTTTCATTTTTTTGCGAAAATGGCGAAGTATATGCATGATCATAATATTCTTGTAAGTTGCCCATCTACGTTCAACGCATCTTATTTTATTGGAAGGTACGATCCATCTCTTGAAATTGCGGATTCATATGATATCTTAAATTATGATAGAGTAGTTCAAGCCATATTTTCAAACAATAAAGAAGCTTTTATAAAGCAAGGACAAATACGTCATGCTCTCTACGCAATTAAAAAGATGTGGCTAGGCCTGTTTCCTACAGAACTTTTTCCGTCATGGAATATGACCACCTATAAAGATGCTATGGCCTTTTTTAAAAATCATTTTCCCATAGCTGAAACATATATGCCAGTGATATTTGAAGAAAAAGGGAAAGATGAAAACTCTACACACAATAAACTTATTTCCTTATATGAACTACTACCGACTCTTTCAGAATATAGAGAGCAGATGAAAAACTACAGAAAAAAATAGAAATTCATATCACCATCCACAGGGGTTTTAAGCCCCTGTGGATTTTTTTCCAAAACCCTAGGCTGGCTTTTTTTGATACACTGTCATCAGGCAATGATATTGCCAATATTTTGAAGGAGAAATTTTCATGATTAAAATTCAAAACAACAGCAAAAACCTGATCGAACCAATGGACTTCTTCGATCCACCACCCGGTAAGTTAATATGCCCGCTAGAATTTGACAATCTGGAAAAAGAGGCACTATTCTTTAGTGGGCAAACGGAGGAAACCAAAGATCTCATTGAGCCAATGGATTTCTTCGGTTCGCCTGAACGTGCACTGGAAGCATCCGAGGCAAACGCAATGCTTGAGAAATCTGCAAAAAAGACGCACCAAGCACCTCAAATCTCGGCAAAAATTGTCAAGGAACCGATTCAGACAGAGAAACCGGATCTTCCAAAGAACAATACGAAATCGGAGTCCCCGGTAGAAGTCATCTGCACCGATAAAAACGCTGTCAGCACTGCAAAACTTCACGTATCGCTCGGAACTCAAAAGACAAAACCGCTCGTTCACAAGCCATCCGAATACGAACTTTCAAAAATGGTTTTGGGCAGTATCTTCTGCTTTATGTGCGAGGAGCAGTTCTATATTTTCGATGCAAAATTTTACAAAAAAAGGACGGAACGCGAAATGCACAGAATGATCAAAACGCTACTGGAGCACATCCGGATCCCTCTAATTAAAACAAAGCATATTAATGAAATCGTAAAATTACTTTACTTAGAAGAGTCCATCATTAAGAGACCGGATGAGCTCAATCAATGCGAAATTGCCTTTGACAATGGCGTTTTGAACATTCACACCGGCGCGTTTTATCCTCATTCCCCAAACAGTCTGGTTACGTACTTAATTGAATGTAATTATCATCCCACTTCCCAGCCCTATTGCCCCCGTTTCCAACAATTCTTGCAGGAAATCACCGGTGGGGACGTAGAACTGCAAATTCGAATTTTGGAGACGATCGGTTATATTCTGACCCCCGACAACAGGGGAAAAGCCATCTTCTTGTTTCAAGGCGTTTCGAATTCGGGCAAGAGTGTCCTTTGCGAGCTGATCAAATCCTTCTTCTCGGAGGAAGCGGTTATGCCCATCGATGTGCACAACCTGGGCGGTCGATTTATTGCGTCAAGTCTGGTGGGCAAGGCACTCTGTATTTCTGCCGATATGACATCGGATCCGCTGAGGGCAAGCAGCACCAGCAAGCTCAAGCAACTTTCCGGTGGAGATTTCGTGTCAGCGGAAGTACGGTATACACCAATGGTTTCTTTCTACAACCGTGCGAAATTCATACTGGCAACCAACCATCCTCTTTTGACGTCAGAACAAGATGATGCTTTTGTTCAACGAATCGTAACAATACCCTTTGACTATGCCACTCCCCCGGAGAAACGAGATCGCAATTTGCTTTCATATCTCAAGGCGGAAAAGGACGGAATTGCCGCTTTAGCACTTTCTCATTATTTCCAACTGGTAAAAAACAATTACAATTTTACCGGTGACTATCCTATGAATGCTTCTATCGGTATTTTACGAAACGATGACCTGATGGCACACATCGAATCCAACATCTATAAAATGACGATTCAACATTTTGAGCCATCCAACGAGGACGGTATTTTCACCGAGGATGCCCACGCAATATTTGTTAGCGAATATGGGTATGTGGACATCAAATACTTCTCCAACCACTTTGCTCGATATGCCAATGAAAACTACAACGCCGAAAAGATTCGGCGCCGTAGGACTCCCGATGGTAACCCCATCAGCTATATCAAGGGAATAAAAATGAGAGGAGGTTTGTAAATGCGCACCCGTGAGATCTGCTTCAAAGAAGCATCTAGTCTTACTTTGGAAGAACATCTTTTCCTGCTCTGTCAGATAATTGACGCCGCAACAGAGAGCGAAACGCCTGAAACAGAACAGACTGCCGTTGCGTAATTACGTAAACGGATAAATTTATTCTACATGAGAGGAGGTGAGCAGGATGAAGCGAGCCATTGCTTATGCAAGATTTTCAAGCGATCTTCAGCGCGAGGAGTCCATTGATGCCCAGCTGAGGGCGATCCGCAAATATTGTGACGAGAACGACTTCGTTCTGCTCGCCACCTATGCGGATAAGGGTGTTTCGGGAACCTCGGACAATCGTCCCGAGTTCCAGCGAATGATTTCGGCGGCAACTAAGGGAGACGTGGATGCCGTCATCGTCCACAAGCTCGACCGTTTTGCACGTAACAGATACGACTCCGCATTCTACAAGAATATTCTGAAAAAGAATAACGTCAAGCTGATCTCGGTGCTGGAGAATCTGCAGGACAGTCCCGAAAGCGTGATTCTGGAATCCGTGATTGAGGGTATGAACGAGTATTATTCGCTTAACCTTTCGAGGGAGGTTCGCAAGGGGCTGCAGGAGAATGCTCTGGAGTGCAAGGTAACGGGCGGTCCTCCTGCGCTAGGTTATTCGGTTGACCGAGCTACGCAAAAGTACGTCATCAACGAATACGAGGCGGAGGCGGTTCGTATGATTTTCCGAATGTATCTCGGCGGCTACTCTTATACCGAAATCATTGACTCGCTTAACAGCAAGGGATACCGCACGCGGAGAGGGATTCCGTTTGCGAAGAATTCGTTATACGCCATTCTGCGGAACGAGCGCTATACGGGCGTGTACATTTACGTCAAGGATTCCACCAAGAATCCAAAGGGCAAGTACGTTCGACACGGAGAATACGAGCCCGAAGCGGTCATTCGAATTCCCGGTGGGATCCCAGCCATTATCAGCGAGGAGGACTTCCGACGTGTTCAAATTAAGATGAAGGAGCGCCAACACAAAGCCGCTAAATTCTCCGCAAAGCAGGAGTACCTACTCAGCGGTAAGATCTATTGCGGTGAGTGTGGAAGCCCTTATGCCGGTAATTCCCGCAGACCACGTCCGGGACATCCGCTTTACATCTCTTACAAATGCACGCGGCGCAATCAGCGCAACACGCAATGCACCAATCCCGAGATCAATCGGGATAAGCTGGAGCAGTTGGTGCTTGAGCGACTGTCTGGAATATTATTCAATCCGACAGTGATTCCGCGGCTTGTAAAGCAATATAACGAATACATAGCGGAGAAGAGCGGAAGCGCGAAGGAGCGCGTGCGCGCATTACAAAAGGAGCTTCGTGATGTGGAGCGGAAGATTAACAACACCGTAAATCTCATGGTTGAAACCGGATCGGCTGCCTTCAAGGATAAGCTTCATGAGCTGGAGGAATCCAAGGAAAAACTCTTGTTTGAATTGGTCGAAGCCGAGGCGATGTTGAAGCGGGAGAATTTCTCCGAAGAAGAGATCAGTAAGTTGTTTCACATTGCCGAGCAACAACTAAAGAACGGCACGCTGGCAATTCGCCGTATGGTGATTGATCAGTATATTAACAAGGTTCTCATCTATCCCGATAGGATCGAGGTTCATATGAACCTTATGAGTGATTACACCTTGAAAGAGGTGATCGAGCAGTAGCCTTCGCTCGGTTCAAAAAACATTTTAACAAGTTTACGATTTGGTTGACGAACCAGTTGACGAACTAGTTGACCAAACGGTTGACCAAACGGTTGACGGCGCGAATAAAACAGGTTGTCACAAAACAAAAACGCCACCGAGAGGGAGGGATCTCGGTGGCGTTTTGTGATTCAAATAGAAAGAAATAAGTCCACAACATTGCTGTTGTGGACTTGAATGGCGGAGAAGGAGAGATTTGAACTCTCGCGCCGGAAAAACCCGACCTACACCCTTAGCAGGGGCGCCTCTTCGGCCTCTTGAGTACTTCTCCATACTCTTGCGAGCGGCCGTTGCAGAAACTCGCAGGAACTATTATACCGCATTTCCATTGAAAAGTCAAGGCGGATGGTTGAAAAACCGCATTTCTGATTGTAAATAAATTGTGAATGCGCCTTTTTCTTGACAACGGATCTTATTTCGTATATAATAGAAAAAAACAAAGCGGGGCTTTTTATGAATTTTAAGCAGACAACCTTATGCTATATTGAACGTGACGGTGCGTATCTGATGCTTCACCGCACGAAAAAAGAAAATGACGAAAACCGTGACAAATGGGTTGGCGTTGGGGGAAAATTTGAAAACGGGGAGAGCCCCGAGGACTGTATGATGCGCGAGGTGTTCGAGGAGACGGGACTTTCCGTCACGAAATACGCTTACCGCGGCATCGTAACCTTCGTTTCCAATCTTTACGGAACCGAGCATATGCATCTTTTTACGATCTCTGGATTTTCGGGGGAAGTGAAGGACTGCGACGAGGGGGAGCTTGAATGGATCGAAAAATCGGATCTCCTCGCGCTCCCGATGTGGGAAGGCGACAGGATCTTTCTAAAGCTTCTTGACGTTGACCGACCGTTTTTCTCGCTGAAGCTCGTTTACAGCGGAGACACGCTGACACGTGCCGTGCTTGACGGCAAGGTGATCAAATCGTAATGAAATCGGAGGAACAACGATGGAATACATATATCGAAAGGCATTGACCGAGAAGAAGTCATATGACGTTATTGTGGCGGGCGGCGGTGTTGCGGGGTGTGCTGCGGCATATGCGGCGGCGAAGCGCGGCAGGTCGGTGCTCTTACTCGAAAAGACGAATATTCTCGGCGGTCTCGGTACAACGGGGCTGATCAATTTATTCGTTCCGATGTGCAACGGTCGCGGCAAGCAGATCATATTCGGGCTTGCCGAGCAGTGGCTTCGCGAGAGTGCGCTGTATGGATATGACACGATCTCTGCGGCTTGGCGCAACGGCGAACCAACGGAATACACCGAAAAACGATACACGCAGCGCTATTCACCGTACATTTTTGCGTATCAGCTTCTTGAAAGCGTGACGCGGATGGGGGTTGACGTGCTGTACGATTGCATCGCTGTCGAGGCGGTGGTCGATGAAGAGACGGGGAAATGCTGCCGCGGAGTGGTCACCGATTCCAAATCGGGACTTGAGCTTTACGGGTGTAAAATGCTGATCGACACGACGGGTGACGCCGATCTGCTTCGCCGCATGGGGGTTCCGACGGTCGCGGGGCAGAACTTCTTCACCTATGAAACGCGGGCGGTCACACTCGAGGGATGCCAAAAGGCACTTGAGACGGGGGATATCCGTCGGATCTATTCGAATGTGAAGGGCGGCGGGATCAATTTGTTTGGTGATGGACAACCCGATGACATTCCTCGTTGGTCGGGGCTTACTGTCGAGGAGGTCACCGATTATCTTGTGACGAACCAGATGCTGGTGCTTGATAAGCTAAAAACCTCACGGGAGGCGCGCAAGACGCGTGATATTGCCATGATTCCGATGATGCCGCAGTTCCGCACGACCTGTCGGATACAGGGGGATTATGCGCTTCGGGTATCCGATGCATATCGCCATTTTGATGATTCGGTCTGCGCGATCAACGATTTTGAGCATCGCGACCACCTCTTTGAGGTCCCGCTTCGGACGCTTACGCGACGGGAATTCCCGAACATCATTACGGCAGGGCGTTCGGCATCGGGTGAGGGTTACGGCTGGGATCTGCTTCGCGTGATCCCTCCTGCGATCCTGACGGGTCAGGCGGCAGGGGAAACGGCGTGTCTCGCGCTTGAAACGGGAAAAACGGTTGCGGGAGTGGATATCCGTACGCTTCAGATGCGGCTTGAAGGCGAAAACGTGATGATCCATTTTCCTGACGAATACGTACCCGAGGACAGAACTGTCGTGATTCACGGGAAAAATACCGCTGAGATCGAGGGCGGGCATCTATGATCGGATGCCACTAAAAATACGGATCGGTTTGCATTATGTCAACCGATCCGTATCGCTTACGGATCCACAAATTTTTTTAAAAAAATCAAAAAAGGTATTGACAAACAAGGGCGGTTGTGCTATAATAGTCAAGCGTTCGGAAGAAAAGGACGAAAATGCTGCTATGGCTCAGTTGGTAGAGCACATCCTTGGTAAGGATGAGGTCATCAGTTCGACTCTGATTAGCAGCTCCAATGTGGCATTAGCTCAGCTGGATAGAGTATTTGGCTACGAACCAAAAGGTCGGGGGTTCGAATCCCTCATGCCACGATATAAGAAAAGGTCATCCTATGGATGACCTTTTCTTATATCGTGATACGGGAGAATGAGAAACTCTGTGCAGAGCGCGCAGGGAGGAATGTCGTTTTGCCTCTACGTTCCGCGATCTGCCGCCTGAACGCGAAGCGATCAGGTATGGGTTCAGAATCCCTCATGCCACGTAAAAAAAGACACCCTAGTGGGTGTCTTTTTTGTTCTCTGGAAATATCTCGTCTTTACCTGCGAAGTCTTTTTATTATAGATATCACGAGATCGATCCCCAAGGTCTTCACGAGGAGACCGAGGGAAGAGCTGATCAGGATCGGGATGCTCGAAAGTGCGCCGCCGATCAGTACGATCAAAACGTCGGTGACGAGCAGCGCCTTTCCAATATTCAGACGCGTGAATTTTTTTACGATCAGTGCGATGATGTCGGTTCCTCCCGAGCTGGAATCAACGTAGAACATAATTCCACTTGCGACTGCAATGAGGGCAGCACCGATGAGAGATGCGGCATAGATGTTTGAAACGATGGGCTCCTTCAGCGTGATGAGCCTTTCGAAAAGCCCGACACATGCGGTGGTGCAGACCGATCCGACGAGCGTTTTGATCGCCATATCCCGTCCGAGCACGGGAAACGCCAGGATGATGAGGGAAAAGTTGATCACCATCAGTATGACTCCCGGGGAAAAGGGTAGCACCGACGTCAGGATGACCGAGATCCCGCTCGTTCCGCCGAGCAGGGTGGCACTCGGGAAAATGAATAGGATCGTACTGATCGCATACAAAATGCTGCCTAAAAGGATCAATGTGTAGTCTTTCACTGCCGATCGGATTTTTGCGGAGCGTTCTTCTTTGGTACAGGTTATCTTGCTCATATGTGGCTTAATTCCTTCGAAGCTATATTTATGTGGTGATATTATATCACTCCTTCGTGGGAAAAGCAAGACCTTTCCGAAAAAACGGTGTTTATGAAAAGGAAGATGCTTTGTTCCCGTCTGTTAGACGAATATTTTTCGCCCCCGCTTGACAGCGGGAGCTTTTTCGTTTATAATATATTCTGTATAGTTGTTTAGGTCAGAGGAGTATATATATGTCAGAAAGACAGGAACACATCAGAAATTTTTCGATCATCGCGCACATCGACCACGGCAAGTCGACGCTTGCCGATCGCCTGCTCGAGGCGACCGAAACGCTCACGAAGCGCGAGATGGAGGAGCAGGTGCTCGACAATATGGAGCTTGAGCGCGAGCGCGGGATCACGATCAAGGCGCGCGCGGTTCGTTTGCATTACACCGCAATGAACGGTGAAAAGTATCTTTTTCATCTGATCGACACCCCCGGTCACGTGGACTTTAATTACGAGGTCTCGAGGTCGCTTTCGGCTTGCGAGGGGGCGCTTCTTGTTGTCGATGCGACGCAGGGCGTTGAGGCGCAGACGCTTGCCAATGCGTATCTTGCGATCGACGCAGATCTCGAGATCGTTCCTGTGATCAACAAGATCGATCTGCCTTCTGCGAATATTGACAGATGCCGCAATGAGATCGAGGATATCATCGGCGTGCCCGCAGAGGATTGCCCTGCGGTATCCGCCAAGACCGGGCTGAATATCGAGGACGTCTTGGAAGCTGTTGTGCGCGATATTCCCGCGCCGAGCGGCGACGAAAACGCTCCCCTCAAGGCACTCATTTTCGATTCCTACTATGACAGCTACCTCGGCGTTGTCGTCAACATCCGCGTGGTCGACGGTGAGGTGCATCCCGGTGATAAGGTTCTGATGATGAACACGGGAAAGACCTACGAGATCGTCGAGGTCGGTACGATGGAGCCCTTCGGGCTTTATAAGACGGGTAAGCTGTCGGCGGGCGAGGTTGGATATATCACGGCATCGATCAAGAGCGTCAGCGATACCCGCGTCGGCGACACCGTGACCCTTGCACAAAATCCCACCGCAGAGCCGCTTCCCGGCTTCAAGGCGGTTCAGTCCATGGTCTATGCGGGCATTTATCCCGCAGACGGATCGCGCTACGGCGATCTCCGCGAGGCACTTGAAAAGCTGATGCTGAATGATGCGTCACTTTCCTTCGAGCCCGAGACCTCGGTTGCGCTCGGATTTGGATTTCGTTGCGGTTTCCTCGGACTCCTCCATATGGAGATCATCGAGGAGCGCCTCGAGCGCGAGTTCAATCTTGACCTCATCACGACCGCGCCGAGTGTTATTTATCGCGTTAAAACACGCGGTGGCGAGGAGCTTCTGATCGACAATCCGTCGAATTTCCCGACACCCGATGAGATCGAGACCGCATATGAGCCGATCGTGAAGGCAAATATTATTACGCCGACCGATTACGTCGGCAACCTGATGGATCTCTGTCAGGACAGACGCGGCGAATTCAAGGATATGAAGTATATCGATACCGATCGCGTTGAGCTTCATTACGATCTGCCGCTGAACGAGATCATTTACGACTTTTTCGATGCGATGAAGAGCCGTTCGAAGGGATACGCGTCGCTTGACTATGAGCTTGCGGGGTACGTTCCGAGTAAGCTTCAGAAGCTCGATTTCCTTTTGAACGGAGACCCTGTGGATGCGCTTTCCTTTATCGTACACGAGGAGAAGGCGTACACACGCGCGCGCCGCATTTGCGAGAAGCTGAAGGAAAACATTCCGCGTGCGCTTTTTGAGATCCCGATCCAGGCTGCAGTCAACGGACGCGTGATCGCGCGGGAAACCGTCAAGGCAATGCGTAAGGACGTCCTTGCGAAGTGCTACGGTGGCGATATTACCCGTAAGAAGAAGTTGCTTGAAAAGCAGAAGGAAGGCAAGAAGAAGATGCGCCAGCTCGGCTCGGTGCAGGTATCGCCCGAGGCATTTATGGCGGTGCTTAAGCTCGATGAATCGTAAGATGGACGCGAGAAATCCGCTTTCCCTGTATATCCACGTACCGTTTTGCGTAGAGAAATGCAACTACTGTGATTTTTGCTCCTTCCCGCACGTATCTGCGGACGTAAAGGGGCGGTACGTTGCGGCACTCGTGCGGCAGCTTGAGCAGGCTGCGGATGCCTGCCGCGGTCATCGCGTCGAGACGGTCTATTTCGGCGGCGGTACGCCGACATTGTTATCCGCGCGGGAGATCGGGCAGATCCTCGACACGGTTTATGCGCGTTACAGCGTATCGGACAGTGCGGAGGTTTCGTCCGAGTGCAATCCGGGAACGGTAGAGAGGGAATATCTGACCGCCTTGCGAGGGGCGGGCATAAATCGCCTCAGCGTCGGCTTTCAGTCGTCAAACGCAGAGGAGCTGCGCCTCCTCGGGCGGATCCACACGGCGGAGGATTTCCTTCGCTGTATGGATGACGCGCGGACGGCGGGATTTGAAAATTTATCGGCTGATGTGATGTTCGGCATTCCGGCGCAAAGTCCCGAGTCCTTCCGTGAGACCTTGCGCGTTGCGCTTTCGGCAGAGCCCGTGCATATTTCGGCATACGGGCTGAAGATCGAAGACGGGACGCCCTTTGGGAGAGCGCGGGAGCGTCTTCTACTCCCTGACGAGGACGCGGAGGATGAAATGTACCGCGATGCGGTAGAGATCCTTGCGGAGAACGGGCTTTTCCGCTACGAGATCAGCAATTTTGCGCGTCCCGGGTACGAATCACAGCACAATCTCGCGTATTGGACACAGCAGGAGTATCTCGGATTTGGCGTGGCGGCGCACTCGTATTTTGCGGGTGAGCGGTTTGCCGCATCCCGTGACATCGGTGCATATCTTGCGGGGAAGGACATCGTAGAGAGCCGCGAGACGATCTCGGGAGAAGAACAGATGTGCGAATATGTGATGCTTCGTATGCGCCTTGAACGGGGTGTTGAGCGTTCGGATTTTGACCGTCGCTTCGGTGTGGGCTTGTTTGACCGTCTCTACGGCGAGAAGCTCGCGCGGTACGTCGCGGGCGGCTTCGTCCGAAGGACCGACGGTGGCTATGCCTTTACGACCGACGGCTTTCGTGTAAGCAACTACATTTTATCGGAGATATTGTAGCTTTTTGCGGGGAAAGAACCCTTTTTGGAAAAAGGGCTTCTTCCCCCGCGCCCCCATTTCCCAAAAACTTTTGGGATTTTTAGAGAACGGTTTTATAAGAATATCCTTTTCGAGAAAGGTTCTTGAAGAGGTCAAGGAGAAACTTCTTACAAGAAGTTTCTTCTTGTGGGGTTCGGGGCAACGCCCCGAGATTAGGAGAACATATGGCAGAGAACAATAAAAAAGCACAGCGCCCCGTAGCGGAGGACCGCAAGGCATATCACGATTATTTCGTGGACGAAAAATACGAGGCGGGGATCGAGCTGTTTGGTACGGAGGTCAAGAGCATTCGTCTCGGACAGGTCAATCTGAAGGACAGCTACTGCGAGGTTCGGAACGGTGAAATCTGGGCGGTCGGCTTCCGCGTCAGCCCGTACGAGCAGGGAAATATCTTCAACCGCGATCCGCTTCGCGAGAAGCGCCTCCTTATGCACAAGAGGGAGATCATGAAGCTGCACGGGCTCGTATCGCAGAAAGGATACACGCTGATCCCGCTTCGCATCTATTTCGTCGGTTCTCGGCTCAAGATGGAGATCGGACTTTGCCGAGGCAAAAAGCTGTACGACAAGCGTGAGTCGATCGCAAAGAAGGAATCGAACCGCGAGATCGAGCGGCAATTTCGTAACAATTCAAAATACGATTAACACAATAAAGAACCCCGTCGGGAGATCCCTACGGGGTTCTTTTTATGAAGCGTTTAACGCAAGATCAGTCCTTCTCGTCGAAGGGAACACGCGCGTGGTAGTGCGTGTGAAGCAGCTCGTGTGCGAGGTGCGAGTTGGGTTCGCCGAGGAACTCGTCGTACAGAGCCTTGATCTGAGGATTGTTGTGAGACTGGCGGAGAACCTGTCTTTCATCCTCGGAGTAGAGTGCCTGTGCACGCTTTTCTCTGTAGGTGTCCATAATGTCGGCGTCCTCGTTCGGGAGGAAGCACTCTCTGACGAAGGGCTGACCGCCACCGTTGATACAACCGCCGGGGCAACCCATGATCTCGATGAAGTGGTACTTGCTGTTTCCTGCACGGATCTCGTCAAGGAGAACCTTTGCGTTCTTCATGCCGTGTGCAACTGCGACATTGATGGTCATGCCGCCAAGCTCAAGGCTTGCTTCCTTGATGCCGTCGAAGCCTCTGACAGCCTCGAACTTGATCGCGCCGTGCTCCTTGCCGGTGAGTGCGTAGTGGGCGGTTCTGAGAGCCGCCTCCATAACGCCGCCGGTAACACCGAAGATAACGCCTGCGCCGGTGTATTCACCGATGATATCGTTGTCGAATTCCTCGTCGGGAAGTTTTACGAAGTTGATACCGCTTCTCTTGATCAGCTTGCCGAGCTCACGTGTGGTGAGAACTGCGTCGACGTCTGCAAGACCCTTGGTCTTCAGATCTTCTCTCTCCTTCTCGTACTTCTTAGCAGTACAAGGCATGATCGAGACGACGTACATGTCCTCGGGAGCAACGCCGATCTTTGCAGCGTAGTAGTGCTTCAGGACTGCGCCGAGCATTTCGTGAGGAGACTTGCAGCTCGAAACGTGAGCGAGGCAGTCGCCGTAGTAGTACTCTGCATAGTTGATCCATCCGGGTGAGCAGGAGGTGAGCATCGGGAGCGCACCGCCGTTCTTGATTCTGGACAGAAGCTCGGTAGCCTCTTCCATGATGGTAAGGTCAGCCGCATAGTTGGTATCGAATACCTTCTTGAAGCCGAGACGGCGGAGAGCCGCAACCATCTTGCCGGTCACGGGCGTGCCGATCTTCATACCGAATTCCTCGCCGAGGGCTGCTCTGACTGCGGGAGCGGTCTGAACAACCACGTACTTGCCTGCCTTCATAGCGTCGTCAACCTTTTCGATCTCGCTCTTTTCCATCAGAGCGCCGGTGGGACAAACGTTGACACACTGACCGCAGAGGATACAGGGAGATTCGAGGAAGCTTCTGTTTTCTGCAGGACCGATGATGGTCTTGAAGCCTCTGTTCTGGAAGCCGATGATGCCGTTACCGTGTGCGTTCGAGCAACGAGCAACGCATCTGCCGCAGAGCACACACTTGGAGGTGTCTCTTACGATCGAGGGGCTGAGCATATCGAGCGTGGTAGCGGTCTTTTCGCCGCAGAACATATCGTCTCTTGCACCCGTGAGGCGAGCAACGTGGAGAAGCTCACACTTTTCGTTCTTGTCACAGGTCTGGCAGAGCATCGAGTGGTTGGAGAGCAGGAGCTCGACCGATGCACGGCGAGCCGCAACTGCCTTCGGGGAGGAGATCGTGATCTCCATGCCCTCGTTTACGGGATATACGCAGGAAGCTACGAGTCCTCTTGCGCCGGTTGCCTCAACGAGACATACGCGGCAGGAGCCCTTGTTGCATTCACCGTGGTTGAAGGCGCAAAGCGTGGGGATCTCGTATCCGCAAGCCTTTGCAGCTTCAAGAATGGTCAAGCCTTCTTCTACCTGATAGGGAATGCCTTCAATCTTTATATTAATCTTTGCCATTATAACCTTCCCCCTTATTTCTTTTCAATAGCCTTGATCTTCTTACAAGAATCCATACACAGACCGCACTTGATGCACTTCGCAGGGTCGATGACTCTCGAGGGCAGTTTGTGACCGGGTGCTACGTAATCGGTCTTGGAGATCGCGTTGACGGGGCACTGTCTTTCGCAAAGGCCGCATCCGATACACTTATCCTGATCGATCACGTAAGCCATCAGATTCTTACAAACCTTTGCGGGGCACTTCTTGTCAACGATGTGAGCGATGTACTCGTCTCTGAAGGATGCGAGGGTCGAGAGAACGGGGTTTGCCGCAGTCTGACCGAGCGCACAGAGCGAGCCTGCCTTGATGGTGTCAGCGAGAACCTCAAGCTCCTCGAGATCCTGCATCGTTGCCTTACCGTCGCAGATCTTTACGAGGTACTCAAGAAGTCTCTTAGTACCGATACGGCAGGGAGAGCACTTGCCGCAGGACTCGTCGCAGATGAATTCCATATAGAACTTAGCAACGTCGACCATGCAGTTGTCCTCGTCCATAACGATCGCGCCGCCCGAGCCCATCATCGAGCCCTTTGCAACGAGGTTGTCGAAGTCGATCGGGGTGTCGAGATCCTTTTCGGTCAGACAGCCGCCCGAAGGACCGCCGGTCTGGATCGCCTTGAACTTCTTGCCGCCGGGAATGCCGCCGCCGATATCGTAGATCAGCTCGCGGAGCGTCGTGCCCATCGGAACCTCGACGAGGCCGACATTGTTGACCTTACCGCCGAGTGCGAATACCTTCGTACCCTTCGAGCGCTCGGTTCCGAGCTTTGCGATGCTTTCAGCACCGTTGCGGAGGATGTAGGGAACGCACGCGAGGGTCTCGACGTTGTTCACGATCGTAGGGCAGCCCCAAAGACCCTTGACAGCGGGGAAGGGAGGACGGGGACGAGGCATGCCTCTCTGACCCTCGATAGAGTTCAGAAGTGCGGTCTCCTCGCCGCAGACGAATGCGCCTGCACCGAGACGGATATGTGCACGGAAGGAGAAGCCCGTTCCGAGGATGTTGTCGCCGAGGAGCCCGAGCTCTTCCGCCTGCTTGATCGCAAGTCTCAGACGGTTAACAGCGATCGGATACTCTGCTCTGACGTAGAAGTAACCGTTCTGTGCGCCGATCGCGTAGCCTGCGATCGCCATACCTTCGATGACTGCAAGGGGGTTACCCTCGAGGATCGAACGGTCCATGAATGCGCCGGGGTCGCCCTCGTCGCCGTTACAAACAACGTATTTGTCGCCGTCGGGCTGAGCGTAAGCAAACTGCCACTTTCTGCCCGAGGGGAAGCCGCCGCCGCCGCGTCCGCGGAGACCCGAGTCGAGAACCTGCTGAATGACGTCGGCACGGTCCATCTTCAGTGCCTTTGCAAGACCTGCGAAAGCACCGGTGCCGAGAGCCTCATTGATGTCCTCGGGGTTAATCTCGCCGCAGCCGTGCAGAGCGATTCTGACCTGCTTCTTGTAGAAGTTGATATCCTCCTGCTTTGCGACCTTTTCGCCGGAAGCGGGATCGATGTAAAGAAGTCTCTCGACGATCTCGCCGCCGATGATATCCTTTTCGATGATCTCCTCGACGTCGTCGACCGTAACGAGACGGTAGAGGGTATCCTCGGGGTAGATCTTAACGAAGGGACCCTGCGAGCAGAAGCCGAAGCATCCGACGAGGTTGACCGAAACGCGGTCGGTCAGGTTCTTCTCGACGAGAAGCTTTTCGATCTTTGCCTTGATGTCAGCGGAGTTGGACGAAAGGCATCCCGTACCGCCGCAAAGGAGGATGGCACGCTTGTGGCCCTTGCCCGTGAACTTGTCGCTGAGGGTAGCGGTGCAAGCTGCCTGTCTCTGTTCGAGCTCTTCAAAATTCTTAATCATCAGTTGTTGCCTCCTTCTGCGCGAAGTTCCTCAATGATGCCTGCAATAGCGGAAACCGCTACCTTGGGGTACACCTTACCGTTGATCTGTACTGCGGGAGCAATGCCGCAAGCACCGATGCAACGGAGCGCATCAAGGGTGAACATTCCGTCTGCGGTCGTCTCGCCGGGAGCAATGCCGAGCAGCTCGGAGAACTTATCAATAACCTGCTGTGCGCCCTTAACGTAGCACGCAGTACCGAGGCAAACGCCTACGATGTACTTACCCTTCGGCTTGAGAGAGAAGAAGGAATAGAAGGTAACAACGCCGTAGATCTGGGCAACGCTGATACCCGTTCTCTTGCTGACGATCTCCTGAACATCGAGCGGAATATATCCGTATTCCTTCTGGATGTCGCTGAGGATCATCATCAAGGGAGTCTTTTCATCGGCATATCTGTCGCAGATCGCGTTGATCTGCGCGACGGCCGTATCGCTGATATGAGCCATTTTTTAGCCCTCCTTTAATTATTGACACGTGATAGTATTTGCGCCTGAATTGCCTCGCAGAGCTATACTTTCCGCGAGAAAACAGACGGGTACATATTACATCCTACATTATAACAAACGAGCGAACGGATGTCAAGAGGAAATATGTCGGATTTTCAACAAATTGATATATTTTTCACAATTTTTTGCGAACGTTTTAGTTAGCATTCGCTAACTTTTTGTGCTTTTCTCACAATTTTGCTTGACAGTGCAGGGGATATATGGTATACTGTCTTTGAGTATCAGAAGGTCTGTTCAGACGTTTTTACTGCGAAAGGGGCTAATGGATGTACGAGCTGACACGGGAAAAGCAAGACGAGCTTCGTGCTCTTACTACATATAAGGATGCTTTTTTTCACGATGCGAGGGAGGACTGCTTCCGCATCTACGGGCTTTACGAGCCGTATGGAGGGGGACGCTACTGTCGGATCCCCGAAGTGGTCGCAGAGGCAGCGAGTGTAAAGGTCGCGATCAGAAATTACAATACTGCAGGCGGGAGAATCCGCTTTAAGACCGATTCGCAGTATCTTGTGATCTATATGAAAGGGAGCTGTGTGAAAAGCCTTAGCTTTGACCTCTATATTGAGGACCCGAAGATCGCCGGAGGAGCTCCTTATTCTGCCTTTGTACAGCTGCTCCGTATTTCGGGCAGATATTCGGAGAATTCCTTTTCGGGGAGGGTCTATCTGCCTGAGGGAGAACATTCGTATACCTTGAATCTTCCGCTTCTCAGAGGCTTTGAGGAGCTTTACATCGGGCTTTCGGAGGGCGCAACGCTGAAGGAGGGTGTTCCATACAGAAACGAGAAGCCGATCGTCTTTTACGGAAGCTCGATCACGCAGGGCGTGGGCGCGTCCCGTCCCGGACTTTCTTATAATTCTATCGTTTGCCGCAGACTGAATGCGCATTACGTGAACCTCGGCTTTGCAAGCGCCGCGAAGGCGGAGGACGTGATGATCGAATATCTTGCGTCGCTTGATATGTGCTTCTTCGTGCAAGACTATGACCACAGTGCGCCGAGCCCCGAATATCTCCGTGAAACGCATTATAAGCTCTATAAGCGCGTGCGTGAGACGCATCCCGATATCCCGATCTTGATGCTTTCGCGCCCGGATTTCCACTTCTACAACAAGAAAGGTGTTCTTCGTACAGAGGATTCGGTGAGACGCAGAGACGTTGTGATCGAAACCTTCCGCAAGGCGCGCGAGGAGGGCGACAGCCGTGTCTGGTTCATAGACGGTGAGAGCTTCTTCGCGGGTCCCGACGAGTGCGAATGCACGGTCGACGGTGTGCATCCGAGTGATATCGGCATGCTGAAGATGGCAGACTCTATTCACCGCGCGATGCTTCGGATCTTGCGAGAGGTTCCTTTTCTGAAGGACGAAGGATAAGATGGCACGGTAAAAGCAAAAAATATTTTAAACTTATACATATGGAGGACGTTTGGTATGTTTGAATTGACAAAGGAAAAACAGGACGAGCTTCGTCTCCTTACTGCCTT